>UQWE01000006.1 GCA_900544655.1 uncultured Coriobacteriaceae bacterium
CTTCGCTGCGGGCTCCGCGCCGTTCATCGCGCTGGACGCGATAAAGGCCTGCGTGGGCGTGGGTCTTGCCAAGGCCGTGCGAGCCGCCGTTCCGAGCCTGGCCGCGTAGCGCGTCACCGCTGGCGAGCCCGGGGTGTGCAGCGCGTAGCAGCTGAAGTGTCTCTCACCTGCGGTTATGCATAACTTGTGAATGAATGCTCGATCTCTCGAAGAAATTTGAAATTAGTTCTTGCGCATATACCTTTGCTCCCGTATAGTTCTTCCTTGCGCGAAGGCGCTGCAGGCATTCATTGGGATGTCGTCTAATGGCAGGACAGCGGATTCTGGTTCCGTCAATGGGGGTTCGACTCCCTCCATCCCAGCCATCGCCTGCGTTGCACCACATGGCCCGTTCGTCTAGCGGTTCAGGACGCCGCCCTCTCAAGGCGGAGATCACCAGTTCGAATCTGGTACGGGCTACCAAGAGTTTTCGGGACACTCCGATAGTCCCATTATATATGGCCCGTTCGTCTAGCGGTTCAGGACGCCGCCCTCTCAAGGCGGAGATCACCAGTTCGAATCTGGTACGGGCTACCAAATGTTTGCAGGTCAGGGATTCGTCTCTGGCCTGTTTTCGTTTCTGTCTGGGCGCTTCACGTACTCTGTCGGTGTCTTGCCGGGCATCGGTTATGTGCCTTTGTGTAACTGATAACCTCGTAGCTCTCGACCCGCTATAATTACGTGAAGCCTATGCAGATAGCGTGACCAAATTGCGTGACCATGGGCGGCACGACGTCCAAGGAACGAAAGGGAATAAGAATGGCAATCACACCCGCAGAAATCGACCAGCTCACCTTCTCTCCCTCCAAGCACGGCTATGACACCGACGAGGTTGACAACTTCCTCGAGCGCCTTTCTGGCGAGGTCGACGCGATGCTCCAGAAGATCGCAGACCTCAAGGGTCGCCTGAACGCCTCCGAGCAGCAGCTTGCCGCCGCCCAGGCCCAGGTTGCCCAGCTCCAGAACCAGCAGGCCGCCGCTCCCCTCGCCGAGACCCCGGCTGCCGCTCCCGTCGCCACCGCCGCCTCCGAGAGCCAGATCTCCAAGGTCCTCATCGTCGCACAGCAGTCCGCTGACCGCATGGTCGCCGAGGCCCGTGACAACGCTGAGAAGATCCGCAACGACGCTGACCAGAAGGCCCGCGAGGTCATCCGCCAGGCCCTTGCCGAGAAGCAGAGCGAGCTCGACGAGATGGATCGCCTGAAGGCCTCCCGTGAGGAGTTCCGCGACCAGTACAAGGCCCTCCTCCAGCACTTCATGGATGACGCCGACAACGCGTTCTCCAACCAGTTCGCCGCGTCCGCCCCGACCGGCTCCGCTGCCATTGCCGCTCCGGCCGCCCCGGCCACGCCTGCCGCCGACGCGGATGCCACGCAGCTTGCCCAGCCGGCTCAGCTGCCCATGTCCGGCGTTGACGTCGATGATCTGGACTAGTTCTTAGGCCGTTGTCTCTGTTTGGGCGGGTCCCGTTTGGGGCCCGCCTTTTTCGTATGTCCGAGAGGAGAGACGAGATGCTACTCAAGGAGTTCTGCGCGGAGAACATGGAGCGCGTGCCTGACGCCATCGATGCAGGGGCGAAGCGGATCGAGCTCTGTGACAATCTTGCGTGCGGGGGCACGTCGCCCTCCGTGGGCGTCGTCCGTGCCGCCTCGCGCCTATGCCGCGAACACGGCGCCACCCTCATGGCGATGGTTCGCCCGCGTGGGGGAGACTTCGCCTATAGCGCAGACGAGCTCCGGATGATGGACGACGACATCGTCTCCCACGCGTGCTCTGGCGTTGACGGCGTCGTCTTTGGCTGCGCGCGTGACGGACGCCTCGACGTGGACGCGACGGAACACCTGCTCTCGACGGTGCGCTCGTGCGCGGGTGGGTCCCTCGAGGTCACTTTCCACATGGCGTTTGACGATATTACGCCGGACGAGCAGCTTGACGCCATCGGCTGGCTCGCCGCTCATGGCGTCACGCGGATTCTCACGCACGGCGGCCCTGCCGGTACGTCGATCGGGGAGAACCTCCCGCGCTTGCGCGCCTACGTCAATCGTGCCGCCGGCCGGATCGGCATCCTTCCCGGCGGTGGCGTCACCTGGGAGAACTGCGAGGAGCTCGCCCGTGCCCTCGGCGTCTCCGAGGTCCACGGCACGAGGGTGGTCCGCCTCTAGCATCTGAGGCCTCGTGGTGCGTCCGCCTGATACTCTCGCGCCGTTGCCGCACGCGTCCGTCTGGTGCCCGCATGTCGCGTCGCACGTGGCTTTCCGGCGCGCGCACAGAAAGAGGCGCTCCTCCGGTGGTCCGGGGGAGCGCCTTGGTCTTCAGTACGAGGTGGGCCTATGAGCCGGGTTCTGTCTAGGACGACCATTTATCTACGACCAACGTTGCCGTTGGCCTCTAGCGCGCAACCCGAGCGCGGTGCGGGCAACACCATGGCGCTCCTATTTGCGCTTGCTCCGGATGGGGCTTGCCAAGCCGCCGTGTCGCCACGACGCTGGTGGTCTCTTACACCACCGTTTCAGCTTTTCCCTTAACGGGCGAACCCGCCAGTGGGAGTCTTCTTTTCTGCGGCGCTTTCCGTCGGGTTACCCCGCCTGGCCGTTAGCCAGCATCCTGCCCTGTGGAGCCCGGACTTTCCTCATGACCTGCGATCGCTCACAGGCCCCGCGGTCGTCTAGCCCACCTCGCGGAAGCGATTGTAGCACGTGCTGACTTCCGGATTGCGAAGGCTTCCGGAAACACAAAGCTGGTATAGTGGCGGGCAAATTCTCTCGCGCGTGGGGGCGCACGAGGCATAGCGAAGCCTTACCAGTGCCCGATTTGCGCATACAGGAGGTTAGCTATGTCGATGAGTTTCAAGCGTCGCCTGCCCATCCCGCAGGAGATTCGAGAGGGTATGCCCCTCTCTCCCGAGCTCGCCGCCAAGAAGGTCGCCTTTGACGAGAAGGTTGCCCGCGTCATCACCGGCGAGGACCCGCGCAAGCTCCTCGTCATCGGTCCGTGCTCTGCGGATCGCGAGGATTCCGTGCTCGAGTACGTCACGCGCCTGGCAAAACTCGCGGAGGACGTCGAAGATCGTCTCGTCATCGTCCCTCGCGTCTATACCGCAAAGCCCCGCACCAAGGGCACCGGCTACAAGGGCCTTCTCCACAGTCCCGATCCGGACGCCAAGGCAGACGTCCTCGAGGGTGTGAAGGCCATCCGCCACATGCACCTCGCGGTGGCGGAGGAGACCGGCTTCTTCACGGCTGACGAGATGCTCTACCCCTCCAACTACCAGTACCTCTTCGACCTGCTCGCCTACGTCGCCGTGGGCGCCCGCTCCGTCGAGAACCAGGAGCACCGTCTCGTCGCCTCCGGCGTCTCCGTGCCCGTTGGCATGAAGAACCCCACCGCCGGATCGACCACGGTCATGCTCAACTCCATCTACGCCGCCCAGGCTCCGCAGGAGTTCATCTATCGCAACTGGGAGGTCACCACGCAGGGCAACCCGCTCGCCCATGCGGTCCTCCGCGGCTACATCGGCCTTGATGGTCGCAACTACCCCAACTACCACTACGAGCACCTCGAGCGCCTCGCCGAGCGCTACACGAGGGAGAACTACGCCAACCCGGCCGTCATCGTCGACTGCAACCATGACAACTCCGGCAAGCGCCCGTTCGAGCAGTTCCGCATCTGCAAGGAGGTGCTCGACTCCTGCCGACGCAGCGAGTCGATCAGCAACATCGTGCGCGGCTTCATGGTCGAGTCCTACCTCGAGGACGGCAGCCAGCCCGTCGACGGTGGCGTCTACGGCAAGTCGATCACCGACCCGTGCATCGGCTGGGATAAGACCGAGTACCTCGTGCGCGAGCTCGCCGAGAGGGCGTGACCGGGGATCGTTTGCCCCTAACTCATGCGCCTCTCTGATGCCGATATGCAAATTGGTCTATCTGTCAGCGAAATGTCGGGGATAAGCAGTTAATTAATCGCTACCATGTTATGAAACCCAATCACAACGCCTCACAGGAGAGACATGGTCGAGCTAACCCATACCATTAAGGACCCAATGGGTCTTCACTCTCGCTCCGTGATGCTTATTGCCGGCGAGGCCGCGCGGTGGGAGAGTGCCTACACCGTAAGCCATTCGGACCACTCCGCTGACGGCGAGGACGTGATCGGTCTCATGGGCCTGGGGGCCCACCTCGGCGACACCATCACCGTCAAGATTGATGGCCCGGATGAGGCGGATGCCTCTGAGTTCATGGCGCATCTCCTCCGGAGGCTCTAGTGGCGAAGGCCAAAGCCAAGACAGGGTCTGCTGATGCGACGTCGGGCGCCAACGCGGCCGGCGCCGCATCGTATCTGACGCTAGCGGTAGATGAGGTCTCGACGGCGGAGTTCGTTGACCGCAAGAGCCGCTTTATCGCACACCTGACGCATGTCGAGAACGAGGGCGAGGCAAACGCCTTCATCGAGAGTATTCGCCGCCAGCACTACGACGCTCGCCACAACGTTCCCGCCTGGATCCTGGCGGATGGCACGGAACGCCAGAGCGATGACGGGGAGCCCCAACGCACGAGCGGCATGCCTGCGCTCGAGGTCCTTCGCGGGTCGGGTCTCAGGGATTGTTGCTGCGTGGTGACGCGCTACTTTGGCGGCACGCTCCTGGGCCCCGGCGGGCTCGTCCGCGCGTACACGACGGCGACGCAGCGCGCGGTCGAGGCTGCGCGCGAGGCCGGGCTTCTCGTGGAGAAGACGCTCGTTACCGTCGTTGAGCTGACGATTCCCTATGCCATGCACGATCGCGTGCGTGACCTCGCAGAGCGCTCCGGCGCGCATGACCGAGGGTCTGAGTACGGGGCGGATGTGACCATCACGCTCGCGTTTCGCGCGGGTGAGGAAGCGGCGTTCGTTGACGCTATGCGCGAGATGGCCGCGGGCCGGGACCTCTGCCGCGTGAGCGAGCCGAGCTTCTCCGTGTTCTAGGGTGCGTGTGAACGTGCACTCAGGTGCGCGCGGGTGCGGATGCGTGGGCTCGCGCGGGTGCCAGACATCGGGCGCCGGACGCGCTTTGCCGTCCCGCTAGGCCTTGTCACCCTGCGAGAGCGTGGCGATCTGATTCTCGAGCGCGCCGGCGTCGCCGGTGAAATGGTGCGTCCACATGCCGGCGGCTCTGGCGCCCCGGCAGTTGTCAAGGTTGTCGTCGACGAAGAGGCATTCCTCGGGCGCGAGGTCGTAGCGGTCGCACAGGACGCAGAAGATCGCGGGGTCGGGCTTCATGAGGCGCTCCTCCGCGGAGACGACCACGCCGTCAAGGATGGGACGCGCGGGTGCGCGGTCGAGTTGCTCGAAGATCCTGTCCGAGGCGTTGGAGAGCACGTAGACGCCAAAGCCCGCGGCGTGCAGGCGACGCGCGAGGTCGTTTGTCGCCTCGAGAGGGCGTGAGAGCTCCGGCCAGTGGTCAAAGCAGCTATAGAGGTTGGGGAGGAGCCGCTCCGGGATGTGGGCCTCCGCCACGCGCAGCATCGTGGCGTGGTTGATGGTGCCCGAGTCGAGCAGCGCCCACTCCGTACGGCCGAAAAGCGCAGCGTAGAGCAGGTCTGCGTCCTCCTCGTCCTCCGTGAAGGCACTTGCGAACTCATGGCCGTCGAAGGTCATGAGGACGTTTCCCATGTCGAAGATGATGTTCCTGAGCAATGCCATGCGGACCCCGTTCTCAAGGGAACTGTGGCTGCAATTGTGCGTCATGCGCCTCGCTGGGTCTCGCGCGGCACCCGCCATCGCACGCGATTTCAGCGATGCTCCACGTTCCACCCGCCGAACTTGTCAGCTCTTTGTAAGGCATACGTAAGCGAATCCCCCGTCTTTGGTGCACAATAGCGTGTATGTCTGTCAAGAAGGGGGATAGCTTGGACGTCTCGTTCGCGCACTTCATGGGGCAGGTTCTCACGAGCCCGCCCCTTGCGCTCACTACGCTTCTCACGCTCGGCGTCATCTTCGTTAACGGATGGACTGACGCTCCCAACGCAATTGCCACGTGCGTCACCACGCGCTGCATGCGCGTGAAGCCCGCCATCGTCATGAGCGCCCTGCTCAACTTCCTCGGCGTCCTCGTGATGACGAAGATCAACGCGAGCGTCGCCTCGACCATCTCCAACATGGTCGACTTCGGCGGCAACACGGAAGCTGCGCTCGTAGCGTTGTGCGCCGCGCTATTCTCGATTGTCGTGTACAGCGTGGGTGCCTCGGTGTTCGGCATTCCCACGTCTGAGAGCCACAGTCTCATCGCCGGCCTCACCGGCGCCGCCATCGCCATCCAGGGCGGCCTGGACGGCGTGAACGGCGAGGAGTGGATCAAGGTCATCTATGGCCTCGTCATGAGTCTGTTCTTCGGCTTTGCCATCGGCTGGCTCGTCTGCAAGCTCGTGACCATCGTCTTCGCCGAAGCGGACCGCCGGAAGACTGATGGCTTCTTCCGCTATGCCCAGATCTTCGGTGCCGCTGCCATGAGCTTCATGCACGGTGCCCAGGATGGCCAGAAGTTCATCGGCGTTCTGTTCCTTGGCGTGGCGTTCTGCGGCGGTCAGTCGAGCGTCGAGGGCGTCGTCATCCCCGTGTGGCTCATGATGCTCTGCTCGATCACGATGGGCATCGGCACGAGCGTCGGCGGTGAGCCCATCATCAAGAGCGTGGGCATGGACATGGTCAAGCTCGAGAAGTACCAGGGCTTTGCCGCGGACCTCGCGAGCTCGCTCTGCCTGCTCATCATGACCGAGCTCGGCATTCCCGTCTCCACCACCCACACCAAGACGAGCGCGATCATGGGCGTCGGCGCTGTGAAGCGCCTCTCAGCCATTAACTTTGGCGTCGTGAAGGATATGATGCTGACCTGGGTCTTCACGTTCCCGGGCTGCGGCCTCATCAGCTTCGCCATGGCCAAGCTGTTCATGTTCCTGTTCTAGGTTGCATTCGTCAGGGCGGCAGCCCGTTGCCGCCCGTCGTCCCCTGCCGGCGGGCCCGGCGCTATTCCGCGGGCGCCGCGGCTTGCACATCAAGTACCGTCTCCGGCGTTGTCGCCGCTAGCTCACCCCAACGTCCCCAATCGAGAGGAACCGACATGGCTCGTAAGAGCGACTCCTTCTACTTCGACAACTACAACTCCTGCGCTGACAACATCTGCAAGGCCGCGCACCTGCTCGAGGGCATCATGCGCGACTACAATCCCGCGGAGCTCGAGAAGCACATGGACGAGATGCACGAGATCGAGCAGTCCTCCGACGACCTTCGCCACGGCATGATGGACACCCTCCTCAAGGCCTTCATCACCCCGATCGAGCGCGAGGACCTCGCAAGGCTCAGCTCCAGCCTCGACGATGTCACGGACTACATCGAGGGCGTCCTCCATCGCCTTTACTACGACAACATCCATGAGCTCACGCCCGGTGCGCTCGAGATGGTGACGATGCTCGTGAAGGCTGCCGAAGAGGTTCGCAACATGATTGCCGAGCTTCCCAACTTCAAGAAGCCGGAGTCCCTCCACGAGCACGTCGTCTCGATCAACACTCTCGAGTCCGTGGGCGACGAGATCTTTCTCCGCATCATGCGCGAGCTCCACACGACCGAGACCGACCCCCTCCGCGTCCTCGGCATGCGAGAGATCTACACCATCCTCGAGAGCTGCCTCGACGCGTGCGAGCGCGTCGCCGACGGCGTCGAGGGCATCATCATGCAGAACAACTAGGTGTTGCCTTGGTTCGCCTGTTCGCATCAGACCTTGACGGGACGCTGCTGGGCGCCACGCATTCCGTGACGCGCCCGGTGGCGGCCTCGATCCGCCGCGTGGTGGAAACCGGCGCGCGCTTCTCCATCGCCACGGGGCGGACGTTTCGCTCTCCCTCTGACTTTGGCTTTGGGGACCTCCCGTGTGACGTCGTCTGCGCGAACGGCTCGATCATCCTCTCGAGGGAGGGCGAGGTGCTGCGATTCGCCACGCTCGACCCGGCGTTTGTCGAGGAAGCGCTCGCGGCGTTTCCCGAGGCGCCGTTTCTGTGCATCGGTAGGCGCCACAGTTACGTCTGCACGTCTCGCCAGGCATATGACGCGGAGTACGTTGCCCATGGCCTCGTGACGCGTGCCAAGGATTACGTTCGCCTGCGCGCAATGCACGCGCCCGGAATGCGCGCGGCGGACGAGATGCTCTATGATCAGACGCCCGCCACCATCCTCGAGAACGAGATCTGCAAGATCAACTGTCGCACGACGGACCCTGGCCTCATTCGCGAGCTCGATGCCTTCTTTGCGGAACGCTCTGACAAGGTGGTCAACGCCCCCTTCAACCCCAGCATGTTCGAGGTTACGCGCGCAGACATCGACAAGGGCGAGGCGATCGCCTGGCTTGCGGCCAACTATGGCATCGGGGAGGCCGAGGTTGCCGTCTACGGAGACGGCGGCAACGACATCGCCATGCTCGAGAGGTTCGCGCCCTACGGGCACGCGTACGCGCCCTATGGCGCCTGCGATGACGCGAAGCGCGCTGCAAACGAGGTCATTGGTTCGAACGTCTTCTACGCCGTGCCGAGGCACATGGTGCGAACGCTTCGCGGCAGCGTGAGCTAGGTCGCGCGCACACTCGGGTACCTTGTGTAGAGATGTTGAGCGATAAACAAGCTCTGCTATGATGCTCGAGACGGATCAGAGAGAGGAAGGCCGATGGCCGAGAATAACACGGATGGCGAGCGCTTCCAGGAGTTCGTTCGCCTTATCTCCTCGACGGAGAAGGAGATTCGGCGCATCCGTGCGGTGGAGTGCGAGCGCCTGGGGCTTCGTGGCGCGGACCTCATGTGTCTTTACTACCTCGGTCGTTCCTCCACGGGCATGACGGCGGTAGAGCTCGCCCGCACGGCGGGCGTCACTCGCGCCGCCGTGTGCCGTACGATCGCGAGTCTCGGCGAGGCCAAGCTCGTCGAGGTCAAGGATGACCCGGAGTCGACCACGCGCCGCTATCGTGCCGAGGTCTGCCTCACGCAGGCTGGCCGAGAGGTCATGGGCCGCGTCGACCAGGCTATTTCGCGCGTCATGTCGAGGGTTGACTCGGCGCTCGACGGGCGCTCGCGCGTTCGCCTGTATGACTCCCTCGAATCCGTCCTTGAGTGTCTGCGCGGCATCGGCCGTTAGCGCTCAGGCGTCCATCGAAGTGCGGCGACGGGTTACGGGCCTCGTATATTGCGAGCCTTACCTTCGCGCGCGCGTGATAAGGAAGAGGATTCGCCATGGCCGTTCGCATCATCACGGACTCCGCGTCCGACATAACCCCGGAAGACATCGAAGCCGCCGGAAGCCCAGCGCTCACGGTTCTGCCTCTGAGCGTCACCTTTGGCTCGGATACCTATGCCGACAGCGTCGACCTCACGCACCGGCGCTTCTACGAGCTCCTCGTCGAGTGCGATGATCTGCCGAAGACCGGTCAGGTGAACCCGTATGCCTTCGAGGGCGCCATCCGCGAGGCGCGCGAGGCGGGGGAGGAGTCCGTTGTTATCACGGTCTCCGGAAAGCTCTCCGGCACGTATGAGAGTGCCGTTTCCGCGGCGTCTGCCTTTGATAGCGGCGTCTACGTCGTTGACAGCCGTAACGTTTGCGTGGGCGAGCGCGTCCTCGTCGACTATGCCCTGCGTCTCGTGGGGGAGGGCCTCCCCGCGACGGACATCGCTGCCGCCCTCGAGCAGGTGCGCGACGACATCCTCGTCGTGGGTCTGCTCGACACACTCGAGTACCTCCGCCGCGGTGGTCGCGTGCCTGCCGCTGCCGCTACCGTGGGCCAGCTGCTCTCTATCAAGCCGGTCATCTCCGTCGAGGATGGCGAAGTCGTTGTGCTGGGCAAGGCGCGAGGCTCCAAGAACGGGCGCAACCTCCTGACCCAGCAGATCGAGAAGTCCGGCGGTGTCGACTTCTCCATGCCGATCGCGCTTGGCTACGCCGGTCTCGACGACGGCCTGCTCAGGAAGTACATCGAGGACTCCCGTGCCATCTGGGAGGGTAACATGCACGTCGATGCCCTGCCCGTCCACTCCGTGGGAGCGACGATTGGCACCCACGTTGGCCCCGGTGCGATCGCGTTGGCGTTCTTCAAGAAGAGCGCTTAGGCCTGCGCCCAGGCGTTCGTCGTCGCCTCCCCCCCAGGGAGTGACTCGCGAGGGCGGTCATTTGCGAGGTTGCCCTGCGTTCGTTCGGGTACACTTATCTTCGCAACAATTTCGCAACAGAGAACCCCGCCACGCAACGTGCGCCGCCGAGGCTGCGCGGGCGCCGAGTGCAGGCCAGGAGGGCACGCATGGCGAATAATAAGTACGACATCAGGACTCAAGACTATAAGACCCAGCGCACGATGGCGAAGACGTTCGCCTACATGCTCATTGGCTGGGGCACCCTCCTGCTCATTACCGGCTGCCTCTACGCGTACGACGCGATTGCGACCCCAGGTTCAGGCAGCTCCAATATGGCTGGCATCATCGGTGCTTCCTTCGCCCTCATCGGCATCGTGCTTATTGTCCTTGGCGTGCGCAACATCGTCGCGACCAAGGCCAAGAACAAGGAGGGCGAGAAGTCTGAGCCCCAAGCCTTCGCCGCCGTTACCGGCGCCGTTCGCAAGCTGCACTTCCAGGGCGCCGCTGCCGACGTCTTCGATTCCGAGATGAACATCGTTGACGGGTCTGGCGGCGCCGTGTTCGAGATTAGCGGTAGGACGGGTGTCTTCGGGCCCAAGGCCGAGATTCGCGCGGTGGGCGGCTCCGTCCTCGGCTCGGTTCGCGGCCAGGTCATCTCGACCAGCCATGTCTATGACATCAAGCTAGCTAATGGGCGCTCTGTCCGCCTTGTTCGCGATCTGCTGAAGACTCCCCGCACCATCGCGGTCGGTGAGACGGGTTGGAAGATCAAGGGCGATGATCTTCTCAACTTTGACTTCAAGCTTCGTGACTCTAAGGGCACGCTCGCTCTGTCTGGCTGCCGCCGTACCGATTCCCACAACATTGAGATTAGCGATATCGCCCATGATGACCTCTGTGTTGCCATCGCTGTCGTGATGCTCCACATCAGTCAGCAGCACCACATCGAGGTGCTCGAAAGCGAGCGCGTCGCTAACGAGAACCCGATGGGCCCGTCGATTCTCGACGAGCTGATTGGCGGCAACAACAGGAGCTAAGTGCCTGTGGCTTGCACGTTCTGGCCGACGCGGTTCGACTAATGCGAGCGCCCGCTTCTGAGCCGGCGAGGTTCGGCTAGCACGAACGCTTGCGAGCGGACGCTTCTGAACCGACGCGGTTCGGCTATCGCGACGACTTGGGAGGGCCCGGCGTATGTCCGGGCCCTCCGTTTCGTGCGAATCATGCCTCGCTGCCTTGTTTTTGCCGTTGGATTGATACGGAGAAGGGACGGAAAGTCCCTTAAATGCGAAAGTGAGCAGCCAAATGGCGTCCGTGCGAGTAGACGGTCGATTTGCGTTTGTAAACCAGCAGGTAAATCGATTGACGTTCTATCGGCTACTTTGGCAGGTTTGATTTGGCTGCTCACTTTCGGTATCCCCTTATTTCTCGGCGTATGCTTGAACGAATTAACGCGCGTTAATTGAGGGGGTTGCGGCACGAGGCTGTATCCCAGCTCGTATCCTTAAGCGAATTGACGCGCATTGTGGAAGGACCGATCATGTTTGATGCTCTTGCGGTGTTCGTTGGCGGTGGCGTTGGGTCTGTCGCGCGGTGGCTCATCTCGCTCGTGCCATTTGGGTCCACCGCGGATGCGGGTTTTCCCGTTGCCACCTTCATCACGAACGTGATTGGAGCCTTTTGCATCGGCTTTATCGTTGGCCTCGCCGTTCCCGCCTCGCTGCCTCCCAGGACGACGCTTCTGCTCAAGACCGGATTCTGTGGCGGGTTCACGACCTTCTCCACCTTCGCCCTTGAGGCGTCGGGGCTCTTCGAACGTGGCAACTGGTTTGTCGGCGGGGGATACGTGCTGCTCAGCCTCGTGCTTGGCGTCTTGGCCTGCCTTGCTGGTCAGCTCGTTGCCGGTGAACTGTGCCCGCGTGTTTAGGGGATATCGATTTGGCAGCTTGGGTATAGGTTTTCTGTATCGCGTGCTGCCGGGTCGCTATCGCGCGGTCCTCGAGCTCCTCGGCTGATCGAAGGTGCGTGTTGTGGCTATCATCCTCATAGCTGTTGGTGCCGCCAGCGTCGCCTATGGTGCCGCGATGGGCGTCTTGTATCCCGCTCGCGGATTCTTCCTTGTGTGGATAGTCGTGGGCGCGGCGCTTCTTGCTGCAGGCTGGGCGCATCGAACAGGTGCCTGGCAAGCGCTCCCCGTATGGACCCGCCGGATTGCCGTTGCCGTGATGGTGCTGGTTGCGTGCGGTGTCTTCGCAGGTTGCGCGCTCATCATGAGCGCGGCTGTTTCGACTCCGCCGTTGAACCTAGACCACATCGTCGTCCTCGGGGCGAATCTCAACGCGGATGGCTCTCCCAAGGAGACGCTTCGCTATCGCTTGGATGAGGCTGCGGCTTATCTGGAGCGGAATCCGGAGACCACATGCATCGTTTCCGGCGGCCAGGGTCCTGACGAACCATGCAGCGAGGCGGAGGCGATGGCCCGCTACCTTGAGGCCGCTGACGTAGATGCTTCGCGCATCATCCTCGAGGACCGTTCGACCACCACGGCCGAGAACCTGAGCTTTTCCGCGGCGTTCCTCGATTCCCCGGACGCCTCCGTGGGCGTCGTCACGAATGACTTCCACGTGCTGCGCGCCACCCGCATCGCGCGTCGCCAGGGGCTGAGCAACGTCTATGGCATCTCAGCACCCACAAACCCGCTCTACCTGCCGCAAGCGTGCGTCCGCGAGTGCGTGGCGCTCGCGAAGGACGCCATGCTCGGAAATCTCTAGTCGGAGGTTGTCATGATCAACAAGCACCTGACCGAGGGCGCCAAGCTCGACGTTACCTCTGGCCCGCATGGGCCTGCTGCCGCGCCGCTCGACGCACCTCGCCCCTCAGACGAGCCCTTTGACGTCACGTATCACAAGGGCCCGGTCATCCTCCGAGGGGACCTCATCCCCGAGAAAAGCACGACGGAGGAGCTCCTCAACTCCGGGGATTCGACCGAGTGGCTCCACATGGATCCCTGGCGCGTCCTTCGCATCCAGTCCGAGTTCGTCGATGGCTTTGGCGCTCTCGCCGACCTCGGTCCCGCCATCTCCTGCTTTGGCTCGGCCCGCACCAAGCGCGATGACCCGATGTATGCCGCGGCGCGCCGTGCGGGAAGGCTCCTAGCCCAGCGTGGCTTCGCCGTCATCACGGGTGGCGGCCCCGGCATCATGGAGGCGGCGAACAGGGGAGCGGCGAGCGCGCGTGGCAAGTCTGTCGGCCTCGGCATCGAGCTGCCACATGAGGAGGGCATGAACCGTTGGGTCAACCTCGGCATGACGTTCAGGTACTTCTTCGTGCGCAAGACGATGTTCGTCAAGTATTCGAGCGGTGCGATCGTGTTTCCGGGTGGGTTCGGCACGCTCGACGAGGGCTTCGAGCTGCTCACCCTCATCCAGACGCACAAGATCAAGAGCATGCCGGTCGTCATGTTTGACTCGGAGTACTGGCACGGCCTCTTCGATTGGATCGAAGGCCCCGTGATGGACGCGGGAATGATCTCTCCGCTCGACCCTGAGCTCGTGAAGGTCACGGATGACGTGGACGAGGCGGTCGAAATCGTTACGTGCGGTCGCTCGCTCGTGTAAGCTGTGTCACTGAAGCGTAGGATTATCGCCGGAACGCCGGAACGGTAACGCCGGGTTGTCGTCCGCAGCGGGCGACGTGGGAAAGGACAATCACATGGAGCGCATCGCGAGCTTCTCCGTCAACCACCTTCTGCTCGAGCCGGGCATCTATGTGAGCCGCATTGACCGTGACCCCGCGAGCGGCATGGCGGTAACCACGTTCGACCTGCGCCTCACCGCCCCCAATGACGAGCCCGTCATGAACACGGCGGAGTGCCACACCATCGAGCACCTGGGCGCGACCTTCCTGCGCAACCATGCTGAGTGGGCCCCGCGCGTCGTCTACTTTGGCCCTATGGGCTGCCGCACGGGCTTCTACCTCGTGGTCTTTGGCGAGGTCTCCTCCGAGGAGATTCTGCCGCTCGTCCGCGAGATGTTCGAGTTCGTCCGCGATTTCGAGGGCGAGATTCCGGGTGCCAGGCCTGAGGAGTGCGGCAACTACCTCGACCAGAATCTCGGCATGGCCAAGTGGCTCGCCGCGCGCTACCTCGAGCGCGACCTCGACGGCATTGACGAGGCACACCTCAACTACCCCACGGGCGAGTAGGCTGGCCCCAAGCTAGCGTGTCCGACTACCAGCACATAGATCACGGCTTCGAGCCTGTTTATGACGAAAGCTCCCGAGTCCTCGTGCTCGGGAGCTTTCCTAGCGTGCTGTCGCGCGCGAATGACTTCTACTATGGCAACCCGCAGAACCGTTTCTGGCGCGTCATGGCCTCTTGTCTGGATGAGCCCACGCCCACGTCCATCGCTGAGAAACGTGGGATGCTGCTTGCGCATGGCGCCGCCCTCTGGGATGTCATCGCCAGCTGCGACATTCGTGGCTCGAGTGACGCGAGCATCAAGAACGTCGTGCCTGTCGACATCGCACGCGTCACGTCCGCGGCACCCATCGAGGCCATCCTATGCAACGGCGCGACGTCGGGGCGGCTTTACCATCGGTACCTCGAAGCCATTGCCGGTCACGCCGCCGTCGTGATGCCCTCGACCAGCCCGGCAAACGCCGCGTGGTCGCTCGATCGCCTCACGGAGCGTTGGGTCGAGGAGCTTGCGGTGCTTGGCGTTCGCTAGCGGCCTTCCTCCCGCTCGACGATGCGCGCCTCGAACACGTTGATCGTGTCGACGTCAGGGCAGCAGAAGCGTGCGCATCCTGGCTCGTTGCCGGGAACGGAACCGTCGTAGCGTAGGATGTCCACGTAGGGAAACGCGACGTGGGCGGCCATGGGACAGAGCTTGCCACGCTCGGTGTCGAAGTCCCAGGTGTCGCCGGGCTTATGCCCGTGGTGGCAGGGGTGGGCGCCGATGCGCTCCGTAAGCGTTATCTGGATGCGTCGCCTTCGAGCCATAAGCTCCTCCTCGGGGTCGTTTGTGCGCGAGTGCTCCTAGGCCTGGCCGACCTCTGCAATGCGGTCGAGGTAAAGCTCGATGGGTATGCCCTTGAACTTGTCCTCGTTGTGCTCGCACCTGACAAGAAGGTCGCGGACGACGTCCATCGCTCGCTGGGTCGATGCGACAAGCCCCACTCCGCCGAGCATGTTGGCGATGAGAACGGCGGAGAAGATGTCACCCGTGCCGGGGAAGCGCACCGGCACCTCGTCATAGGGGAGAACCTCGAGCTCGCTGCCTGGGCCCTCGCTCACGAGCGTGGCGTGCTCGCCATCCACGGCGCAGCTCGTGACGATGACCTTGGCGGCGCCCAGCTCGTGCATTCCGGCGACGAGCTCCTCGGCTTCCGCGCGCGTCAGGTCCCTCGCCCCTGGAGCGGTTCTCTCGATGAAGAGGCCCGTCAGGAAGGCTGCCTCTGTGAAGTTGGGCATGACTATGTCCGCACTGCCGCACATCTCACGCATGAATCCGACGGTCGCCTCGGTCATGCCGTTGTAGAGCGAGCCCTCGTCGCCCATGATCGGATCGACGAAGACGGTGGCTCCCGTCTCGTGCCGTGCGCGGCAGAAGTCGGCGACGAGCTTCGTCTGCTCCTCGCTCACCAAAAAACCCGTCGCCACGGCGTCGAATTCGAAGCCGAGCTTCTCCCAGGCGTCGATGGCGCCGCGCATGTAGCCCGTGGTCTCGAGGATGTCGAAGGTGCCGTAGTCGAGCGTGTTGGAGACGAGCGCCGTGGGCAGGTTGAACACCTGATGGCGCGCGGAGGATAGGATGGGGATCATGGCGGCAAGGGCGACCTTGCCGTAACCGGCCATGTCGTTGATGAGCAGGATGCGCTTGGAATTGGCGTTGTCTGCCATGGGGGCTCCTTGGGTCTTGGGCTACCGTGCTTCGCCGCGGGGCGTTTGCGCGGAGTGAACGCTGCGGAGGCTTGCCGCGCGGAGTGAACGCTGCGGAGGCTTGCCGCGCGGAGGTACTCGCGCGAGCTAGACGAGGGCGTGTCGAGCGTGACGGCGGAGGCGTGCCGAGCGTGCCTGGGTGACGGCCTCTATTCCCTGCCTAGTACTACCCCTCGATGAGGTCGATCTGACACGTGCGTATATATAAGGATAGCGTAGGCGAAAGCTAAGGAATGGGTAGGCGAGAGAGACATGCTAAGGATTTCGTGTGGCAGGGGCACATGACGCGTTATAGTAGTCAAGCTGGAAATCCGCGCGAGCGACTTGCATCGCGCAAAGGCACGACGCCAACGGGCGCTTCGTCATGGGGAAGGATCGTACATGAACGTTCTCGTCATCAACGCAGGTAGCTCCTCGCTCAAGTACCAGCTGCTCGACGTCGACACTCGCGAGGTCTACGCCAAGGGCAACTGCGAGCGCATCGGCATCGATGGCTCCTTCATCGGCCACTCCGAGATGGGTGGCAGCAAGCAGCAGCTCGACGTCGCCCTGCCTGATCACAAGACGGCCATCAAGCACGTCTTCGAGATCCTCGAGAGCGTTGACAAGCCCATCGACGGCATCGGCCACCGCGTCGTCCAGGGCGGTTGGTACTTCCCCGAGTCCAAGGTCGTCACCGACGAGACCCTCGCCTGGGTCCGCGAGGTCGCCCCGCTCGCTCCGCTCCACAACTACGCCGAGGCTGACGTTATCGAGATCTGCCGCGAGATGTTCCCGGAGATCGGTAACGTCATCGTCGCCGACACCTCCTTCCACTACAACATGCCCGCCGAGGCCCACAACTACGCCCTCCCGAAGGACGTCGTCGACAGCCTCCACATCCGCAAGTACGGCGCCCACGGCACCAGCCACCGCTTCATCTGGCGCACCGTCGACGAGGTCTCCAACCACAGCGCTCACAAGGTCGTGAGCTGCCACCTCGGCTCCGGCGCCTCCCTCTGCGCCATCGAGGACGGCCGGTGCATGGACACCACCATGGGCCTCACCCCGCTCGACGGCCTCATCATGGGCACCCGCTGCGGCACCGTTGACCCGGCCACCGTCTTCTACCTCTCCCGCGAGGGCCACTACTCCATTGACGAGATCGACACGATGATGAACAAGCAGTCTGGCCTCGCCGCCATCTCCGGCGTCTCCAGCGACTGCCGCGACATCGAGGCCGGTGCCGCCGAGGGTAACGAGCGCTGCCAGATGGCCATCGACATGTGGAGCTACCGCGTCGCCTCCCAGTTCGCCACCATGGTCCAGGCCATGAACGGCGTTGACACCATGGTCTTCACCGCAGGCGTTGGCGAGAACTCCGCTCACATGCGCAAGGAGGTCGTGAACCGCCTCGCTTGGATGGGCGTCAAGATCGATGACGACAAGAACGCCGTCCGCAGCGACGATCCGCGTGAGATCTCCACGCCGGACTCCAGCCTGCACGTCTGGGTCATCCCGACCAACGAGGAGCTCATGATCGCCCTCGACGTTAAGGCGCTTCTGGGCTAAGGTTTGCATCACATAGGCTGCTTTAACTGGGCGACGGCGAGCATGGTGCTCGTCGTCGCCTTCTTTGTTTCAACCCAATTACACCATTCTTTAGTAGGATTTATAAAGTCAGGGAAATTGGGTAAAGTATGCCCAACATCCCAACCAGTACACTAATTATGGGATTCAAGTCATAGGGAAGGATAACCCATGAGCAAGAACACCTTCAGCAGGCGTCAGTTCATCACCCTTGGCCTCGGCGTTATGGGCGGTACGGCACTCTTCGGCCTCGCCGGCTGCTCTGATGGCCCGTCTGTCACGTCCGGCGCCGCCGCCACCACTGCCGCTGCGGATGCTTCCGCCACGGGCATCGACAAGGACGCCTTCAACGAGCTCGTCGCTTCGATCGAGCCCGCCGCTGATGACGTCATCGCTGCTAACCCCTGGGCCGCTGCCATCAAGTCCGCCGGCACGTTCCGCCTGGGTGCCACGCGCACCTCTGCCATCTTCTCCCAGCTCGACGAGCAGGACAACAAGGTTTACGGCTTTGACGCCGGCCTGTACCTCGGCCTCATTCGCTACATCCTCGGCGACGAGACCAAGTACGAGTATACGCAGCTCACGAGCGACACGCGCGAGTCTGTTCTCCAGAACGACACGGTCGACGCCGTCTTCGCCAGCTACACCATCACGGACAAGCGCAAGGAGGTCGTCTCCTTCGCCGGGCCGTACATGAGTACCCAGTATGCCGTCCTCGTCCTCGCCGACAACACTGACATCAACTCCGTTGACGACCTTGCCGGTAAGAAGGTCGCCGTCCAGTCCGGTTCCACCGGCCCCGAGGTCGTTGGCCAGTACGCTCCTGAGGCTGAGATCCAGGAGTTCTCCAAGGATGACGAGTGCCGTGCCGCCCTCGAGCAGGGCCGCGTCGACGCCTACGTGGTCGACAACACGCTCCAGATGGGCAACGTCGTCAAGAACCCGGGCAAGTACCGCATCGCCGGCGATGCCTTCGGTCCGGAGGAGTACCTCGGCATCGGCGTGAAGCTCGGCAATAGCGACGCCGTCGACTTCATCAACGCCTTCCTTAAGAAGTTCGAGGATGACGGCAACTGGGAGAAGCTCTATAAGATCGCCGTCGCTGACCGCTGCGGCATCGACACGATCCCCGAGCCGCCCGCGATTGGCGCCTAAAGCTCTTTAGCTGGGGTTCCCTTTTGGTGGAGGCCGTGCCAGTGCCTCTTGAGATCCTAGATTGTCCGGGGCCCTCCGTCCGTTTGGGCGGCGGGCCCTTCCCTGTAAGGAGGTACGATGGGGCTTCCAGAGCTGATCTCCGGATACGGGCCTCTGTACCTGACGGCGCTTCTGACGACGTGGCGGCTCACGCTCGTCTCCTTCGCGCTCGTCATGGTCTTTTCCGTGCTCGTAACCGTCATGCGCGTCTCGCCGTTCAAGCCGCTGCGCCTGCTCGGCGATCTCTACGTGCAGATTTTTCGCAACATCCCGGGAGCGGTTCTGCTGCTCATCGTGGTGTACGCGCTCCCTCACCTGAAGCTTCTGCTCGACTACGAGCCGAGTGTCATCCTCGCGACCGTTCTTCTCGGCACGGCGTTTGGCTCTGAGAACTTCATGTCGGGCATTAACACCATCGGTGTCGGGCAGATCGAGGCGGCGCGTTCCATCGGCCTCTCGTTTGGCCAGATCCTGCGCAAGATCGTCATTCCCCAGGCTCTGCGCTCCACCGTGCTTCCCATGACGAACCTCTTCATCGCCGTCATGCTCACCACGGCCCTCGGATCCCAGGTTCCCATGACGCCGCAGGAGCTTACGGGCGTGGTCACCTACATCAACACGCGTGAGTCCGCGGGCATCGTGACGTTCTTCGTCTCTGCCGCCGGCTACATCTCGACCGCTTTGGTGGCGGGCTTCGTTGGCAACGCCATCGACAAGAAGGTCAGGGTGATTCGATGAGCGCAAAGACGATGAGGGACGCCCTCTATGAGGAGCCGGGCCCCAAGACGCGCAGGAAGATGGTCATCGGCACGGTTTTTTCCCTCGTGCTGCTCGTCGCCCTCGCTGCCTGGGTGGTGTATCGCTTCTGGTTCACCGGCCAGCTCTCTGCCAAGTATTGGGAGCTGTTCTCCTGGCGCACGACGTGGCGTTATCTGTTCAAGGGCCTCGAGGGCACGTTTGCTGTCGCGCTCACCGCGGCAGCGCTCTCGCTCGTGCTCGGCATGCTGCTCATGCTCGGGCGCACGAGCCACTTCCGCGCGCTGAGCGCCGTGTGCGCCGTGCTCACTAACGTGCTCCGTGGCGTCCCCAGCCTGCTGTTCATCTACTTCTTCTTCTTTGCTATGCCCAACCTCGGCATCAAGATGCCCGCGTTCTGGATGCTGTGCATCCCGGTGACGCTGGCCGCCTCCGGTGTCCTCGCGGAGGTCTTCCGCGCCGGTGTCAACGCGGTGCCTCGTGGCCAGACCGAGGCGGGCCTCTCCATCGGCCTCACGCGCTGGAAGGTCAAGACGAAGATCGTGCTCCCTCAGGCGATCCGATTCGTCATCCCATCGCTCATCAGCCAGCTCGTCGTCGTTGTGAAGGACACGGCGCTCGCGTATGTCGTGAGCTATCCTGACCTCATGCAGAACGCCCAGGTCCTTCGTACGAACTATGACGCGCTCGTCTCGACGTACCTTGTGGTCGCTGTCATCTACATTCTCATCAACAGTCTGATCAACAAGGCCGCGGTCACCGTTTCGCGCCGCACCGGCGTCAAGATCATTCGCTAGCGGCACTTGCCAAGGGAGAAAGTCATGAACCAGACATCAACGGACGAGCAGCCCGTCATCGAGCTACGCCACGTCGACAAGCACTACGGCGCCCTTCACGTCTTGAAGGACATCAACCTTAAGGTCGATAGGGGAGAGGTCCTCGTCGTCATCGGCCCGTCCGGATCCGGCAAGTCGACGCTCTGCCGCACGATTAACCGCCTCGAGACCATCGATTCCGGCGAGATCCTCATCGAGGGTGAGCCTCTGCCGCAGGAGGGCAAGGAGCTCGCTCGCACGCGCGCCGAGCTCGGCATGGTCTTCCAGCAGTTCAACCTCTTCGCGCACAAGACGATCCTCGACAACGTGACCCTCGGTCCCATCGAAGTCCTCGGCCTTTCCAAGGACGAGGCCGAGAAGCGCGCGATGTCCCTGCTCGAGCGTGTCGGCGTGGCGGAGCAGGCCAAGAAGGTCCCCGCCCAGCTCTCCGGTGGCCAGCAGCAGCGCGTCGCCATCGCCCGCTCCCTCGCGATGAACCCCAAGGCGATGCTCTTCGACGAGCCTACGAGCGCCCTTGACCCCGAGATGATCAACGAGGTCCTCGATGTCATGACGGAGCTCGCTCGCGGGGGCATGACGATGGTCGTCGTCACGCACGAAATGAACTTCGCGCGCCGTGTCGGCAATCGCGTCATCTTCATGGCGGACGGCGCCATCGTCGAAGAGGGCACGCCTGACGAGTTCTTCGACAACCCAAAGACCCAGCGCGCCCGCGATTTCCTCAACTCGATCAAGGAGCATTAAGGCATGGCGGAGAACGAAGCTCGAGCCGAGGCTGCCCAGAGCCGCAGGCCCATCATTCTCGTTGCCGCGCGTTTTGAGGAGGGTCACGTCCACAAGACCGAGAAGCTCGCGCCCAATGAGTGCGGTGCCGCCGTCTTCATCGACGCGATCCTCGCGGCGGGCGGCCTTCCCGTGCAGATGGCCCTTACGGATGACGAGGACGTGATCGACCAGTACGTTGAGCTGGCGGATGGCGTTGCCATTCCCGGCGGTCCGGATGTCGACCCCAAGCTCTGGGGAGACGAGCGCCCCTATGACGAGTCCCTTCTCTGCCATGTTCGCGACGCCTGCGAGGTCCCGCTCGTCCGCAAGGTCGTGGAGGCCGATAAACCCCTGTTCACGACGTGTCGCGGAACCCAGGTGCTCAATGTTGCCCTTGGCGGCTCGCTTGACATGGACGTGCCGTCGATTCCCCGTCGGGAGGGGTCTACCTCGCACGATCACGCAGACCTCCTCACGAGGACCTGCCATCAGGTCGAGATCTTTGGGGGGAGCCTCCTCGAGCGTGCGAGCGGCTCGCGTGGCTATAGCGTCAATTCCGCGCACCATTGCTGCGTGAAGGATTTGGGCGACGGCCTCGTGCTCTCCGCGACATCTGATGACGGCATCCCCGAGTGCGTCGAGATGCCGGGGAAGCGCTTCGTGCTTGGCGTGCAGTGGCATCCCGAGTACACGTGGGAGAAATGCGAGGAGGACTTCAACCTGTGGAAGGCCTTCGTCGCGGCGTGCTAACGTAAGGGAAAGCCATCTCGCGCATAGATGATCTGGTGAAATTGGCTATGCGATTAGACATGTAGAATCGCATGGCCATTCTCTGTTTGAAGCGCAGGCAAGACGTGTTGGAGGGAACCGCTATGGCTCAGGATCTCATTTTCACGAAGCCCATCTTCCACGAGAAGATATGGGGAGGTCGTAGGCTCGACACGGTCTTTCACTATGACATCCCCGAGGGCGCCATTGGCGAGTGCTGGGCCATCAGCGCGCATCCCGCAGGTGACTGCGAGGTCGTGAGCGGACCTTACGCGGGCAAGACGCTCTCGCAGCTTTGGGACGAGCATCATGAGCTGTTCGGTGATGCAGGGGGCGATCGTTTCCCGCTGCTGATCAAGATCCTCGATGCCGATGGAGACCTCTCGATCCAGGTGCACCCTGATGACGAGTATGCCGCCATCCACGAGAGGGGAAGCCTTGGCAAGTGCGAGTGCTGGTATGTGCTCGACTGCGATCCGGGGGCCACGATTATCGTTGGGCAGAAGGCAAAGGATCGTGAGGAGTTCGCCAAGCTCGTCGAGGAGGGCCGCTGGGGCGACCTTGTGAACGAGGTCCCCATTCATAAGGGTGACTTCTTCCAGATCGACGCTGGCACGTTGCACGCCATCAAGGCGGGCACGCTCATCCTCGAGACCCAGCAGTCGAGCGATGTTACCTACCGCGTCTATGACTATGACCGTGTCCAGGCCGATGGCACCAAGCGCGAGCTTCACCTCGAGCAGAGCATGGACGTGGTCGACTATGCGGCTAAGGCTCCCACGAGCGGCGAGGTCGTCGCTCCTGAGGTTGATGGAGTCACGCTCCTCGAGTCGAACGAGCGCTATACCGTCGAGCGCGTTCGTGTCGCCGGTGCCAAGACGATCGTCCAGGACCATGACTTCGTGTGCGTGAGCGTCATCGAGGGCGAGGGCGCGGTAAATGGCGCCAAGCTCGAGAGGGGTTCCCACTTCGTGGCGCCTGCGCAGAGCGGTGACCTCGTGTTTTCCGGTGACATGACGCTAATCTGCTCCTGGGTGTAGCGCTGAGCACCAGACTCCCTCGGGGGATTCGCCACCGCAAGAAGGGTCCCTGGGTCCCGTCGAATGCGATTTTTTCGGTGCAAAGCGCCGAAACTGTCTGAGCAGGCGACGGGGCCCAGGGGCCTATTGCTTTGGGGGTCGCTACAGGACCGTGATCGTGAAGGCTCGCCTGACGGTCTCGCCCGGCGTGGCCATCAGGAGCCCCTGCTTGAGTTCGAAGGTGTCGTCTTCGTCGGTGCGAGTCGCGGTGCCGCACCAGGGCTCGAGCGCGACGAAGGGCGTTGGCGTGCCGTCTGCCGCGGGAAGCGCGCTCCAAATGCCGATGTAGGGGAAGCCCGGGAAATCTACGCGAACGCCGTGACCGGAGGGGCCAACCATCGTGATCGTGCTGTCGGGGACGTCGGTGAACATGAAGGAGTCGTCGTCGAAGAGCGAGTGACGGAGCGGCAGCGTGTCTGAGTCTTCGAACAGCGTGGTCATGTGCGCATAATCCTGTAGCCCATCCGAGGTAAGGCCTGGCGTGGTGCCCGTCCAGGGGTGCGTGAACTTGAGGGAATAGTCCTCGAACGTCTCACCTTCGACCACGGGAACGTTGAACGCCGGGTGTCCGCCCAGGAAGAAGGGCATGTCGACCTTGCCCGTGTTCGTTACCGAGAAGGTCTGGCGCAGCGTGCCCTCGCCTTCGAGGGCGTAGGTCATCTCGAGGCGGAAATCATACGGATAGTTCGCGTGCATCTCAGGCGTGCCGTCGAGGCGGAACGTCACGGAGCTGCCGGTGTTCTCTATCGCCTCGTGCTCATAGTTGCGGGCGATGCCATGGCGGCCCATGTGGCACTCTCCCTCGGCGGATATGGCGAATCCGTCGCGAAGGTTTCCCACGATGGGAAAGAGGATGGGGGCGCTGCGAGGCCACCACTTGGCGTCTGCCTGCCACAGATACTCGATGTCGTTGCGGACGAGGCTCGTGAGCTGGGCGCCCTTGCTATCTATTGCCGCGGAGAACTCTCTGAGGGAGATCCTGACGACTGACATGGCGGCTCCTTGCGTTTCTCGGGCAGGCATTGGTGCCTGCTATGTCTGATACTTCAGATTGTAGTATCAGGCTGGAGGCGAGGAAGCGCGTTAGCCGTCCTCTCATTCGAAATGCCTCATTGCCAATGAGGACATTACGTGTGCACCAATCTCCTCGCGAAACCCTGCTAGGATTTCTTCCGGGCAAACCCTCGCCAGGCGGCCTTGGCCGTCGAAGGGCTTGCGCGCAAGTTGGAAGACTACAGGGGAGCTTGCGCGAGGCGCGGGGTGTGACACATCTAGGGCGTCGCGTCCTATCGCTGCCTCGGGCGGCATGCATGATGTGGAAGGATGGAAAAAGTATGAACGCCACTGTCACCAGGAAGGGTTTCGTCGTGGGTTCCGTTGCGGCCTCTCTGTCGCTTGCGGCCTGTGGCTCGAGGGCCACGGCCCCTGCCGCCACCTCGTCTGACCCCGTCGAGGTCCGCGTCGCGTCGCTTAAGGGCCCTACGTCCATCGGCCTCGTCGCCTTCATGGACAAGGCCGCCGGCGAGCAGACCGGTCTGACGAACACCTATGATTTCCAGGTCTATGGCACGGCGGATGAGGTCCTTCCCAAGGTCATCTCGGGAGACGTTGACATCGCCCTCGTTCCCGCCAATGTCTCGAGCGTTCTCTACAACAAGACGCAAGGGGCCATCCAGGCTCTCGACATCAACACGCTTGGAGTTCTGAGCATCGTCACCGGAGACGCCTCCGTGGCCGAGTTCACCGACCTTGCCGGACGCACCGTCTATCTCACGGGCAAGGGGACGACGCCGGAGTACGTCATGGGCTATCTCCTTGACCGCGCCGGCATCGCGGATGCCGTGACGCTCGAGTTCAAGAGCGAGGCTGCCGAGGTCGTGAGCGCCCTCGTCGCGGATCCGTCTGCCGTCGGCGTCCTACCTGAGCCCTACAAGACCGCTGCGCTCGCAAAGAACGGCAGCCTCTCCGCGCCCTTCGCGCTTTCGGACGTCTGGGACTCCCTGGCGACCGACGGCTCGCGCATGGTCACGGGCGTCACCATCGTCCGTCGCGAGTTCGCCGAGAACAACGCCCAAGCTGTCGAGGAGTTCCTTGCCCAGCAGGAGAGCTCGGTCGAGCTCGTGAAGGCGAATCCCGCCACCTACGCACAGTCCGTCGTCGACCATGGCATCATCGACGCGGCGCCCGTTGCCGAGAAGGCCATTCCGGGTTGCAACCTCGTCTGCCTCGCGGGCGACGACATGAAGTCCGCTCTTTCGGGATACCTTGACGTCCTTTCGCAGTTCGACGCCTCCTCGGTGGGCGGCGCGCTCCCTGGGGATGACTTCTACTACGGCGCCTAGGGTCGTGCCGCAGTGCCTGCATCCAGCTCATCCACGGATTCCAAGGTCAGCGCCCGCGCGCGGAACGCATCCGTGCTCCTGTGGCTTCTCGTGTGGGAGGCCGCGGCGCTCCTCATCGACCAGCCGCTGATCATCCCTGGTCCCGTTGAGGCCATCTCGTGCCTTGGCGAGCTGATGTGTGACGCAACCGTGTGGTCCAAGCTGCTCGTCTCCGGCGCCCGCATCATGGGAGGGCTTCTCGCCGCCTATGCCGTGGCGCTTGCGCTGGCGAGCGTGTCGCACCGCCACGTCATCGCGCGAGAGCTCGTCCGCCCGCCGCTTTTGGTTTTCAAGGCGACGCCAGTCGTCTGCGTCGTGGTCCTGCTCCTCATATGGCTGGGAGCGGCCAACGTGAGCATCGCCGCCGTGTTCCTCATGGCCCTGCCGGCAATATACTTCTCCGCGCTCGAGGGTCTCGACCACGCGAGCGCGCCCATGGCAGAGCTTATGGAGGTCCACGGGGTTTCCGGCGTGAGGCGCGTCCTCGCGTACTCCTGGCCCGAGCTCCTGCCGTATCTCTGTGCCACGAGCGAGGCCATCGTTGGCATGAGCTGGAAGGCGGGCGTTGCCGCCGAGCTCATCGGCATGCCCGCGGGCACCATCGGCGAGCGCATATACCAGGCGAAGCTCCTGCTTGAGACGGGAGACCTCTTTGCCTGGACCTTTATCGTGATCGCCTGCGCGAGCCTCTGCGAGAGGGTCGCGCTTTGGCTCCTGGGGCTAAGCGGCTCGGCGTCGCTGCGCCTGGCGTGCCGCCTTCGTGCTCACGAGGCCAGGGGGGAGGCTGGCGAGCTCGCCCGCGGTGCGATGACGGTCGACGGGCTTATCCTCCCTCATGGCGCCGCCGCGGGACATCCCGTGTCCTTGAGCCTCGCTTCGGCTGGCCGACTCTGCGTGATGGCACCATCCGGTGCGGGCAAGACCACCCTGTTACGCGTTCTCGCCGGCCTTGATTCGGCAGATGCGGGCCGGGTTGACCTCGCGTCTCGGGTTTCGGTGGAGTTCCAAGACGCGCGTCTATTCGAGGACGCCTCCGCGTTGGCGAACGTCCTTCTCTTCGCGTCTTCCCGTCATTCCGAGAAGGACCTCGAGCAGATGCTTGCACTCGTTCTTCCCGACGTCGATGCGCGTACGCCCGTGCGCGAGCTCTCCGGCGGGCAGCGCCGTCGAGTGGAGCTCGTCCGAGCCCTTGCCGCCCCGGGCGATGCCGTTCTTCTCGACGAGCCCTTCGCGGGGCTTGACGCTGATTCCCGCGATGTCGCATGCGCTTTCGTCGTGAGCGAGCTTCGTGGGCGGTCCCTCGTCGTGGCCTCGCATGACGAGGGCGACGCGGCAAGGCTTGGGACTCGTGTGCTTGTCTTGCCCTTTTAGGGCCCCGGGTTTCTTCGGGTTACACTAAACGGGCTAACTCACGATCCCTTGGGAGGGCCCATGTCTCGCTCTATCAGCCGTCGTACGTTCGTCTCCGCCACTCTAGGCGTTGCGGCCCTTGGTCTCTCTGCGTGCGGTGGTGGCGCGAAGCCTGCGACAACCTCCGCCGCCACCTCTGGCGCCTCCGCGGCTCCTGCGCCAACGGGGGAGTTCGCGAGCGGAAAGCACGCCGCCACGATCGAGGTCGAGGGCTTTGGCACCATCACGCTCGAGCTTGACGCGGATTCCGCGCCCATCACGGTCTCCAACTTCGCGAAGCTCGCCAACGAGGGCTTCTACGATGGCCTCACGTTCCACCGCATCATCCAGGGCTTTATGATGCAGGGCGGTGACCCCAAGGGCAACGGCACGGGCGGTTCGGGCGAGACCATCGTCGGCGAGTTCAGCGACAACGGGATCGACAACCCCATCAAACATGTGCGTGGCACCATCTCCATGGCGAGATCCTCCGCTATGGACTCTGCGAGCTCGCAGTTCTTCATCATGCAAGAGGATGCGGAGTACCTCGATGGCCAGTATGCGGCGTTTGGCCATGTGACGGACGGATTGGGCGTCGTCGACGCCATCTGCGACTCCGCCAAGCCGAGCGACAACAACGGCACCATTGCCCCCGCCGACCAGCCCAAGATCTCCTCCATCCGCGTGGAAGCCTAGCGCCCCTGCGGCCGCCCTCTTCGCCGGGCCCAAGCAAACCTGGCGTCCGTCTTCAAACCCCGCTGACGGCGCGATGAACGCCGCCCACCGTTATGGCGCTTTCGCTCGCGTGCCATTGGGTATCAAAGCGCCAATGACGTCTCGCGCCGTGCGAGCCTGGGGCATGGGCTCGGTTATCGCGAGGCGGAGGCAACGTCACCTCGCTTTGCGAGGTAGGGGGTATTGGAGGCAACCATCATGAAGCAGACTCTTACGGGGCGTCTTCTCAAGCGTGAGCAGGCGGTTCCTGGCAGCGCCAGGGTGAACGAGGACCTTGCGCCCGCGAGGTTCGTCGAGGCGGCCCTCGCCAACGGCGAGGGCGTGCTCGCGTCGAACGGCTCTCTCGTCGTCGACACGGGGGAGCGCACGGGACGCTCCCCGCTCGATCGGTTCGTGGTCGACGATCCGGCGATTCATGACAAGGTGTGCTGGGGTAAGGTAAACGTCCCCATTTCGCGCGAGAACTACGAGCGCATCTGCTCGGGCGTCGCGGGCTATCTATACGGGCGCGAGCTCTACGTCGTCCGCGGATTTGCCGGATCTGACCGCAACCACTCCCGCAAGGTTTGCGTCATTTGCGAACGCGCGAGCCAGGCGCTGTTCATCCACCAGATGCTCGTTCGCCCGTCGGCGCGTGAGCTCGCGAGCTTCGGCGAGCCGGACATCTACGTCCTCGCCGCTCCGGGCTATCGCTGCGACCCTGAGTCCGATGGCGTCAATTCCTCCGCGGCCGTCATCCTTGACCTCGCCCACGGTGGAATCGTGGTAGCCGGTACCGGCTATTCCGGAGAGATCAAGAAGGCGATCTTCTCCT
>UQWE01000007.1 GCA_900544655.1 uncultured Coriobacteriaceae bacterium
GAGGCGGTCGTCGAGGGAGGAGACGGCGACCTTGGAGCGAACGCCGGCCTCGCGGGCGATGGAGCGGACCTCGACGACGCCGTCATAAATCTCGGGGACCTCGAGCTCGAAGAGGCGACGGAGGAGCTCCGGGTGGGTGCGGCTCACCACGATGGACGGGCGGGAGTGCTCGCCGCGAACGGGCTGCACGGTGGCGTTCGGGTCGCGGACGTCGATGATGACGGCCTTGATGCGCTGGTTGTGACTGTAGCGCTCGCCGGCCGGACGCTCATTGCGCTCCTCCGGGTGACGCTTGCGATCGAAGTGCGGGAGCTCGGCCTCGACGCCCTCGCGAATCTTGATGATCGTGAAGTCAGGCGTGGACTGGAGGACGGTGCCGGTGATGATGTCACCGACGCGGGCGGAGAACTCCTCGTAGATCTGCTCGCGTGCGGCGTTACGGACGATGGCGTTGATCTCGGCCTTGGCATGCTGCGCGGCAATGCGGCTCGTGTCCTTGGGCGTGACGTCGACCTCGTCGAACTCGGTGTAGTTGCCCTCCTCGTCCATCGAGTCATCCTTCGGGATGAGCTTGTAGACGTAGATCTTGCCGGTGGTGCGGTCAATGGTGACCTTGGCGCCGAAGTCGAGGTGCAGGACGTTGGCGTAGCTCGCGGCGAGTGACTGCTCGAGGCGGTCGAGCAGGTAGAGCTCGTCGATGTGCTTCTCCTGGCAGAGCATCATCAGGGCTTCCATCATCTCAGATGCCATGTGCGTTCCTTTCTGGTTATCTCTCATATGGCTCTAGGCCATCCGTTTCCAAACTGAGTGCGAAATTGGCAGACACGCGAACGAAAGCCGTTAGGCCTTCTGCGCCTTGCCCCTCTTGGGCTTGTCGAAGGACTTCTTCTCGCCCTTCTCGAAGGTGGGCTTGATGGTGCAGCGACGCACCTCGGAGAGGGGAATCTCGACCTCGCCCTCGTCATCGACGATGACGACGGAGCCGTCACGCATGCCGACAAGCTTGCCGGAGAAACGGCGACGACCCTCGACCGCGGTCGTCGTGAGGACGACGGTCTCGCCAGCGAAACGCTCGAAGTCAGCCTCGCGGCGAAGCGGACGATCGAGGCCCGGCGAGCTCACCTCGAGGGTGTAGGAGCCAGCGAACGGATCGAACGCGTCGAGGACCTCGGAGACCCACTCGGTCTGAGCGGCGACGTCATCGAGCGAGATGGTGCCCCTCTCCGCGTTCTCCGGGTCATAGGCCCAGTCGATGCGGACGCGAACCGTAGGGGCCTTGGTGGCGCCAACGACCTCCACGTCAACGACGTCGATGCCATGCTGGGCGCCGGCGACCTCGAGGACCTCGAGGATTGCCGCGGCCTTGTCCTCTGCCATTTGACCCTCCTTCCTAGCGCGGGGCGTAAAACCCCCGCTTACACACAAAGAGATGCGGGGCGAAAACTCCACCCCACATCCCTCAATCAAGTGCTCTTATCAGAGATAGTCTAATAAACAGGCAGGTAACACGTCAAGATGCATTTTATGTGTGCAGATAAGTCACAAGTCGAGCACACAACTCGCACCCTCCTCGCAAGGCCTCTGCTCCGATTCTGATCGACGGAGAGGCGAAACGAAACTAGCCACCGGAGCGTCCTCGCCAGGCAAAAGAGACGCTACTCCCCCGCCTCCGTGTCTGTCTCCTCAGCTGTTTCCGGGGCATCGATCGCAAGCGCCGTCTCGGGGTTCTTCGCAACGTCGATGGTCACGGTCGAGCCCTTGTCGGCACGCGTGCCAACGGGTGGATTGGTCGAGATGACGCGACCGGTCAGTTGCTCGGTCGATTCCACCTCGTTCACCCCGACGTTAAAGCCCTTGTCAGAGAGGCGAGAGGTCGCCTGCTCGGAGCCAGAGCCGACGACGTCAGGAATTGTCCTGCCGCCAATGAGCTCGGCATGATAGGCCGTGAAGAAGACCAGGCAGCAGAACACCGCGACCAGCAGAAAGCCAAGGAAAAGACGAGCGACGCGCTTGCCGGTCTCCCCTCGGGAGCGACGGCCCGCGCCCATGCCGGATAAGCCCTCGACGCTCCTGCGAGAGGCGGCGGCGAGGTCGGCGGACGCACGCTGCTCGTGACGATTGGCCCTATGCCCCCTCTTAGCGCCAGACAAGGCGCTCCCGCAACCGGGGCAGCGAGTGGGGAGCAAACCCTCCCCAAGGTCACGACCGCAATGCGGACACTTCATGGCCGAACTCACCTCAAAACATGAAGGCGGGGCGCAAGCGCCCCGCATAGACGGACTAATTGGCGACGACGTTGACGAGCTTGCCGGGAACAACGACGACCTTGCGAACGGTCTTGCCCTCGATCTGGGAGGCAACGGCCTCAAGGGCGGCCTTCTCGAGGTCCTCGCGGTTGGCATCGACGGAGACGTTCACACGGGCGCGAACCTTGCCCATAACCTGAACGGCGATCTCGACGGTGTCGGCGCGAGAGAGCTCGACGTCGAACTCCGGCCACGGCTCGTTATAGACAGAGCCAGTGAGGTGCAGGGCCTCGTGGTAGAGCTCCTCGGCCCAGTGTGGGCAGATGGGCGCGAGGATCGCCACGATGTCATGGGCGACGCGATAGTCGAGCTCGTGGTTGCGCTCATCGGCCGGGGTCTCGATGAGGTACTTGCTCGCGGCGTTCACGATCTCCATGACCGCGGAGATGGCGGTGTTGAACTGGCCGCGATCGTAGTCGGCCGTGCAACGGGCACCAAGGCCGTTGAGCGTACGGAAGAGCTCGGCCGCCTGACCATCGAGCTTGGTGTGATCGAAGTCGCCAGCCTGGGCGCCCTCGGAGAGCTGCCATACGATCGACCAGGCGCGCTTGATAAAGCGGTTTGCACCGGCGACGGCCTTCTCGTCCCAATCGAAGTCCTTCTCGGGTGGGGCGATGAAGAGGATGACGAGACGCATGGTGTCCGCGCCGAAGGGCCCGATGACACTCGAGGGCGGCACGACGTTGCCCTTGGACTTGGACATGGTCTCGCCGTTCTCGTCCTTGACCATGCCCTGGCAGAGCAGGTTGGTGAAGGGCTCGTCGACGTCGATCATGCCGAGGTCGCGAAGGACCTTGGTCCAGAAGCGGCTATAGAGCAGGTGGAGGATCGCGTGCTCGATGCCGCCGATGTAGTTGTCGACGGGCATCCAGCGATCAACCGACTCCTTGGAGAACGGGAGCTCGGTATTGTGCGGATCGCAATAGCGCAGGTAGTACCAGCTGGAGCACGTAAAGGTGTCCATCGTGTCCGTGATGCGCTTCGCGGGCTTACCGCACTTGGGGCACGCCGTCTCATAGAAGGGGGCGTACTCGGCAAGGGTCTCGCCGGCACCAAGGTCGAGGTTCTCGGGCAGGGTGACCGGCAGCTGGTCATACGGCACGGGAACGTCACCGCAGCAGTCGCAGTGGATCATCGGGATGGGGTTGCCCCAGTAGCGCTGACGGCTGATGAGCCAGTCGCGGAGACGGAACTGGACCTTCGCGCGGCCAAGGCCACGCTCGGAGAGCCAACCGAGGATGGCGTCCACCGCCTCAGAGTGCTTGCCTCCCTTGAGACCGGTGAACTCGCCGGACTGGACGAGGTAACCCTCGGCGACCATGGCGTGGTCCCAGTCGACGGACGTGACGCGAAGCTCGCGCTCGTCCTTGAGCTCATCGTAGAGGGGGTCATCCTTCTCGCAGATGATCGGCGCGATCTCGAGGCCGTACTTCTTGGCGAAGTCGAAGTCACGCTGGTCGCCACAGGGAACGCCCATGACCGCACCAGTGCCATAGTCCATGAGGACGTAGTCCGCGACCCAGATGGGAGCCGGGCGGCCGTTGATCGGGTTGATGACGTAGCGGCCGGTGAAGATGCCGTGCTTCTCGCGCTCAGAGCCCTGGCGCTCGACGCTGGAGACCTTCTCCGTGGCGGCCTTGAGCTCCTCGAAGGCAGCCTCGTGCTCGGTTCCGGCGACAAGCTCCGCGGCAAGCGGGCTCTCGGGCGGAAGCAGGAAGAACGAGACGCCGAAGAGGGTGTCGGCACGGGTGGTGAAGACGGTGATCTTGCGATCGGTGGGCGTCACGCCGTCCTCGGCGGCGAGGGTGAAGTCGATCTCCGCGCCCTCGGAGCGGCCGATCCAGTTGCGCTGCTGGGCCTTGACGTTCTCAGGCCAGCCCTCGAGCTTGTCGAGGTCATCAAGGAGCTCCTGCGCGTAGTCAGTGATCTTGAGGTACCACTGGGAGAGCTCGCGCTTCTCGGGCACGGAGCCACAACGCCAGCACTTGCCGTCGACGACCTGCTCGTTGGCGAGGACCGTCTGGCACTTGGGGCACCAGTTCACCGGAGACGTGGCGCGATAGGCAAGGCCCTTCTCCCACATCTTGAGGAACATCCACTGGCCCCACTTGTAATACTCGGGATCACAGGTGCGGACGAGACGGTCATAGTCATAGGAGAAGCCCATGCGGCGCATGGTGGCGAGGGCGTTGTCCATGTTCTGGTACGTCCACTTGCCGGCCTGGGTGTTGTGCTTGATGGCCGCGTTCTCCGCGGGAAGGCCGAAGGCGTCGAAGCCAATGGGGTGAAGCACGTCGAAGCCGCGCATGCGAGCCTGGCGAGCCATGGCATCGCCGATGGTGTAGTTGCGGGCGTGGCCCATGTGAAGGTCGCCGGAAGGGTACGGGAACATCTCCAGCACGTACTTCTTGGGCTTACTCAGATCCTCGTCGGTCTTGTAGGTGCCCTCCTCGGCCCAGACGCGCTGCCACTTCTCCTCAATGGCCTGAGCGTCATAGGCGGGGAACTCGTGCCTATCATTAGTCTTCTCGTCGCACATCGTACGTGCCCTCCATGGATACAAGCGGATAACTGCTAAATAGTAGCAGCTTTACTGACAATAAGGAGATCGCAGAAAACGCCCGGTTATCCAAATGGTTACCCGGTGAGCAGATCATTCTCGGCTCGAGCACCACCACGTCTCCCCACAACGAAAAGGCGCCGCCCCTCTACCTCGAAGGACGGCGCCACAGGAACGATTCTACGTTGTCCTAGTTATAGGACACGGACTGGGTGCGGTCCTTGAGGACGACATCGTGAGCGCCACCCTCGACGATGGAAGTCGAGCTAACTAGCGTTAGTCGGGCCTTCTCCTGTAGCTCCTTGATGCTGTTGGCACCGCAGTTGCACATCGTGGACTTGATCTTGTAGGTGGTCATGCTGACGCCATCCTTCAGCGAACCGGCGTACGGCACGTAGGAGTCGACGCCCTCCTCGAAGGAAAGCTTCGCGGCGCCACCGAGGTCATAGCGCTGCCAGTTGCGGGCACGGGCGGAACCCTCGCCCCAGTACTCCTTCATGTACTGGCCGTTGACGTTCACGCGGTTGGTCGGGCTCTCGTCGAAGCGGGCGAAGTAGCGGCCGAGCATCATGAAGTCCGCGCCCATGGCGAGGGCGAGCGTCATGTGATAGTCATAGACGATGCCGCCGTCGGAGCAGACGGGAACGTAGATGCCGGTCTCCTCGAAGTACTCGTCACGAGCGCGGCAGACGTCGATGAGGGCAGTTGCCTGGCCACGGCCGATGCCCTTGGTCTCGCGGGTGATGCAGATGGAGCCGCCGCCGATACCGACCTTGATGAAGTCCGCGCCACACTCGGCGAGGTAGCGGAAACCCTCGGCGTCAACGACGTTACCGGCGCCGACGATGATGTCCTCGCCGTAGTTCTCGCGAATCCAGTCAATCGTGAGCTTCTGCCACTCGGAGAAGCCCTCGGAAGAGTCGATGCAGAGGGCATCGGCACCAGCCTCGAGAAGCAGAGGCACGCGGGTGGCGTAGTCACGGGTGTTGATGCCGGCGCCAACCATATAGCGCTTGTGAGCGTCAAGCAGCTCGTCCGGGTTGGACTTGTGGGAGTCATAGTCCTTGCGGAAGACGATGCCAACGAGGCAATCGTCGGCATTGACGATGGGAAGTGCGTTGAGCTTGTTGTCCCAAATGATGTCGTTGGCGACCTTGAGGGTCGTCTCCTCGGTGCCGACGATGAGCTGCTCGCGCGGGGTCATGAACGTGGCGACCTTGGCCTGGTGGTCATCGCGGGAGGGACGGTAGTCGCGGCTCGTGACGATACCAAGGAGCTTGCCATGGGGCGTGCCATCCTCGGTCACGGGCATGGTGGAGTGACCGGTCTGCTCCTTGAGGCGCATGACCTGCTCCATCGTCATCTCGGGCGTGAGCGTGGAGTCAGACACGACGACGCCGGCCTTGTAGTCCTTGACGGCCTTGACCATGGCGGCCTCGGCCTCGGGGGTCTGGGAGCCGTAGATGAAGCTCATGCCACCCTCGGTGGCGAGGGCGATACCCATGCGCTCGCCAGAAACGGCCTGCATGATGGAGGAGACCATGGGGATGTTCAGCGTGACCCTCGGCTCCTCGCCGGCCTTGTAGCGGCAGAGGGGCGTCTTAAGGGAGACGTTCGCCGGGATGTTCTCCGAAGAAGAATAGCCAGGTACGAGGAGGTACTCAGAGAAAGTGTGCGATTCGCCCTCGAAGAACGTTGCCATGTATGCTCTCCCAATCTGTCTATTGCCGCGGACGGGAACCCGCTGGCCGTATGCCGACTCATTCTTGACAATTGTAGCGTCTGATACCGATGGCTTGCTACCACTATCTAATTCAGGGGACCTAACCTTTTGGCAGGTCGCACAATGCCCGAACGTAAGTTGCCGCCTGCCGCGCAAATTGCCACAAGCCGAGCGCACGGACAAATGCTCGGTAAGCGCCGGGAACTCAAATATCCTGAAAAAGGGACTATCCCTTTTCAAGTCCTTTTGCAGGTCCACGCTGCCCGAGCGGACGGGCAGGCGTCGTAAGCGCAAGCATGCAGCGCATAACGAGAGCGTGACCACACGAACGCCCGGTTAGAGCGAACGCATGGCCACGCAATGAAGCAAAGTAGCAGGGGTTCTATGAATTCTCAGCAGCGTTGATCTGATCCATGGAGATGGAAACCGTGTGCTTGGTGGGAACCCACTCGACCTTCTTGAAGAGTGCCGCGATGCAGATGGGGATGTAGGTCATCATAAACAGCGGGAAAGTGAAGAGGTTCGTGAAGATGCGCCAGCGACGCTCCTTGCGGCAGATGATGTGCTTGCGCTCGGAGATCGTCGTGATGACGGCGAGGACGAAGAACGTCACGTACATCGAGCCGAAGGTCATCATGAGCGAGCCCACCGCCATGGAGAGCTCATTTTGTGTAGCGAGAAATCCGTGGCTCAGGCCACCGATGGCGAGATAGACCGTGTTTACGAAGGCGGAAATGAGCGTCAGGATGTTGCCCGGCGCGATGGTCATCAGCATGTCATAGGAACCGAAACGCTTCTTGCCGACGCCATGGAACAGGTCTCCAACATACGAGAAGAACACCTGGTAGAAGCCCTTGGTCCAACGCATACGCTGGGTCCAGGAGCTCTTGAAGTCAATCGGCTGCTCGTCATAGAACTCGGCCGGGGCGTACGCGATGCGGATGCCGTTGGCGGCGCAGAACGTCGAGAACTGGATGTCCTCCGTGAGGGTGTGGAAGTCCCAGCCGTTCATGCCCTGAATGATGCGCGAGGAGACCATCCATCCAGAGCCGGAGATGGCGCAGCCCGTACCACAGAGCATGCGCGAGTTGTTGAGGAACTTGGCCTCACGGAGGAACCACAGCGCATAGGCGGAGCTGATCCAGCTCGAGTCGAAGTTCTTGGAGTTGCGGTAGCTCGTAGCAACGAGGTAGCCCTGGTCAAAAACCTTGTTCATCTCCGTCACGTAGGTTGGCGACAGGAGGTTGTCCGCGTCGAAGACGAAGAAGGCCTCGTACTTACCGGGATACTCCTCGAGGATCCTGGCGAAGCCGTAGTCAAGGACCCAGCTCTTACCCTTGCGAGCGAGGTCGTTGCGCTCGTAGACGATGGCGCCGGCGCGCCTCGCCTCCTCCGCGGTGTTGTCGGTGCAGGCATCTGCCACCACGAAGGTGTCGATGAGCTCAGAAGGGTAGTCCTGAGCCTTGATCGAACGCACGAGGTTTGCGATGACGCTCTCCTCGTTATGCGCGGCGATGAAGAAGGCATAGCGATGGTTCTTCTTCGCCTCCGGCAGCTTGACCTCTCCGCGCCTCCACGTCACGAGGATGTAGACGAACTGGTAGAAGTACGCGAAGGTGAAGAAGCACCAAATGATGAAGTTGAAGACCACAATGGGCGTGATACCCAGACGATTGAGTTCCAAAACGGCCTCTCGCTCGAATTGAATGCTTATGCGACCATGGCCAAACGAGTGTTAGGCGCGCCCGAGGAGCATGGGGCAGATACCCTCCCCCGCCTCGGTACGGCCCATCGAACGACCTTCGAGCGATTCTAGTACAGCTGCGAGGTCATTAGGGAGTGTGTCGCGAAGCTCTACGGTCTCTCCGGACACGGGGTGTGCAAAAGAGACGCTCCACGAGTGCAGGAACTGCCTGGTGAGTCCAAGGTTCTGGGCAAGGTCGCCGCGTCCATAGAGCGGGTCGCCGATAACCTGATGGTTGATGTGACGCATATGAACGCGAATCTGGTGCGTGCGGCCGGTGTAGAGATGGCACTCGAGCAGCGTGTAGCCCTCGTCGCGACGGGCCGCCTCGAAACGCTCGAGGACGCGGAAGGTCGTGATCGCCTCGCGCGCGCCCGGCTCGTCAGAGACGGCCATGCGGATGCGATCGCGCGTGGAGCGCGCGATGCCCGTGTCGATGGTGCCCGAATTCGCGGCGACATAGCCCCAGACCAGCGTGACATAGCGGCGGTCGAGGGTCCTCAGGCGGATGAGGTCCTGAAGCGCCTTCTGAGTCGAATCGTCCTTGGCGGCGAGCATGAGACCGGAGGTGTCCATGTCAAGGCGGTGGACGATGCCGGGGCGGTCTTCGCCCTGAAGCGTCCCCAAGTGAGCCAGACCGCAGTGGGCGACGAGGGCGTTCGCGAGGGTGTCATCAACGTGACCGGGGCTCGGGTGGCAGACGAGGCCCGGCTGCTTGGAGAGCACGATGAGGTGCTCGTCCTCATAGCGAATGTCGAGGTCGATGTAGGGGTTGGGCGAGAGGCCTCCCTCGGGCACGAGGGGCTCGGGGTCATCAACCGTGGCGCGCACCCTGTCTCCGAGAAGGAGCTTCTCGCTCTTCGAGGTCGCCGGCGTGTCATTGATGGTGACGAGGCCCTGCTCCACGAGTTTTGAGCAGGCGGATCGAGAGGGCATCCCCTCGCCCGTCGCGAGGAACGCGTCTAGGCGGAAGCCATCAGACTCCGGCCCCACGAGAAGGTCGACTATGCGCTGCGCCATGCTAATTCTCCTCGCGCGTGTTCTCGGCATTCGACGCGGCGTTGGCGGCACCCGAGTCATCCCCCGCCTCGCGAGCGGCATCCCAACGCCAGGCGAGCACGAACGCGATGACCACGCCGCAGGTGACAAAGATATCGGCGACGTTAAAGACCGGGAAGTCGATGAAGGTCGTGCAGAAGAAGTCAGTCACGCGGCCAGCCGCCACGCGGTCGATGAGATTGCCCACTCCCCCGCCCGCAACGGCGCCAAGCGCGCAGACAAGCGAGACGGGCATCTCGTGCTCGCGGGCGACCCAGATGGCAAGACCCAGGCAGATGGCGACGGCGAGCACGACGAAGACCCAGGTTGAGCCAGAGCCGATCGAGAATGCCGCGCCCGTGTTCATGATGAGGGAGAAATCAAGCACGCCGGGAATGAAGGGCACGGGGCCGCCGGCCAGCGCCTCGCGCGCCCAGGCCTTGCTGACCTGGTCAAGCGCGACGGCGCAGGCGGCGACCCCTGCAAACGCAGCTATGCGGCGAGAGCCCGTCAAGGCTACTCCGCCTTCGTGGCGGCCCCCGCCACGGCCCCCCCGCCCCGGGGCGCGCCTCTGGCGGCGCCGAGCGGACGCCAGTTCCAGCAACGCGGGCACTTCTCGCCGTGAGCAGGAAGGACCTCGCAAGCGAGCTCGTCGCCAGAGGCGAGCTCGACCTCAGAGCAGACGAAGGCCTCGGCGAGGAGAGCCTCGGAGCCCTTGAGGAGCTCGTAGGACTCCGCCGGGAGCGTCAGGACGCAACGCGTGGCCTGGCTGGTCTTCTCGGTGACGACGCCAGAGGCGAGGGCGGCCTCGTTGGCCTTGGTGTAGGCACCACGAGCCTCAAGCATGGCGTTGTAGGCGGGCAGCAGGGCCTCGACCTCGTCGTGGGCAAGAGGAGCCGTCCACCAATCGAGGAGAGCGGCGAACTTCTGGCCGTCACGAGCGGAGGCCGGGAGGTGCTCCATGACTTCGTCGCAGGTGAACGACAGGATCGGCTGAAGATCGCGAAGGAGCATCTCGAGCAGGTAGTACCAGCAGGTCTGGGCGCTGCGGCGGGTCTTGGCGGAAGGAGCGTCACAGTACATGCGATCCTTCGTGGCATTCAGGTAGCCGTTGGAGAGCTCGGTGACGACGAAGTCATAGAGCGCGCGATAGACCTGGTAGAAGCGGTAGCCGGCGTAGGCCTCGCTGACCTTCTCGTGCATCTCGCAGGCGCGAGCCAACACGAGGCGGTCATACTCCTCCATCTCGGAGACCGGCACGAGGTCGCACTCGGGATCGAACTGGCCCTCGAGCTCGCCGAGGAGGAAGCGGAAGGTGTTGCGGAAGCGGCGGTAGGCGTCAGAGGTGCGCGCGAGGATCTCGTGGTCGACGGCGACGTCGTGGCTCGTGTCGGTGGAGGCGACCCAAAGGCGCAGGATGTCGGCTCCCATCTCATCACAGACCTTGTTCGGGTCGATGACGTTGCCGAGCGACTTGCTCATCTTGCGACCCTGGCCATCAAGCGTGAAGCCCTGGGAGACGACGGACTTGAACGGGGCGATGTCATTCGCGCCGAGCGAGGTCAAAAGCGAGCTCTGGAACCAGCCGCGGTGCTGGTCAGAACCCTCGAGGTACATGTCCGCCGGATACTGGAGCTCGTCACGGAACTCGCAGACGGCCTTCCAGGAAACGCCGGAGTCCCACCAAACGTCGAGGATGTCCTTGCCGGGCTTGAGGTGGTGACCGCCGCACTTGGGGCAGACGCAGGCATCGCCGAGGTAGGACTCGGGAGCGTCCGTGAACCAGGCGTCGGAGCCCTTCTCGTGGAAGAGCTTGATGACCGCGTCGAGCGTGGCGTCGTTCATGACGGTCTCGCCGCAGTCCTCGCAGGTAAAGCTCGGAATGGGCACGCCCCAGTTGCGCTGGCGGGAGATGCACCAGTCAGGCCTGCCCTCAACCATCGCGCCGATGCGGTTCTTGGCGTGCTCGGGGTACCATGCGACCTTGTTCTCGATGGTGTCGAGAGCCTCCTCGCGAAGGCCCGTCTTGTCCATGGAGATGAACCACTGGTCAGTGGCGCGGAAGAGCACGGGCTGGTGGCAGCGCCAGCAGTGCGGATAGCTGTGGTTGATGTCCTCGTGGAGGATCAGCATGCCGCGCTCGTCGAGCCAGGCGATAATCTTCGGGTTGGCTTCGTTGACCTCGAGACCAGACCACGGGCCGCCGGTGCCCATGGTGTCGCCAACGTAGAAGCGGCCGTCGTCGTCGACGGGCATGACCACGGGGATGCCGAACTTCTGGCCGGCGAGGTAGTCGTCGACGCCGTGGCCGGGGGCGGCGTGGACGATGCCGGTGCCGTCGTCGAGCGTGACGTAGTCGGCATAGATGAACTCGCCCTCGACGCCCTGGTCGCCAAAGATCGGCTGCTTGTACTTGTTGTGGCAGAGCTCGGTGCCCGTCATGCTCCAGGGCTCGCCGTCCTCGCCGAGGACGAGCTCGACGTCGCCATAGCCAAACTTGGCGCAGTCGCGCTCGACCAGGGACTGAGCCATGAGCTCAGCGTGGCCGCCGTAGATGACGGCGACGTAGGAGGCCTCCGGGTGCAGGATGACGGCGTCATCCGCGGGCAGAGTCCACGGGGTGGTGGTCCAGATGTCGACGAACAGCTTGCCCGCCCAGGCCTCGAGGCCGGCGGGGACAGTCGTCATCTCGAAGCGCACGAAGATGGCCGGGCTGACCTCGTCGCCGTACTCGATCTCCGCCTCAGCGAGGGCCGTGTGGCAGTGAGAGCACCAGTGGACGGGCTTGTGGCCGCGATAGACCATGCCCTTGTCGAACATCTTCTTGAAGACCTCGATGTCGGCGGCATCGTGCTGGTGGTAGAGGGTAAAGTAGGGATTGTCCCAGTCAGCGAGGACGCCAAGGCGACGGAAGCCGGCCTTCTGGAGCTCGATGTTCTCGACGGCGAACTCGTTGCACATCTCGCGAATCTCAGAGGTGGGCATCTCGTTGAACTTTGCGGTGCCGACCTTCTCCTCGACCTTGTGCTCGATGGGCTGGCCATGGCAGTCCCAGCCGGGAACGTAGGGAACGTCGCGGCCCATCATCGACCAGTAGCGGTTGATGATGTCCTTCGAGATCTTGTTCATGGCGTGACCGATGTGAATCGGGCCATTGGCGTACGGAGGGCCATCGTGCAGGACGAACTTGTCGTGGCCCTCGTTCTTCTTGCGCGCCAGCTCATAGACGTTGTTCTCGTTCCAAGCCTTGAGGCGCTCGGGCTCGCGGGCAGCGAGGCTCGCCCTCATCGGGAAGCTCGTGCTCGGGAGGTTCATCGTCTGCTTGTACTCGTTTGCCACCTGCAAAAACTCCTTTCGCGGGCATTTGCCCACATCAGCCAAGCGCCCGCGCGCGTTACATGCGCACGAAAAAAGCGCCCGCCCCGACCGCCGGGACGAAGCGCCTGGATACGGCTTGCGCCGTGACGTTTCGCTTAACCACCCAGCGGGCGAGGAACTCGCCTTACTCGGCTGGCCCGTCACGGGGACCATTCCGGCGACGCCTACTGGGAACAACGCTTGTGCGCGCCTGTTTGGGCCGCAGCTCCGGGGTGATTTTCGCTTGGGTGTGACTGCGGGCTCACACCGTCCCCGCTCGCTCTATGCCACAGTGACCAGGCTACTCTTCCCCATCACAGCTTTTCGAGGGGATATCTTAACACGTATTCGACGGGCAATGTGGCCCGCTTTAGGAAGTCGCGGAACCTTCTCCCGTCATGGCCGCATGCTCGGCCTTGACGGCCTCGATGAGGCGGACGAGGGGCCAGGTGCGGTTCTCATGCGTGAGGGCGGCCTTGGCACCCACGACGCAATCCTCCTCGCGGCAGCGCGCGCAGAACTCCTCCACCTGGGGCTGGGTGAGGCCGTAAAGGAGAACGAACTCCCCTGCCGGCATCGGACCCGCATAGGGCACGGGGCGCGGCCTCATCGCCGGGAGGCGGGCGAAGGCTCCCGCAGGGTCACCGAGACGTTCAGGCATGGCCGTGCGGCAGACGAGGCCCATCTCGCGAAGCACGGAGCGCACGGCCGCGCCACGCTCCGAATCAGGGCCAAGCCCCCAAAGCACGGCGCAAGGCACCGGCCCCGAGGGCTTGGACTTGGATGAGCTCTTTTTGCTCTTGCCCGGCATTAGCCGAAGTAGCGCTCGAGCAGGCCCTTGAGGGCCTTGCCGTGACGAGCCTCGTCACGAGCCATCTCGTGGACGGTGTCGTGAATGGCGTCAAGGCCGTTCTTCTTGGCGCAGGAGGCAAGCTCGAACTTGCCCTGCGTGGCGCCGAACTCGCAGTCAACGCGCCAAGCGAGGTTGTCCTTCGTGGTGGCCTTCATGTTCGGCTCAAGCTCGGTACCGAGAAGCTCGGCGAACTTGGCGGCGTGCTCGGCCTCCTCGTAGGCGGCCTTCTCCCAGTAGAGACCGACCTCAGGGTAGCCCTCGCGGTGAGCGATGCGGGCCATGCAGAGGTACATGCCGACCTCAGAGCACTCGCCAGTGAAGTTAGCCTTCAGCTGCTCGAGGATGTAGGCCTTGTCCTCGTCAGAGATCTCGGGGTTGTCCTTGACGGTCTTGTCATAGATGCCGTACTCGTGCTCGGCGGCGAGGGTGAGCTCACCCTCGACCTTCTCGAAGGCGCTGGCCGGAGCGTGGCAGACCGGGCACTCCGCGGGCGGCTCGGCGCCCTCGTAGATGTAACCGCAGACCTTGCAAACCCACTTATCCATATGATCCTCCTTTGTTGTGGCGGCGCTCCCAGGCGTCGCCATCCTCTCCTATGCATGACGGCCATTGCTGACCGAGATGTCTAAGCCTCGCTCACCTGGAACGACGCAATCTCATGCGCCTTCTGGCAAGCAGGACACAAGCCGTCGAACTGAAGCTCGTGTCCACTCACAGTGTACCCAGACACGGCAGACGCCCTCTCGTCGAGAAGTGCCGGATCGTCAATGGGGGGCATTATCACGTCATCCACCCTGCCGCATTCGACGCAGTGAACGTGATAATGCGGAAAGGTCTGGTGGTCGAAGTGATCCGCGCCGTTGTTGATCCTGACGCGCAACACCACTCCCTCATCCGAGAGCTTCGAAAGGGCGCGAAAGACCGTTGCCCTACTGATGGAAGGATGCGTGACGTGAACGGCCTCATAGACCTGATCCGCCGTGGGGTGATTAGCAAGCCCAACAAGCGCGTCATGAATGATGGCCTTCTGGACCGTATTCCTTGCTGCCATGTCCCTCCTTCCTTATGTGAGCTAATTAGTAGTATATCCAATTGCGACTGAATATCAATAAGTATTTTATACTAATTAGTTAGCCTCAGTTGATACTTTCCGGGCACCAGCTATTCCTAAGGCTCGGCTGATCCGGCGCTGGATGGGAGTGAGAAGTACGGTGTCAAGAACGGACGCCGCACACCATGAGAGTACATATGAGGCAAAGGTCGCCGTCAGCCAGAGGCACACACGTGCGGCACCATCAAAAGCCGAAAGATCGATACGACCAAAAACAAGTAGGACAGCAGCGGCTTGAAAGAGGTAGATCGAATAGCTGCGGCGACTCGTCCATTCTGTGAAACGAGTAGCGAGAGAACCCCTTACGTGGACCCTCGCCGCAAGCACGAACGCTCCCACCGTGGAGAAAACCCAAAGATGGCTGGGATTGGAGCGCTCGAAGCCGAACTGCGCGAGGAGGGCGTCGCCAACCCAGAAGAGAAGACCAAGCAGAAGAGCGCGATTACGGGCTTCGCCTGACGCGACCGGCCCGAGGCGACGGAGCGCATACCCCATGCAGAAGAAGAGAGGGTATCCAAAGAGCGGCTCCATGCGCGCTGGCATGAGGTGAAGCAGTACCGAGGAGAGATCAGTCGCCCAGGTCACGCCAAACGTTGGAAGCGAGGCGACCAAATCGCAGGCGACGCCCCAGAGGGAAAGTGCCGTGACGACCTTGACGAGCAGCCTGAGCTGAGAGTCGCTCAGAGCCTCAAGCATGACGAACAGGAACGGGGCGCCCAGGAGCATCGGCATGAGAACGGGGACGAACCACCACGCGCCAGAGATGATGCTCGACGCGAAAGCGAGGTAGCCCGCAGGAGAAACGGCGGAGGAAGCGTCCCCGTCAAGCCCCAGAGCGCCCAGATAGCCAAACCTCGCCGCAAAGGCATAGGCCACGACGGAATAGACGATGATAGGTGCGACGACGGTCACGAACTTGCCAAGGTAATAGTCGCGAAGCGTTCCCTTAAGCGGCCGGATTGCGAAATAGCCCGAGAGGACGAAGAACACCGGATCACAGAGAAGGAAGAGCTTCGCGAGACCCTCGGTGACATCGGCGCCGCACACGGCCCCGAGATACGGGACGGCATGAACCGCGACGACGGCAAACATCGCCACGGACCTAAGGAGATCGAGCCCCACATCCCTCTCGCCTGCGTCTGCTCCCACGTCGCCTCCCTCATGCCTCTCGATCGATCCTGCCAAATATCACCCGGATCCCATCTTAAATGACATGCCGGACGTTAAAAACACAAGGGCTCCTCGGCGCATTGCCGGGGAGCCCTGACACCTATTCCTGGGTCTTAGGAAGCGTAGGCGCGAAACCGTCGTCACGCGTGAAGATGTTCATGAACTCCTCGCCCGTGATCGTCTCTTTCTTCTGGAGATAGTGGGCGATCTCATGCAATTTGAAGCGATGAGCTTTAAGCGTATTGAGGGCGGTCTGGTGGCCCTCCTCGACCAGGCGCTGGACCTCCGCGTCGATCTGCTGCGCGGTTCCCTCAGAGCAGGTAAGCTCCGCGCCACCGCCCAGGTAACGGTTGCGCTGCTGGCCGAGAGCGACCATGCCGAACTTGTCGCTCATACCGAGCTGGGTGACCATGGCGCGGGCGATGGAGGTCGCCTTCTCGATATCGTTGCTGGCACCACTCGTCATCTCGCCGAAGATGATCTCCTCGGCGGCACGGCCTCCGCATAGGACGGCGATCTTGTTCTTGGCCTCCTGGCGGGTCGTGAGGAAGTGCTCGTCCTCCTCGACCTGCATGGTAAAGCCGAGGGCACCGGAAGTACGCGGAACGATGGTTATCTTGGAGACGGGAGCGGAGCCCTTCTGAGCCGCAGCAACGATGGCGTGACCCGTCTCGTGGTAGGCGACGACCTCCTTCTCGTGCTCGGAGAGAACGGTCGACTTCTTCTTCTCACCAGCGATGACGACGTCGACCGACTCGACGAGGTCTTCCTGAGTCACGCGCTTGCGACCAAAGCGAACGGCGCGCAGGGCGGACTCGTTGATGATATTTGCGAGGTCAGCGCCAGAGGCACCAGGCGTCGAGCGAGCGATGACGCCAAGGTCGATGCCCTTCTCCATCTTCACGTCGTTCGCGTGAATGCGAAGGATGGCCTCGCGACCGGCGAGGTCGGGGAGCTCGACGGGGATGCGTCGGTCGAAGCGGCCGGGACGCAGGAGCGCCTGGTCGAGGGACTCAGGGCGGTTCGTCGCGGCAAGAACCACGATGCCCTTCTGGTTATCGAAGCCGTCCATCTCGGAAAGGAGCTGGTTCAGGGTCTGCTCGCGCTCGTCGTTGGAGTTGAGGGAGCCGTCGCGCTTCTTGCCCACGGCGTCGATCTCGTCGATGAAGATGATGCAGGGAGCCTTCTCCTTTGCCTGCTTGAACAGGTCGCGGACCTTCGCGGCGCCACGGCCGACGAACATCTCGACGAACTCAGAACCGGCGATCTGGAAGAACGGAACGCCAGCCTCACCAGCGACGGCCTTTGCGAGCAGCGTCTTGCCCGTGCCCGGAGGGCCGACGAGAAGCGCACCGCGCGGACAGCGAGCGCCAATCTCGGTGTACTTGCCGGGGTTCTTGAGGAAGCTGACGATCTCCTGGAGCGACTCCTTGGCCTCGTCCTGGCCGGCGACGTCCGCGAACTTGACGCCCGTCTCGGTGCCCTTGACCTCCTTGGCGTGGCTCTTGCCAAGCCCGCCGCCCATGCCGAAGCCGCCACCACCGAAGTTCATGGACGGACCGTCATCGCCCATCATCTTTTTCATGCGGCGGTTAAGCCAGATACCGCCAATGACCGCCAGAAGCACCGGCAGGCCATAGACAAGCAGCATGTACATCCAGAGCCCGGAGTTCTGGTCCGCAATCTGGGCCGAATAGGTGACGTTGTGCTTGTTCAGGCGCTCGGAGAGCGTGTCATCATTGGGCCACATGGTGGCTCGATAGGTGACGTTCTCCTCGCCCTTGCTCGTGAACGTGATTTTGCCGCTGCCGGTGTCGAGGCTGACCTCGTCAACCTTGTTGTCATCAACCATATCGATGAACTCGCTGTACGAGACCTCACGCACCTGGGCGCGCTCGAGGCTTGGGTACACCACCGATTGCAACGCGACGATCGCCGCGATGGCGATGATCGCGTACAAGATCATCGATTGGCGCTTTTTCTTGTCGTTCATTGTCCGTCCTTGGCTCCGACTTTAGATGGAGTCAAGGATACCCAAGCGGACGTTCCCAAAAACAGACATCCGAACGATTACTGAAAAGCTAGGCAGCGTCACCGCGTTCAGGCAGCTCGCCGTTTCGGTAAGCATCGAGAAGGGCCGTCAGGTCATCGATTTGGGCACGGATGTGAGCGCCCGTATCCGTGTCCGCGACCTTCAGCGGGCGAGGATTCACCTCGAGCTGGTCGTCATCCGAATAGATGTCGCCACGATCTGCCACGACGTCGCCAATCTCGTCATATGGGCGGTGCGCCTTGATCCTCATACCATTCGCGTCAACGATGAGCGTATAGCCAGCGATACCCGTCTTCGAGTGGTAGGCACGGCAGAAGCCGCCGTCGATGACGAGACGCTTGCCGGCGCCGCGGATCGGGGTCTCTCCGGAGGCCTTCGACACGGGCGTGTGGCCGTTGATGATGTGACCGCCCTCGCCATAGAGGCCAAACTCCTCGAGCACGTGCTGACAGACATCGGGCCTGCAAGCGAGCACGAAGTAGGGATCCTGGTCCTCCGCCCACGTCGAGCGGTCCTTCACGAAGGTGCGCTCGAAAGTCTTCACCTTGCGGCCAGCGAGCGGGCTCGAGAGACCACACCACATGTACCACATCCAGTCGAGCGTCTCCTCGGAGTGATCGTGCCAGGCACGGCGAGCGATGCGGTCGCACGCGTCGAGGTACGCACGACCGGCGATGTGGCGGTCCCCCACCCTGATTGGCCGGAAGCTGCCGTCCTTGCGCATGGGAACGCAGCCGTGAAAGAGGAGGTTGCCGTTGTAGGCAAGGTAGACAGAGCCATGCTCATAAAGGAAGTCAACGTGGCGGCGGAGGCGGCGACTGTTCGTGAAGCTGTCCACGAGGCTCGTGACGACGCGTTGCTCGTCCTCCGTTAGCTCGTAAGGATGCTTCAGGTCGAGCGTTGGGAAGTCCCTCGTAGTGAGCTCGTACTCGTGCCCGCCGATACGGACCATGCCCCTCTCGGCGTTCACATGCTCGAGAAGGAGCCTATCCCCCATGTCAAACTCGGGACGACGAGCAATCACCTGTCCCATGAGCTTGAACATGATGACGGAGATGGCCTTCTCGATGGGACTCAGTGACTCGCCGTCGCGATAGGTCTTCTCAGCAAAGAGCGCAAGCTCACGGAGCTGGATGCCGTAAGATCCCTCGAGGATATCAAGGGTGTCATAGTGGACGTTGTTGCGCACGACGGTTGCCACGCACACGGCGGAGCCGGCGGCGGCACCCATCCAGCAGATATCGTGGTTACCCCACTGGATATCGAGCGAGTGGTAGCGCATGAGGCGGTCCACGATGGCGTCGCCGTGGGCACCGCGGTCATAGATGTCTCCCACGACATGCACATGATCGACGGCAAGGCGTTTGATGAGCGACGCCAGGCTGCGAATGAAGTGCCCGGCGCTTCCCGTCTCGATGATCGACTCGATAATGCGCCCGTGATAGGCGGCGCGATCGGCCTGCTCACCGGGGCTCGCGTGGAGGAGCTCGTCGATGATGTAGGCGTATGCCACCGGCATCGCCTTACGCACCTTTGAGCGAGTGTAGGCGTCAGACAGGTAACGGGCGAGCTCGATAAGCATGCCGAGAGAAGCTCTATACCAGGAAGGCGTGTCCTGCTTCGTCTCTATGACGCGTCTGAGCTTCTCATCGGGATAGTAGACGAGCGTGCAGAGCTCTGCCTGCTCGCTCGGGGTGAGGCGATGGCGAAATACTGCGCGAACACGCTCGCGAATAACGCCGGAGCAGTTGTTGATGATATGGTCGAACTGCTCGAAATCACCATGGACGTCCGAGATGAAATGCTCAGTCGCCTTGGGCAGGTTGAGGATTGCCTCGAGGTTGATGACCTCGGTGAAAACGGCTTGACAGGTAGGGAACTTCTCAGAGAGAAGCGTCAGGTACTTGATCTGCTGCTCTGTGGCAAAGCGCTGCGGCACGGCGCACCCCCCGCGGTCGATGGACGTCCCGCCATGGTATGACGCGTGCGCTGTTTTTAACGCACTGTTCCAGGATGCACATAGATTGACCACGATTTACTGGTCAACTTACTATAGGAAATGAGCGAGGCCTAGTTGTGAACGACCACCACGTCACCGACCTGAGTTACGGAATAGAGGTCAGCGGCCTTATCGGATGGCAGGTTGATGCACCCATGGCTGCCGGCGTACTGATAGATGGTGCCGCCAAAGCTTCCACGCCAGCTCGCGTCATGGAAAGCCCAGAGGTTGTCGATAAAGGGCATCCAGTACTTCACGTGGCTGATGTAAGACGGCTGCTTCGTCGCAGGATCGATGGCGCCGCGGAGCTCGACATCTCCGGATGCGCGATTGCCGTTGAGCGTGAAGACTCCCGTGGGCGTGTCATGACCCTTGGAGTGGTCACCGGTGACGCAGTCAGACTCCCAGATGACCGCGCCCGAGTCGTCGTACATGCGAACATGCTGCTCGATAAGGTCAACATCGATGTAACGATTGCCCCAATCCCTGCGACCCGCATCAGGAACGGCGTTGGCCTCGTGCTTCGTGGGGACCGCGATGGGATCCGTAGAGCCGGCCTCGACTGCCTGCTGGAGCATGGGCGCCAGAGCCTCCTCGTCAATGGTCCAGCCATAGAGGTTATCCCAGTGACCCGTGCCGGCCGGAACGGTGACCTGCTTGCCGTCAGGGCGCGTGTAGGTACGCTCCGCGCCGCGGGTGTCATACAGGACGCAGAAATTGGTCTTCAGCCACTCGTTCAGCTTGTTGGCGTCAATCGTGGCGTTGAGCTGGTCATCCAGCGCGATCCAGTTCGAGATCTGGGCACGGGTGACCTCGCCGGCTTGCATACCGTTGAGCGTAAGCGGGATGTCCGCCTTTATGAAGCGATTCGCGTTCTGGGCGGCGGTGCCCAGACTCGGCTCGTCCTGCGTGACCTTAGCCTGGACGAGGCAAGAATCATCGAGCGCGATGCTCGCGGGCAAGCTCATGACATCCGTCGAGACCTTCTTGACGGTGGCGTCCATGTCGATGGCGGTGCCAACCACCTCGGGCACGACCTCGTACTGCTGCGTCTGCTCCGAGAAGCCAATCGTGGCATCCGCTGGCTGGGTCGCCGTCTTGTTAACCTCGTCGACGAGGGGCGACAGCAGCGCCTCGAGCTTACCCGCATCGATGGAGGCACCCGTCGTAGGCTTGATGTCACGAGGGGTAAGGATGCGCAGGGGCCATTCCCAGGCATGCTGCTGCGAGACGATATCCCTGATATAGGCGCCCTGGTCAAATGTCAGGCTAACGTCGCTCCCGGAAAGGTCAAGGTCAATGCCATCGCCCTTGACCTTCGCCTTATAGGTAGATGCCTTGGTGGCGAACTCCGCGCTTACGTCACTCGCGAGCCTGAGCGAGACGTCGGTACCATCGAGCGTTGTGTTGGGCATGAACAGAAATGAAAACGCAAGAACACCAGCAAGGTAGACGACGAGGGGGACGCCGGCGATCACGGCGAGGACGATGAGCGCGACCTTGCCCTTGTGACCTTCCGGCTTCTCAGGGACGGCGGCGTGCTTCCCCATACTGGGCTTCGATTCTTTCCGCATTGAGGCTATCCGTCTTCCCCGGCCTACACAGCCGCTTGCTTCCCGACTCACAGTATGCTGTATCGTAGCGTATGGAGAAGACAATGGCTCCCGCCATTTGGCTTCCATGTCCTTGGTTTAACAGATAGCGACATTTGTTCCAATACGGGCGGGCATCGAGCCGCCGCGCCTCCGTCCGCGGGACCATAGCAAAGGGATAAGAGCATGGGCATCATTCGCATCGACTCCGCAAGCGACCCGCGCCTTGACGTCTACGCGCGTCTTACTGATCGCCAGCTCAGGAGCCGACTCGAGTCCACCTCGGGTGTGCTCGTCGCTGAGAGCGAGAAGGTCGTTCGGCTCGCGATCGCACAGGGGCTCGAGCCCTTCTCCCTCTTGCTCGAAGAGAGGCAAGTCGAGACGCAGGCGGACCTTGTGAGGCTCGTCGAGGGCATGGCGGGCGCCGAGGTCCTCGAGCATGCCGGCCATCTCGAGATAAGGCCGGTCTGCGACCTCCCCGTCTATGTTCTCCCCCATGAGGAGATATCCAAACTCGTGGGCTACAACGTGACGCGTGGCGTCCTCTGCGCCATGCGCCGCCCCTCTGAGCTGGGTGCAGCCGAGCTCCTCGCCTCCATGCCCGGAGCTCGCCGCGTTGCCGTTCTTGAAGGCGTGACCGACGCCACGAACGTCGGCGCCGCCATGAGGAGCGCGGCAGCACTTGGCGTAGACGCGGTACTCCTCACCCCCACTTGCTGCGACCCACTCGTGAGGCGCGCCGTCCGCGTGAGCATGGGAACCGTGTTCCAGGTTCCATGGGCACGCTTTGGCGCCTGGCCCAGCGCAGGCGCTGCGGACGAGGACGGCATGGCGCTCCTCCGCAGGCTCGGCTTCAAGACTGCGGCGCTCGCCCTGCGCGAAGATTCCTATTCGCTTGGGGACCCTGAGCTTTACGGCATCGAGAAACTCGCGATGCTCTTCGGCACCGAAGGTGACGGCCTGGCATCCGAGACAATCAAGGCGTGCGACCTCACCGTTCGCATCCCCATGCAGCACGGCGTGGACTCCCTAAACGTCGCCGCTGCAACCGCCGTCGCGTTCTGGGACCTCTGCAGATAAGCGGCGGTGCGCGCCCCATAATCAAAGGCAAGCAGCCAGCAGGACAGGACTCGCTAAAAAACGGGACCCGCCCACATGGACGGGTCCCGCAAACGTCAAATGACACATCGAGCGAACGTTGCCTAGTTGAACTTCATCAGCTTCGAGGCGATGCGATAGATGCCTAGCGTGAACTTCTCTCCGGCCTTCGTGGGGAGGTTCGTCGCGATGCCCACGACACCCATTCTCGCGCGGCGGTACATGCGCTTGTCATAGTGCTTGAGGTGCACCCAGAGCTTGTCGCAGTTCTCCATGGCGTCCGGAGCATCGCTCAGGCGAGAGAATATCGAGCACACGGCCATCATCAGGGTGAAGTAGCCAATCATGTAGTTGCGGAGCTTGGTGCTCTCGACTTCGTCGTAGAGGTGATACGCGTCCATCATGATGCGCGTGATGCGCAGCTGCTGATCGATGCGGCTGATCATGACCTTCTCGTTAACGGACTGGTCGTCGCGACCAATGAAGTAACGATAGAGGTCGACGTCAAGGTAATAGAGCGTCTTGCAACGCGGTAGCGGCACGTAGGCATAGATGTTGTCCACATAGAAGGTGTGGGCGGGCATCGGGATACCACCGTCACGAAGGACGTCGGTGCGATAGCACAGCGAGTGCATAAGCAGGTTCTGGGCCATGTTGAAGTGGCCGATCTTGTCCCAGGTGATCACCTTGCCACGCTTAAGCGCGTACCTGAAATCGACAACGTTGTGCGTATTGTCCTCGACGTGCTCGTAGACGTAGTTGGTGATGACAAGGTCCACGCGCATGTCGCGCCACTCGAAGTCGCGAAGCGTCGAAAGGAGCTTCGAGAGGGCATCCTCGTCAAGCCAGTCATCCGAGTCAACGATCTTGAAGTAGAGGCCCTCGGCGTTCTCGAGCGCGGCAAGGACGGCCATGCCGTGACCGCCGTTCTCCTGATGGACGGCCTTGATGATGCTGGGATGGCGGTTCTGCCACTCAAGGGCCTTCTCGTACGTGTTGTCCTTGGTGGAGCCATCGTCAACGACGACAATCTGCACGTCATCGGCGTAGTCGCTGCCCTCGAGAATCGAGGTGATGCAGTGATCCATGTACTCGGCCGAGTTATAGCACGGGATGCCGAAGGTTATGGTCTTACCCTTTGCCATACGAGAAATCTCCTGGTTGCCCTCTGCCTTAGCAAGGCATTGTCTACACGGATGAGAACGCCGGCGCCGCACGGACGCCGGCAATCCTCCAAAAGAACGAACTAGTTGTGAGCCGCCACGAGCTCGTCAGACAGGTCGAGCGCGCTGGCGACGACGCCGTCCATGTCATAGTAGCGGTACTCGGCGAGTCGACCCACCGGGTGGAAGTTCGTGAGACGGCTCACACGGTCGAGATAGCGCTGGTAAAGCGCCTTGTTCTCGTCTTCGAGAATGGCGTAATAGGGAGTCTCGCCGCTCTCGGGCGTATAGGCCTTCGAGTACTCCTTCATGATCGTCGTCTTGCCCGGGACGACCTGACCCGTCATGTTCTTGAACTCGGTGATACGGGTGAAGTCCTCCGTCGTGGTGTAGTTGACGGTGCCCACGGGCTGGAACTGATCCTCGTCGAGGGTCTCGAACACCATGTCGAGCGTACGATACGGAAGGGCACCAAGGTCGAGACCGAAGAGCTCGTCGAGTGGGCCGGTGTAGACGATCTCGCCGCCGTAGGGCTTGCCACAGACCTTCGCGTAATCCTCGTCGATCGTGAGGATGTCGCGCACGTCGACGCCGAGGAAGACGTCGATGAGGTCATGGTCGAGCAGGCGCTCGAAGAGCTTGGTGTAGCCCTCCGCCGGCATGCCCTGGTGCGCGACGCGCGGGAAGTAGCGCTCGTCATCGCCGACGAAGACCGGCACGCGGCCGGTGACGGAGGGGTCGACCTGGTCGGGCGTGGTGCCCCACTGCTTCATCGTGTAGTAGAGGAAGACGTTCTTGTAGACGTAATCCGCGACCTCCTGGAGATCCGGATCGTTCTTCTCGCGGAGCTCGAGGATGGGGACCTTCTTGTTCTCGCCGAAGGTCTCGACGAGCTTCTGATAGAGGGCCTCGCCGCGCTCCTCGCCAAAGGCGAGCTTCAGGCTCTTGTGGTTGAAGGGAACCGGCATGAGCGTGCCGTGGATGTTGGCGAGCACCTTGTGCTGGTAGTCCGTCCACTCGGTGAAGCGAGAAAGGAACTGGTGGACACGCTCGTCCTGCGTGTGATAGATGTGCGGACCATACTTGTGAACAAGAATGCCAGCCTCGTCCTCGTAGTCATACGCGTTACCAGCGATGTGGTCGCGGCGCTCGATGACGGCGACGCGGAAGCCACAGGCCTCCGCAAGACGGCGAGCACAGACCGAACCCGCATAGCCAGCTCCGACGACGATCATGTCGTAGCTGTCGGCAGAAAAACCAGCGGGAAGCCCGTTTGCGATACCCATTCATGTCCTCTCGACAAACTTGCGGTTCAAACGTGACGCACGCCATCGTTCTAGGGCGATAGCGTGCGTCCAATCTGCATGTCATTCTATAGCAGACAACCTTATAATGACTATCGTGTCATCCATTGCCAGCAAAACGCCAAAAAAGGAGCGAACGTGAGCGATTTCCTAGATCGTATGAAGACTGCTGCAAAGGCTGAGAAGAAGACCATCGTCCTTCCTGAGGGCGAGGACCCGCGCACCATCGAGGCCGCCAAGAAGATCGTCGAGGAGGGCCTCGCTAACCTCGTCATCCTCGGCAACCCGGACGAGATCCAGGTTGAGGGTGTCACCGTCATCGACCCCCGCACCGCCGAGCGCAAGCAGGCCTACGCCGAGAAGTTCGCCGAGCTCCGCGCCAAGAAGGGCGTCACTCTTCCCGAGGCCCTCGAGCAGATGAACGACGCCACCTACTTTGGCACCATGATGGTCAAGATGGGCGACGCTGACGGCCTGGTCTCCGGTGCCTGCCACTCCACCGCCAACACCCTGCGTCCCGCCCTGCAGATCCTGAAGACCGCCCCGGGCACCAAGCTCGTCTCCGCATTCTTCATCATGTGCACCAAGACCGAGCAGTACGGCGCCGATGGCACCCTCCTCTTCGCCGACTGTGGCCTGAACATCAACCCCAACGCCGACGAGCTCTCCGAGATCGCCCTTGCCTCCGCCGAGTCCTGGGAGGCCTTCATGCCCGGCGTCGAGCCCAAGGTCGCCATGCTCTCCTTCTCCACGATGGGCTCCGCCAAGGGCGACGTTCCCACCAAGGTCCAGGAGGCCGTCAAGCTCGCCAACGAGAAGAACCCCGAGCTCGCCCTCGACGGCGACCTGCAGCTCGACGCCGCCCTCGTCCAGAGCGTCGCTGACCTCAAGGCTCCGAGCTCCACTGTCGCCGGCAACGCCAACATCCTCGTCTTCCCGGACCTCGAGGCTGGCAACATCGGTTACAAGCTCGTCCAGCGTTTCGGTGGCGCCGAGGCCTACGGCCCGATTCTCCAGGGCATCGCCAAGCCGGTAAACGACCTGTCCCGCGGCTGCTCCGCTGACGACATCGTGGGCGTCGTCGCTATCACCGCTGTCCAGGCCCAGATGGCCGAGTAACAGGGCATCACATATCGCATGCCAACGGGGCGCTCGCATTCACTGCGGGCGCCCCGTTTCTTCATGCATCCTGACCAAACTCAGCAAGACGACGGGCTTAGATGGAGCGGCGCGAAAAGGCGAAAAGGCGACGCATGCGGAACGTCAAGCCATACGAGGCAGCCCGCGACTAGGCGATGTGATGCGGACCCGCGTTGAGGACAGCCGCATCAAGCTCCGGATAGCGCTTGCACATGTGGTTCTCGAACATCGACGCGAGCTTCTCCGCCGCCTCGTCATAGGCCTCGCCCGTCGCCCAGGTGTTGCGCGGGTTGAGCACCATGGGACTCACACCCGGGCACTCGACCGGGATGTTGAGGTTGAGGCGATCGTCATGCTCGTAGCCCGCGTTGTCGAGGTCACCCGAGAGCGCTGCCGCCACGAGCGAGCGCGTCACGGCGAGGCTGATGCGATGGCCCGTGCCATAGGCGCCACCCTGCCAGCCCGTGTTCACGAGGTACACGCGAGCGCGTGTCTTGTCGATGCGCGATCCCAGCATGTCCGCGTAGACGCTGGGCGCGAGCGGCATGAACGGCTCGCCGAAAAGCGCGGAGAACGTGGGCTGGGGCTCGACGACGCCCTCCTCCGTACCGGCGACCTTCGAGGTGAAGCCGGCCATGAAGTGGTACATGGCAGCCTCGCGGGAGAGGCGCGAGATCGGCGGCAGGACGCCGAAGGCGTCACACGTGAGGAACAGGACCACGCTCGGAACGCCACCACGCCCGTCGAGCTTGACGCTCTTGATGTACTCCACGGGATACGCGACGCGCGTGTTCTGGGTGCGTGAGACGTCCGTGTAATCCGGCTCGCGGCTCTCCGGGTCGAGAATGACGTTCTCGCAGACGGCACCGAAGCGAATCGCCTGATAGATGTCAGGCTCGGCGATGGGACTCAGGTCGATGGCCTTGGCGTAGCAACCCCCCTCGATGTTGAAGATGCCATGCTCTGACCAACCGTGCTCGTCATCACCGATGAGCAGGCGGTTGGGGTCTGCGGAGAGCGTCGTCTTGCCGGTGCCGGAAAGACCAAAGAGGACGGCGGTTTGGCCGGTCTGCGGGTCGATGTTGGCCGAGCAGTGCATGGATAGCACGTCGTCCTCGACCGGGAGCAAGTAGTTCATGTAGGAGAAGATCGCCTTCTTGATCTCTCCGGAATAGCCGGTACCGGCTAACACGATTCCACCCCGGGCGGGGGCAAGGGTGAATCTATACGG
>UQWE01000008.1 GCA_900544655.1 uncultured Coriobacteriaceae bacterium
AGCCGCCGCACGCGGCGGCGGCCACGCCCCAAGCGCTAGCGATTGCGCTCCTTAAGCGTGCGCGCGATCTCACGGTCGACGTCGCGCTTCGCCATGTCCACGCGCTTGTCGTAGAGCTTCTTGCCTCGAGCGAGGCCTATCACGAGCTTAACGCGATTGCGCTCGTCAAAGTACATCTCGAGCGGCACGAGTGCCATGCCCTTGGCACGAAGCTTGCCGTCAAGGTAGTCGATCTGCTTGCGATGGAGCAGGAGCTTTCGCTTGCGGTCCGAATCGACATTGAAGATCGAACCGTGGCTGAACGGGTGGATGTGCACGCCATGCAGCCAGCACTCGCCGTTGCGGATGAGGCAGAACGAGTCCGTAATCTGGCACGCGCGCTCGCGCAGGCTCCTTACCTCGGTGCCCTTGAGCACGAGACCCGCCTCGAAGGTCTCCTCGATCGCGTACTCATGACGCGCCGACTTGTTGCGAGCGATGCTTTTGCGCTCGCGCTTCTTAGGCATCGGCATTATAGTCACTCCCATAACCGGCAACGTCAGTGTCGCGAATCATCTCGAGGAGCGATTTCACTGCGGGAGACCCCACAAGGTCGCGGGCGCGAACGGTGAGGCTCGTCGCAAGGCTGCGATTTCGCTGCGAGGCGGCCTCCGTCGCACACGAGAGCAGGCAGATTACCACGTCGATGTTCGCGCCGGCAGGCAGGCCCTGCTCGGCAAGAACGCCCTCGGCCTGGTCATCCGTGAGGAGGTCCGGGTCAGACTGGGTGCCCTTCACACGCGAGAGAAGGCCGTCGAGCACGTCATCGCTCCAGTCTAGCCTTCGAGCGCAGCGAAGGGAGGCAGCCGCGGCAGCATCCGCGCCGGTGTCCTGGAAGTGCCTGGCGAAGTTGCAATAGGCACGCACAAGGTGGCGCACGTCGCTCGCGCGCTCGAAGACCGAGTAGGTCAGGCCCAGGTACTCGTCGAGGTCGCCGTTGGTGCGATAGAGCTCGGCGAGGTCAAGGCGATAGGCGCAGTCGACGGGGTTCCAGCGCACGGCCTGGCGAAGGGCCTCCGTCGCGCCGGCGTAGTCGCCCTCACTCACGAGAACGAAGGCGAGATCGGCATAGAGCCGGTCGAACGGCTCGCCCACGTCATGCAGCTCGCGCGGGTCTCCCTCGATGCGACGATAGCAGAGGCGCTCGAACGGAGTGGGGAAGCTGAACCACTGCTCGTCCTCGCTCGCGACGCAATTGCGGTCCGCGTACTCCTCAGCATCGTCAGCAAGACGTTCCAGCAGCTCGACCGCAAGTTCGCCCTCGCCGGCCGCAATCAGGCCCTCGGCAGCCTCGAGCTCTTCCGTCAGGTTAGTGCGTTCGCTCATTTCGTTTCCTTTCGCGCCGCGCCCGAAGCCCGGCAGAGAGAGCCCGCGCCGACGTTGCCGCCTTTCGCGAGCGCAAAGTCTATCTGGCCCTTCTCGGGCGTGCACCCGGAGATCGTGACGGCGACACGCTGGCCCAAGCGCCAGCTCCTGCCAGACGCCTCTCCGGTGAGGCACATCCTACCCTCATCGTAGGCGAACCATTCCTCGCCAAGAGCGCGAACGGGCAGAAGGCCTTCCGCAAACGTCTCGTCAAGACGGACGAAGAGCCCGTAGTTGGCAACGCCCGTCACGACGCCCGAGTAGCTCTCGCCCACGTGATTGGCCATAAGCTCGGCCATCTTGACCTTCTGGCTCTCGCGCGCGGCGGCGTCCGCAATTCTCTCGCGCTCAGAGCAGGTGCGGCAGAGCTGGGGCATGAGAGTGGCGGCGGACTTGCGTGCGCGCCTATCGAGGCCCGCGTCTCCACCGTGCCCCATAAGCGCCTTAAGCGCGCGATGCACCATCACGTCAGGGTAGCGCCTGATAGGAGAAGTGAAGTGGCAGTACGCCTTAGCCCCCAGCGCGTAGTGGCCATCATTTCTAGGGAGATAGATGGCACGCTTCTGCGCGCGCAGGAGGAGCGCGTTCGCAGGAGCCTCGGCCGGCGTTCCCTCCGCTCGGTCAATCAACGCCTGAATGACGAATGGGTCTCCTGAGACAAGCTTCTCGGCTTCGCCCGCGCGAAGTAACTCGAGTTCACGCAAGACGGGCACCGTCGCCATGAGCGGGTCCTGGGACGGCTGCTCATGCACGCGGAAGCCGCAGGGCAGCTCTTCCTCGTGACCCGCAAGCATGCCCGCAACGACCTCGTTCGCCACGAGCATGGCCTCCTCGACAAGCGAGGTGGCTCGCGTTCGTGTGCGCACGGAGACTCCCGTCGGGCGGCCTTCGTTGTCGAGCTCTACCTTCGCCTCGACGCTATCGAAGTCGATCGAGCCACGCTTGCGGCGAACTTCGCGGCGCTTCGCCGCGACCTCGTCAAGAGCACGGAGCACCTCTGCCACGGCTTTCGCCGGGACGCCCTCCTCGCACGCGAGGGCACTCGCATCCGCACGCCCCTCGAGCACGTCATCGACCTCGCCGTAGCTAAGACGCGCCTTCGAGTGGATCGCCGAGCAACACGCGCGGGACGCACGAATCCTGCCCACGGCGTCGAGGTCGGCAAAGACACTCATGGCAAGACGGTCTCGACCAGGCATGAGCGAGCAAACGTCGTCGCAGAGGCGCTCGGGAAGCATGGGAAGCACGCGATCAACGAGATAGGTCGAGCAGGTACGGGCGCGAGCCTCCAGGTCGATGGGATCGCCCCAGCGCACGTAGTGCGAGACGTCGGCGATATGGACGCCCAGACGGTAGCCGCCGCTGGCAAGCCTCTCGCAGGAGACGGCGTCATCGAAGTCGCGCGCCGTAGCCGGGTCAATCGTGACGCAAAGCAGGTCACGCAAGTCCTCGCGCCAGGGCTGCGCGGCGAGCACCTCGGCCGCGTCCTCATGGATTCCCTCCGCCTGCGTCAGCGCGGACTCGCCAAAGTGTACCACGAGACCATTGCTCGCGATGATGCGCTCGATGGGAAGGTCAAGGCCGTCAGGCCTACCAATGCGGCGCTCGACCGTAACCACGCCAGCCTCATAACGAGCGGGATACGTGAGGATGCGCGCCTCGACCACATCGCCCTCGGCAACGCCCAGGGCCTCGGCGCTCTTATCGTCTGGCAAGACGAAGAAGTCCCGACGAATGCGCTCGTCGAGCGGCACCACGGCGCCCAGCGGCCCCGCGGCCTCGAAGGTTCCCACGAAGCGCTCGCAAGCGCGATGGAGCACCCCTTGGACCACGGCCTGAGGGTCACCCGGGCCACGACGCACGAGCACGACGGTAGCCTCGTCGCCATCCATTCCCTCGCGAAGTCCACCGCGAGCCACGAGGAAGGTGCCCTCGGCAGTCTCGACCGTGGCAGATCCGGGACGCGCGACGTGGAGCGTTCCCGCTAACGCCGCATGCCGGCCCCGCGTGGAACCGGCATGCTTCGCAAACGACTTTTTATGACGCTTGTGGGCCATCTAACTCCCTAGACCTTGAGGTAACGCCTCATGGCAATCATCGAGCCAAAGAGACCAATGATGAGGCCCATGGCGACGAGCAGGCCATACGTGGAGAGCGTCACGTGAGTCGACACCGTGAAGCTGAGGAACGAGATGCGCTCGGCAAGCATCGGCAGGCCGAAGCGGCGGATGACCTCGAGCGCGGCGATGGAGAGCACGGAGCCGAAAATGGCCTGGAGCACGCCCTCCATGAGGAATGGCCCGCGAATGAAGCCGTTCGACGCTCCCACGAGACGCTGGATTGCGATCTCGCGGCGGCGGGCGGAGATGGAGAGGCGAATCGTGTTGTTGATGAATACGAAGGCCACGAAGGTGAGCAGCACGACAAGCACGAGTGTGATGATGCGAATCCAGTTCGTGACGGTAAAGAGGCGCTCGACGGTGCCCTGGCCGTACTGGACCTCGTCAGCGGGATCAGAGGTGGAGCCGTCGTCGGACTTGGTGACGTCTGCGACCTTGGCGAAGTCGCTATCGGAGCCAAGGCGCTTTGCCACGCCCTCGACGTCCTGCGGGTCCTTGAGCTTGATGACGAGCGAAGCCGGAATGGGATTGCGGTCGTCGAGCGCGGCCACGGCATCGGCGGCGTTGCGCTTCGTCATGGTCTCGCGATACTCGGTGAGGGCCTCTTCCTTGTTCTTATAGGTAATGGAGTCGACCTCATCCCAGCCCTCGATCTTGGTCTGAAGGGCGTCGACATCAGCATCGGCAGCGTCGTCAGAGAGGAAGGCCTGGATGGTGACCTGGTCCTCGACGGTACCAACCATGCCATCGAGCAGCACGGAGCCCATCGCGAACAGGCCGATGATGAACAACGACAGGAAGATCGTCACGACGGCGCCAAAGGTGGTGGAGCCGTTGCGCACGAAGTGATGCCCCGCCTCGCGGAGCGAATAACCAAAGTTAGACGGCGCCATAGTAGCCGTAGCCTCCCCTCTCCTGGTCACGAACGACGTGGCCGGCCTCAAGCGCGATGACGCGCTTGCGCATGGTATCAACCATCTGGCGGTCATGCGTCGCCATCAGGATCGTGGTGCCCGTACGGTTGATTCGTTCGAGCAGCTTCATGATGCCCAGCGAGATCGCCGGGTCGAGGTTACCCGTGGGCTCGTCGCAGACGAGCAGCGGCGGACGGTTGACCATCGCGCGGGCGACGGAGACGCGCTGCTGCTCGCCGCCGGAGAGCTGGTCAGGATAGACATCCATCTTCTCACCCAGGCCGACGAGGCGGAGTACCTCGGGAACCTGTGCCTTGATGACGGAGCGAGGCTTGCCGATGCACTCGAGGGCGAACGCCACGTTGTCGAAGATCGTCTTGTCGGGCAGGAGCTTGAAGTCCTGGAACACGCAGCCGATCTGGCGACGGAGGTACGGCACCTTCCAGTTACGCATGGAGGTGAGGTCCTGGCCGGCGACCATGACGCGGCCATGGGTGGGCTTGAGCTCGCGAGTGATGAGCTTGAGCAGCGTCGACTTACCGGAGCCGGAGTGGCCCACGAGGAAGACGAACTCGCCCGCATAGACGTCGATGTCGACATTCTCGAGCGCCGGCTTGTTGGGCTGCGCCGGATAGACCATGGAAACGCCCTGGAACGAGATGACCGGAACGCCTCCGGCATTCACCTGCGAGGTGTCCTCCTCCTTGGTGATGGGGGCGAAGGTCGTGGTGAAACCAGCCTCTGAGCTCGGGTCAAACGAGGCGCCAGCGTCGGAATCGAACGAGGCTTCAGCGTCGAAGTCAGCACTGGGCATAACGTCGAGACCGTCAGCGCTAGCAAACGGATCCGCGATCTGAGAGGCGATGGAACTCATCTTCTGGGGCGCCGGCATGACCGGCGGCTGATAGGCGGTTCCCTGGGTGGCAGGCTCGGTGGGAGCCTGATAGGCAGGCTCGGCAGGGGCCTGCGGAGGGGTGGCCTGCGTCGCATCAGGTGCGACGTCGGGCTGCGAAACGTACGGCATGGTGACGTCAGGCTGCTGACCGTCCATACCGTCCTGTCCCTCGCTGCTGCGGAAGTGGTTGGCCACTTATTGCTCCTTTTTTCGCGCGATAGGAAGGCAGATACGCGCTCCATAATAGCAAAGCCGAGGTTCGCCCCACAGAGGCCACACACGATGTTTCCCCTCGGCACACGCTTTATGCAGCTTAATGGTCACATCGCCCGGACGCGAGGTACAAAAAGCGCCCCCGAGTCACACTCGGGGGCGCAGACGAATCGTGCGAGTCCGCCCTTATGCGTTCTTGACCCTCTCCCAGTCAGCGTTGAAGGACGCGAGGCCCTTGTCGGTGAGCGGGTGGTGCACGCACTTCTTGAGCGCGGCGAAGGGCACAGTGGCGATGTCGGCACCGATGAGGGCGGCCTGGGTCACGTGGTTGGGGGTACGGACGGAAGCGGTGATGATCTCCGGGCCGTCCTCCTGCTCCCAGTAGCCGTAGTCGTAGTTCTTGACGCAGGTGACGACGGTGTCGAGCTGCTCGATGCCGTCATCTCCGATGTCGTCGAAGCGACCAACGAACGGCGAGATGTAGCGAGCGCCGGCGCTGGCAGCGAGCAGGGCCTGCGGGGCGGAGAAGATCAGCGTCATGTTGACGCGGATGCCCTCGGTGGCAAGCACGTGGGTCGCAGGCAGGGACGCCTCGCAGATCGGGAGCTTGACGACGATGTTCGGGGCGATGGCGGCGAGGCGACGACCCTCGGCAATCATCTCCTCGGTGGTCTCGGCCGTGGACTCGGCAGAGACGGGGATGTCCTTGCAAATCTCGCAAATCTTGGCCATATGATTCTCGAAGTCCGCGAGCTTTCCGCCCGTCTTGGCGTAGAGGGTCGGGTTGGTGGTAACACCGGCAAGGATGCCCCAGTTCTCAGCCTCGCGAATCTCGTCGAGGTCGGCGGTATCGATGAAGAACTTCATGCGAATCCTCCCAATTCATCTCGCTGTTACGTCTCTTTGGTGACAGTAGGACCTGGGCCCGACGCATCGCGAGCAGACCAGCTTGGCTCCGCCCTCCCCCTTGGCGAGCGAAACCAGCCCTCGATACTATAGCCCCAGGGCTCCTAACCCCATGTTAAATGTATGCGTATTGGAAGTCATTTGCTAGAGCACGTCGGTAAACGGCCAGGTAGAACGCTAATTATCTATTTTCGTTACGCGATTAACCAAACGCGTATACTCTTGATTTGTTCAGCGCAATGATTGTCAAGAAGTATTTGACGTTTTCCGCCAGCGTAGGCGGAGGCTTCTTGGCCGTTACGGAGGAGGCAGACATGGCCGCAGGAAGGGTCACGATCGTCGACGTCGCGAAGCTCGCGGGAACATCGACGGCGTCAGTCTCCTATTACCTCAACGGCAAGCTCGAGAAGCTTGGCGCCCCCACCCAGCAACGCATCGCGTCGGCAATCCGCGAAACGGGTTACGTGCCCAACGCCCAGGCCCAGGCGCTCTCCGGCAAGCCGACCCACGTCATTGGCCTCGTGCTGCTCGACAACACGAACCTGTGGGCCGGCCAGATTCAGAGCGGAGTCGAGAGCGTCGCACGCGACGCGGGCCTCCAGACCGTCGTCTGTGGCACCAACTTCAACCGCAAGAACGAGCAGGCCTGCGTCGAGAAGCTGCTCTCGCTTGGCGTCGACGGCTTCATCATCCAGCCCACGTCGAACTTCAAGGCCATTCACGACCGCGTCCGCAGGGCGGGACGGCCCGTGGTCTTCTTCGACTGCGATACGTTTGACCTCTCCACCAGCTGGGTTAAGGCAAATCTTTACGATGGTGTCTACACTGCGATCCAGACCTGCATCGAATCGGGCTACGACCGCTTTGTGAGCGTTGCCGCGCCCTCTACGCAGATGTCGCTCCGCACGCGCATTGAGCGTTCGAGCGCGTTCTCAGACGCCCTCTCCGCGCACAACATCGATTACGCCAAGATTCCCATCGACCGTGACGGCCCCTCGGTAACGGAGCTTTACGAGAAGTTCAAGTACACGCTCTCCCCCGCTCATCGCACGCTCATCTTCGTCCAGAACCAGTGGGCCCTCTCCCGCGTTTTCCAAGCTCTCGAGTACAGCCGCAACCTCATGCCAGACAAGATTGGCCTCTTGGGCCTTAACTGCACGGAGTGGACCGCCCTCACGACGCCCACGATCTCGACGGTCATCGAGCCGGTGCGTCAGGAAGGCCGCCTCGCCTGCCAGATGCTGCTCGAGCTCCTGGAAAACGAGAACGCGCGACCCAGGCAGGAGATCCTCTCCTGCCGCACGAGATGGATGGCTTCCACGCTCTAGCTTCACCGCGGGGATTGCCACCGCGTGGCCTACCCCCGACATCGCCCGTAACAGAAAAGGGGCGCCAGGCATATGCCCGGCGCCCCTCGGCTTACCAATTGGCTTTCGTCAGAGGCTAGAGAAGGCTCTTGACGGTGGCCTCGAGATCAGCGGCGGTAAGCTTGAACTCCTTCTGGAGCCAATCAGCGGTGCCTACCTGGCCGAACTGCTCGACGATGCCGTGGCGCTTGAAGGGCACGGCGACGGCGTTCTCAGCGAGGACGGACGCGACGGCGTCGCCCAGGCCACCGATGACACCGTGGTTCTCGAAGGTCACGATGGCCTTCTTGCCCTTGGCCTCGGAGAGGATGAGCTCCTCATCGAGCGGCTTGATGCAGAACATGTCGATGACCTCGGTGGAGATGCCCTGCTTCTCGAGCTCCTCGGCGGCATCGAGGGCGTCGGAGACGAGGCGGCCGGCGGAGATGATCAGCACGTCGGAGCCCTCGCAAAGGACGTTGCCCTTGCCAACCTCGAACGTGGAGCCCTCGGCGTAGACGTTGCGGATGGCCTTGCGGTCGCCGCGGAAGTAGTTGATGCCAGGCATGCCAGCGCAGGCCTCGACGACCCAAGCCATCTGCACGGCGTCAGCGACGTCGAAGACGCGAGCGCCCGGAATGGTGCGCATGATGGCGACATCCTCGAAGGAGGTGTGGGTGCCACCGTTGGCCGCGACGGAGAAGCCGGGGTCAGAACCATACATGTTGATGGTATTGTGCGCGTATGCGCCAGAGAGGAAGACCTGGTCGAACGCACGACGCGCGATGAACGGCGCGAAGGTGTGGACGAACGGGATGTAGCCCTCGGAAGACATGCCGGCGGCAACACCCATCATGTTGGCCTCGGAGATGCCGCACTCGATGAAGTTGTCCGGGTTGGACTCCTTGATCTTGAGGGAGTTGCTGGCGCCGCCAAGGTCGGCCTCGAGCATCATGATCTTGTCGTTCTCAGCAATGAGCTTCTGGAGGGTGCCCATAACCACATTGCGAAGGTCAGCGCCAGTGGCGCTGCGGTCCTCAGCGAGCTTGAACATTAGGCGATCTCCTCCTCAAGCTTCTCAACCTGGGCGTTCAGGGCATCAACGGCATCCTGGGCGGTCTTCTTGAGCTCAGGCGTGTTGAACTTGGGAGCGTGGTTGTTCTCCATCTCCTCGAAGGCCTTGACGCCAGCGCCCTTGACAGTGTCGAGGACGATGCAGAGGGCCTCGCCCTTGTGCTGCTTGGCCTCGGTGATGGCGGCGTCGACGGCCACGACGTCCTGGCCGTTTACCTTCTGGGTGTAGAAGCCGAAGGACTGCATCTTGGCGACGTAGTCGAACGGGTTCATGATGTCCTTGGTCCAACCATCAAGCTGACGCTTGTTGTCGTCGATGAAGACGATGAGGTTGTCCATCTTGTAGTTGGCGATGTACTGGAAGGCCTCCCAGCACTGACCCTCGTTGAGCTCGCCGTCGCCCACGATGAGGTAGGTGTAGGCGTCAGAGCCCTTCTTGGCGAGGGCGGTGGCGATGCCGGCAGCGGTGGAGCAGCCCTGGCCGAGGGAACCCGTGGTCATGTCGACGCCCGGGGTCTTGGTGCGGTCGGGGTGGCTCGGCAGGTTGGTGCCGCCATCGTTAAGGGTGAACAGCATGTCGCGGTCGAAGAAGCCGCGCTCGGCGAGAACCGAGTACCAGGCCGGGCCGGCGTGACCCTTGGACAGCACGAGGCGATCGCGGTCCTCCCACTTGGGGTTCTTGGGATCGTGCTTGAGCTGCTTGCCGTAGAGAACGGCCATAACCTCGACGATGGAGAGCGAGCCGCCCAGGTGGCCGTAGCCACGGTGCAGCAGCATCTCGACGACGTCGCGGCGGACCTTAGCCGCCAGCAGTTCGAGCTCCTTCTGCTCCTTCTCTTCCATGAGACTCCTTTGGTCTAATGGTTACCGACAGAATTAAACGTTGCTTTTCCAGAGGAACGTCGCGCTCAGTGTATCCCATGCGGCACCCCTCGCCATCGCTCTTTTGGAAGAAATTTCGATAAAGCTGCAGGTGAAAGGCTTAACAAAGCCATCAATTACATAGAATTGCCGTGAAAGCGTCGAGGGGCGCGGCCGCATGTGCAGGCCGCGCCCCTCATCTGTTAGCCTTCCGTTATTAAGGACCGGCGCACGCGGCCTCTCCCTCGGCCGCGCCGGCGACCTCTTGCCCGATGCCCGTGCGTCGTCACGTCAAAGGTCTACCGCCACAGGCCTTCGTCAATCACGCTCGCAAGCTGCCCGGCGTCCGCAGCGGCGTCAAGAAGCTCGCGAATGCGCTCGTCCATGATCATGGCAACGGCGCGCGAGAGGAGATTGAGATGGGTCTCCCCCACCTCGTCCTCGGGAATCAGCAGCGCGATGACCGTGCCCGCGTCGGAATGGTCGTATGAGGGCCATGACAGCGGCTCGGCAAGCGTCACGGCAATGACTCCAGGGCGCTTCACGACGGAAGACTTGACGTGCGGAATCGCGAACCCGCTCACGAAGCCCGTTGCGCCCAAAGCCTCACGCTCGAGAAAGGCCTCGTACACGGCGTTGGCGTCATCGGCAAACCCGAGCTCTACCGCCTTCTCGCTCAGTCGTGCGAGAAGCTCCTCCCTTGAAGTCGCCTTTGCCCCATACAGAACCTGCGACGCGTCCATGCCAACCGTCATCTAACCATCCACCCCAGCGCTCGTCTGCCAAATTCCCGAGACTTGGACTACTGGGCAGCGGCGCGCGTCTTATCAATGATCTTGCGGACGGCGGCGGCGTTGGCGGCGATCTCCTCCTCGGAGCCCTTGGTAAGCAGGCCGCCCATGCCGGCGCAATCGATGCCCTTCTCAATCCACTCGTGAAGGTTATCGAGGTTAATTCCGCCAGAGGCCATGAGCGGCATCCAGGGCGTCGGGGTCTTGAACAGGCCGACGAGACTCGGACCGTAGACGTTGGAGATCGGGAAGCACTTGACGAAGGCGGCGCCGGTGGCCAGCGCGTGGTTGGCTTCGGTCATCGTGGTGCAGCCGGGCGCGTAGGGGATCTGGTAGAGGTTGCAGATCTCGGAGACGCCTTCGGAGTAGCAGTTCGCGACGATGAACTGGGCGCCGGCCATGATAGCCATGCGAGCCGTCGCGGGGTCCATGACGGTACCCGCGCCGACGATCATCTCGCCGCCGAACTCCTCTTTGATGGCGGCGATGACCTCGCCGGCATTCGGCAGCGTGTAGCTGACCTCCATGGCCTTGACACCACCAGCGAGCAGACCGCGAGCGATCTCAAAGCCGCGCTCGATGGTGGGAACGCGCACGACAGCAAACGCACACGTGTCGTAAAGGGCCTGAGTAATGGCCGCCTTCTGCATCTTCATGATTGACTCCCCTATCCTTGCCCGCGCGTCTCCCCTTCGATGACGCACGGATGGCTGATGCTGTCGCGCGGTGCCAGCCCGTAGACGGGCCGCGGCGCGTGGGACGGATGCGCCCGCCAGTGTGTCAGGCGCGCCCGGGACCCTACTCGTGGCTGATGCCGTAGTGATCGAGCATCGCGACGATCTTCTCGTCAATGCCGTCAGCGACCTCGTTTACCGGGAAGCGAGCGGGGCCAACGGGATAGCCAGCGAGCTCGAGCGAACGCTTGAGCGTCTGAGGCGTGGAACCGAGGTGCAGGATGTCGCGAATCGGCTCGACCTCAGCCTGAAGGCGCTGGGCCTCAGCCTCGTCACCGGCCTCGAGAGCCTTCCAGAGGTTGACGACGACCTCGGTGATGAGGTTGCCGGTACCAGCGATCGCACCCGTGGCGCCAAGCGCGTGAGCGGCGGAGATCTTGCAGTCAGATCCCACAATCACGTCGACGTCGTGGCCGGCGGAAGCCTCGATGTAGCTCTTGAGGTTCTCCATGTCGCCTGAGCTGTCCTTCACACCGCGAACGTTGTCGATCTGAGCGACCTCGGCAACGACGGAGGCGGGGATGTTCTTGCCCGTGGACTTCGGGATGTTGTAGAGCATCACGGGAATGGAGACGCTCGCGGCGACGGTCTCGAAATAGCCCTTGAGCTGGTCATCGTTGATACCCATGAAGTACGGGTTGATGACGGAAAGGGCATCGGCGCCGATGGCCTCGGCACGTTTGGACATCTCGACGGCATCGTGCGTGGAGCAGGCGCCAGTGCCCACGTAGACGGGAACGCGCCCGGCAACCTTCTCGATCACGAACTTAGAGAACTCAATGCGCTCGTCCGGGGTGCAGACGTGGAACTCGCCGTTGGAGCCAAAGGTGAAGATGCCGCTCGCGCCACCGGCGATGAGCTTCTCCACGAGCTGCTCGCCCGCCTCGTAGTTGATCGACTGGTTCTCGTCACGGTTGAACGGGGTGACCATCGGCACGATGACGCCGCTAAACGTTGCCATGCTTTCTCCTTCTCACTTGGCCTGGCGCTCGCAAGAACGCTCGGCCAACCGGTCTGCGCTTGACCTGGCACCCGACGAGGACCGGCCATGCGAATTAACTACTGCTTGTGCTTCTTAACGTGATGGCGAGCCATGCACTCCTCGATCTGGCCCTCCAGGCTGTCGAGCGTGTCCTTCATAAAGGGCCTCGTGATGCCCACGTACTCGTAGCCTGCAGGATGGGTGACCCAACCGCCCCACAGGAGCAGCCTGAGCGACGAACCCTGACGCACAATCGAATAGCCCTTGATCTGCTTATAGGGGACGACGACGGCCTTCGTGATGTCGGCCTTCTCGTAGATCGTGAGCTCGTTCGGGCCAAACTCGCAAACGCCGACGTGCGCGGCGTACTTGCCAAGCAAACGGCCCATGCGCTTCGAGATGAACCAAACGGCGGTGATGGCGACAACCACGACCAGCAGCAGCGCGATGTTTCCCGTGACGTCTGCGAGCGCGTAGGCGCAGATCGCCGCGAACAGAATGGCGAAAACGAGAAGAAGCAGACCCAGCCCACACACGAGCAGTCGGGTGCGGTCCTCCTCGACCCTCAGCTCAACGTCACGTTCCTGCTGGTTGTCTTTGTCGGCCATGAGATAGCTCCTAGGTCAAAGGGTGCGGCCCCGGGAGAGACGACGCGTTGTGCCACCCCGGGGCCGCTAGAACGGCAGATCTTAGGCGAAGAAGTGACCGATCTCGTAGATGATCGAACCAACGATGTTGTAGTCAACGTTCGGGAAGGAAGCGCCAGCAATTCCAAGCTGGGCGAAGGCCGGGTAGAGCACGAGCGGGCCAGCGCACAGGAAGATGCCGACCAGGAAGGAGCCGAGGAAGGCGCCCTTCCAGCCACCGTAGGCGTAACCGCAGACGCCGCAGGTGCCGCCAGAGAAGAAGCAGATGCCAGCAGCCGGGATCATGATGGTCTCGCTGTGGAAGGCAACCATGAGAGCCATGGCGACGAGGCCGCCGAGGAAGGAGCCGATGAAGCCGATGATGACGGCGTTCGGGGCGAACGGGAAGATGGCGGGGCAGTCAACGGCCGGACGAGCATCGGGGATGAGCTTCTCGGAGATGCCGACGAAGGCCTCGGTGATGGCGGCGATGAACTGACGGACACCGTAGATCAGGACGGACATACCGGCAGCGAACTGAAGGCCAGCGAGGAACGGCCAGATGAACCAAAGGTCGTTGCCGAAGTAGGACGTGAAGGCCTTGCCGGAGGCGAGCTCGTCACCGAAGTGGCCAGTCACGAGGCAGGCGATGGTCACGATGTAGAACAGAACAATCATGAACAGGGCGACGGAGAACACGAAGTCCTTGAAGAGCTTGAAGAACTCGGGGAGCTGCTTCTCCTCGGCCTGGGGAGCATCAAGCTCGCCGTCGGCGCTCTTCTTGGCGAAGAGCTTGCCCACGTAACCGGCGAAGGCATAGCCGATGCAGTTGAAGTGGCCGATGGCGATGGAGTCATCGCCAACGAGCTTGTTGACGAAGGGCTGGCAGAGCGTCGGGAGGGCGGCGCCGCAGAAGCCGAGGATGACGCCACCGAGAAGGACGGTGACCATGAACGGGGCGCCCAGGGCGATGAAGACGAGGGCGAGGACGCAGGCGAAGTACAGGAAGTGCTGACCAGTCAGGAAGACGGCCTTGAACTTCGTGAACTTAGCGAAGACCAGGTTCATGATGAAGCCCAGGACCATGACCATGGCGACCTCGGTGCCATAGGTCTGGAGAGCGAGCGAGGTCGCAACCTCGACCTGGGTCACAACGCCGGAGACCTGGAAGGCACGGCTGAACATGTCAGAAAAGACGGTGACCTGGGAGCTCATGGCGCTGGAGCCGATGTTGAAGATCATAAAGCCAATCATGGTCTTAACGGTACCGGAGAAGACGTCCACCGCGGACTTCTTCTGCAGCAGGAGGCCGACGAGGGCGATGACACCCATGATCACCGACGTGTCCCTGAGCTGCGCGAGAATGGCATCAAGCATGTTGATTTCCTCTCAGCTGGTTTGGACAGAACTACCTAACGGACGGGCGCTGGCCCATCCGGCTAAGCCGAAAACGATTTGTGCGGGGGATCCGGCAGCCGCAAGCTCTAAGCACTTCGCTCAAGGCTCGCGTCGCCGGAATGACCTCAGTCGCCTACTTGGCGTCGTGCTCCTGAACCCAAGCGGTGAGCTTCTCGGTGATCTCACCCTTGTTCACGATGTTCGTGATGCCCACAGCAGACGGAACGCGAGAGTCATGGGAGAGCTCATCGGTGAGGTCGCTCATCGTGATGACGAGGTCACCGCTGAAGCCGTTGATGGAGTCGAGGTTGCCGTGCTCGGTCTCGATGGGGAGGTTGTGCTCCTTGATGACCTGGTCGCACTTGATCTTGAGCATCATCGAAGAGCCCATGCCGGCGCGGCAGCAGACGAGTGCACGATACATTTGTTACTTCCCTTCCTTAGCATGGACGAGGTCCATGACATCCTGTGGCGTGTTGGCAGAGTCAAGCTGATCGAAGAAATCCGGGTCAGCAAGAAGCTCGACAAGGGACTGCAGGGCGCTCAGGTGCGCGTCGCTGTCCTTGGCCGCGAGCGGGAAGAGGTACTTCACCGGATCGTTGGCCTCGGAGCCAAACTCGACGGGCGTCTTCAGCGTGACGATGCCGATGGCGCTCTCGAGGGCACCGCACTCGGGACGTGCATGCGGGAGGGCGACGTGCTCGGTCAGCACGAAATAGGGGCCCAGCTCCTCCTTGCCCTTGATGATGTCGGCGACATAGCCCTCGGTCACCTTGCCGCCATCGACCATGGGCTGGGTGGCCTTGTAGATGGCATCTTTCCAGTCGGCAGCATCGACGTTGAGCTGTACCAGGCTCGGATCAAGAAGATCGCTTAGCATCCGCTCGCCCTCCTTTATTGACGCGTATTTCCGTCTTATGAACGTTACGTTGACGATTTTTCCACACCCATCGGTGTCCGGGCGACTATTTTTTAACGAACGGTATTCATGTCGCCAAGCGACTGTGTTTTAACTGTGACCGGTAGTATTTTGGCAGCTTAACAACGCCTTTATCTCGAATTACATAGTTCGTCGTTTTGATATTTCGACAAATTGTTTGTAACTTCCGTTCATATATTTAGTTCGTATCACACATAAAAGAATATTCGTTCTGCCGTTCACCGATTTATGAATCTGCTCGTCATGTTTTATGGTTGTTCTCTCGTAAACTCGCCCCTGTCTCGAACAAATAGATCGCAATGTTCAACGGACCCCTATAACGTTCATAAAAGGAGAGTAGACCCCATGCGAAGGAGCAATGCGTTCGTAGCGGCAAGACGAGACGCCATCATGGCTCTCCTCGAACGGGACGGACAAGCGAGCGTAGCGGAGCTGGCGGAGCACTTTGAGGTGTCACAACTCACGATCAGGCGTGACCTCGACTGGCTCGAGAGCCGCCATGTTCTCTCGCGCCAACATGGAAGCGCCTCCCTTCTCAATCCACTCGGGCGCCCATCAGGGTCCCAACGCGTCAGGGCCAATCGAGCCATTGCCCGTGAGGCGGCAAAGTACGTTTGCGACGGCGACTGCATATTCATCAACGGCAGTTCGACGGCTCTCTCCATCATCGATTTCATTGAGGCGCGCGACGTCACCGTCGTCACCAACAACGGCAAGGCCCTCCTTATAGGCGAGCACCCCGCTCTCTCCATCCTTCTTACCGGAGGGGAGATTAGGCCGCCTCGCGCCTCGATGACGGGAAAAATCGCCATGGACAACGTGCGGCGCATCCGTGCGAAGAAGTGCTTCCTCGGCTGCACCGCGATTTCTGTCGCCGATGGCATAACCTCAGCAACCGCCCCGGAGCCCGTTGTCAACGCGCTCATGCTCTCCCAATCAGACGAGCATTTCTTCGTGGCAGATTCTTCGAAGATCGGTCGAACCTCGAGCTTCCCATTTGGCACGGTCGATGACATCGACACCCTCATCACCGACACCGGCGCAACCCCTGAGGAGGTCTCTGCATTTCTAGCCCATGGCGTAAGCAGGGTCATCCGCGCCGAGCCCGGCCTCGAGGTTGACGCGGACGAAATGCCGGGGCTGCTTTAAGCCTCGCGACGGCCCCACGCCCCAACGATTACCCCGCACGAGCAAACCCGCTTCGGGCATTTCGAATGACATACTGAAGAAGTCCCGTGATTCAAGAGAGCGACCCTCGCTGCCGACCCGTCATCATCTTCGACTTCGACGGTACGCTCGCGGACACGGAGGGCCACATCGTCACCGCCGCAACGCAGGCACTTTCCGAAACAGGATTCACACCCGAGCAGATGGGCGGCGTGAGCCGCGTTGTCGGCCCTCCCTACCCCGGTGCCTTCGCAGCCATCAGGAGGAAAAGCCGAGCTCATCCGCGTGGTCATGGAGGGGTTCGGCGCGGTCGCCGATCAATGCGTCATGATCGGCGATCGCTTCTACGACATTCAGCGCCCGCTCCGCGGGCACGACAAGCATCGGCGTCACCTTTGGCACACAAGCGCGCCGAGCTCGAAGAGGCCGGCGCAGACGACGTGGTTGACTCCGTCGATGAGCTGCGCGAGGCCCTGCTGGCATAAGCCCTGGGTGGCCCGCCGCTGCGGGGCTTCGCTCATCAAGCAAGCATTTATGCTAACGCGATACAAGAACGCGCCCTGGACCCGTTTGGTTCCAGGGCGCGCTTGCTAGTCTTCGTCAGCAATGCTCGCAGGCTCTTTGCCACCCACGACCCAGCGATGATACGCAACGACAAACGGGTCGAGATCGCCGTCAGACAGCACGGCATCGACGTTACCCGTCTCGCAACCCGTCCGAAGATCCTTGACCATCTGGTAGGGATAAAGCACATAGCTGCGAATCTGGTTGCCGAAGCCAATCTCCGTCTTAGGTCCGCGAAGTTCGTCGAGTGCCTCGGCACGCTTCTGAAGCTCGAGCTCATAGAGCTTCGAGCGGAGAATCTGCATGCACGTAGCCTTGTTCTGAATCTGGCTGCGCTCATTCTGGCACGTCACGACGATACCCGTAGGCAGATGCGTGACGCGGACGGCGGAATCCGTCGTGTTGACGCCCTGACCACCAGGGCCACTCGCATGGTAGACGTCCACGCGAACCTCACCGGGATCAATCTCGACCTCGATGTCATCTGGCAGAACCGGAAGGACCTCAACACCTGCGAAAGTGGTTTGCCGGCGCTTCTTGGCATCCGTCGGAGAGATGCGGACAAGACGGTGCACGCCCTGCTCGGCGCGCAGCATGCCATAGGCGTTCTTACCGGACACGGTGATCGTGGCGCGGTCAATGCCAATCTGCTCCGCCGCAGGAGCATCGTTGATGGTGACCTTCCAGCCACGTCGCTCACAGTAGCGCAGATACATGTGCAGCAGCATGCTGCACCAATCCTGCGCCTCGAGACCGCCTTGGCCAGGCGTTATGTTGACGATGGCATCACCGCCGTCAAACTCGCCCGTAAACCAGCTCGCGAGCTCGAGCTCAGAGAGGTCATACTCGAGGGAGTCGAGGTTGGCTTCGCACTCCGCGAGCAAGTCCTCGTCCTCCATCTCCTGTCCGAGCTCCCAAGCGGCACGGGCATCCTCGAGCTTCGCATGCGCGGCATTAATGTCTGCGACATCTTCCTTCGCGCGGGCAAGCTTCGCCATCGTCTCGCGGGCGGCGTTCGCGTCATCCCAAAAGCCGGGCTCAGCGCTCTGACGCTCAAGCTCGGCCACCGTTCCGCGAGCTTCCTCAACATGGAGATAGCCCTCGACCTCGGCTAACCTGCTTTCCAGAGCATCGATTCTCTCGTTTGCGGCCTCAGACACTAGCGATTTCTCCCGTGGCAGTTCTTGAACTTCTTGCCGCTGCCGCAAGGACAGGGGTCATTGCGGCCAATGCCTACATAGGGATCAGGATCGTCCGCCTTGCGGTAGGTGTGCGGCTTGGCAGTGGAGGCCTTCGGCGAGGGAGCCGCGACATCACGACGCTCCGCGCGAACAGCGGGAGCCGTCCGCTTCGCTCGAGAGATGGCGGAAGTGCGGGCACCGGAATCGCCATCAACCTCAGCGGGGCCAGAGTAGCGCGCGCCCTCGAGGGCAGACGGAGCCATCTGCGAGTTCTGGGCGGACACGGTGTTGCGACGAATGTGCAGCATCGTACGGAGGAAGTCCTCATACATCGTGTCGACGAGCTGACTGAAGGCGGCGTATGCCTCCTGCTTGTATTCGACGAGAGGATCGCGCTGGCCAAAGCCACGAAGGCCGATGCCCGTCTTGAGGTAGTCCATCTCCTGGAGATACGTCATCCAACGCGTGTCGATAACGCGCAGCATAACCTGGGCCGCGAGGCGCTGGGTAATCTCCTCGCCAAGGTCCTCGGTACGCTTGGCATAGAGGCTCTCGACGTACTCGTCCATGACCTTCACGACGTCAGAGGTGTCTGCCTCGCGAGAAAGCTCGGGCAGGCCGTCCTCCCCAGTGAGTTCCTTGACCCAGGAGCGAAGACCATCGAGATCCCAGTCCTCGATAGCAGTGCCCTCGGGACAGAACTCGCGAACCTCGCGCTCGACGGTCGCGCTCGTGACCTCGCTGATGTGCTCAGTCAGATCCTTGCCGTCGAGAATCTTGTTACGCTCCTCGTAAATGACCTGACGCTGCTGGTTCATGACATCATCGTAGTCGAGGACGCTCTTACGCATGGCGTAGTTTATTTCCTCGACCTTGCGCTGGGCACCTTCGATGGCCTTGGAGACCATCTTGGCCTTGAGGGGCATGTCGGGCGGCATGTCATACTTCGCCATCATCGCGGCGATGCGATCCATGCGATCGGCGCCGAAGAGGCGCATGAGGTCATCCTCGAGGGAGAGATAGAACTGTGTCTCGCCAGGATCGCCCTGGCGACCGGAACGGCCACGCAGCTGGTTATCAATGCGGCGGCTCTCATGACGCTCGGTGCCGATAACCGCAAGGCCCCCGGCAGCTAGGACGCGCTCGCGCTCTTCGGCGCAAGACTCCTTGGCCCTCTTATTGGCATCCGCAAGCTGCTCGGGCGTAGCAGAATCCTCGGTGAGGCCCTCCTCGGCAAGAAGCTGGCTGGCAAGCTCAACGGGATTACCTCCAAGCAGGATGTCCGTGCCTCGACCCGCCATGTTGGTGGCGATGGTAACGGCGCCCTCGCGACCAGCTTGGGCAACGATCTGGGCCTCGCGCTCGTGAAACTTAGCGTTAAGGACCTCGTGCTTGATACCGCGCTGCGTGAGCATCTTAGAAAGGCGCTCGGAGCTCTCGATGGAGACCGTGCCGACCAAGACGGGCTGACCCTTGGCGTGGCGCTCTTCCACATCGGCTGCGACGGCCTGGAACTTATAGTCAACGTTGCGGTAGATACGGTCATCGTGATCGACGCGAGTCACCGGCTTGTTGGGCGGAATCTCGGTAACGGGAAGCTTGTAGATCTCGCGGAACTCCGCGTCCTCGGTCATGGCGGTGCCCGTCATGCCAGAGAGTTTGTCGTAGAGGCGGAAATAATTCTGGAGGGTGATGGTCGCCAGCGTCTGGTTCTCTTCGCGAACAAGCACGCCTTCCTTTGCCTCAACAGCCTGGTGCAGGCCCTCGGACCAGCGCCTACCCTCCATGATGCGACCCGTAAACTCATCAACGATCTTGACCTCGCCGTCGAGAACGGCATAGTCCTTGTCGCGATGGAACATGTACTGGGCCTTCAGCGCCTGTTGGAGGTGATTGGCAAGCTGACCAGAGAGGTCGGAGTAGATGTCTGCGCCAAGGCGCTCCTCGATTTTGCGAAGGCCTTGCTCGGTCGCGGCAATGGTGTGCTTTGCCTCGTCCATGATGTAGTCACCATCGGGCTCGGGCACGGGACCACCCAACGGATCGCGCTCGGGCTCCTCGGCTCGAACGAGGCCACGAACCGCGCGGGCAAAGTCCTTGTAGGTATCAGCGGACTTCGTGCCAGCGCCGGAAATGATGAGCGGCGTACGAGCCTCATCAATAAGGATGGAGTCGACCTCATCGACAATCGCAAAATTTTGGCCGCGCTGCACGCGCATGGAAGCGCGAGTAACCATGTTGTCGCGCAGGTAGTCAAAGCCAAACTCAGAGTTGGTGCCATACGTGACATCGGCCGCATAGGCGGGAGCCTTGTCTGCGAGAGGCATGCCGTTCTGCAGCAAGCCAACTTCAAGGCCAAGGAAGTTATAGAGCTGACCCATCCACTCGGAGTCACGGCGAGCAAGGTAGTCGTTCACCGTGACAATGTGAACGCCTTTGCCAGGAAGGGCATTGAGGTAACCGGCAAGCGTAGACACGAGGGTTTTGCCCTCGCCGGTCTTCATCTCAGCAATGGTTCCCCTATGGAGCGCGATGCCACCCACAACCTGCACGTCGAAGTGACGCATGCCAAGGACGCGATCCGAAGCTTCACGAGCGCAGGCAAACGCCTCGGGAAGGAGATCATCCAGCGTCTCGCCCTTTTCGAGGCGTTCGCGGAAAAGCACGGTCTGGCCCGAGAGCTCCTCATCATCCATCTTCGCGAACCTGTCTCCAAGTCTCGCGACCTCATCGGCAATAGCGTTGTACTCCCTCAGCTCCTTATCAGAGCCAATGGACAAGATCTTCGAAAAGAGACCGGCCATGTCGTTCCCCTATTGTCTTCCGGGTCCACGCGGGCAAGCATGCCCCCAGCTTCCTTTTTTAGTCAGTATTTACTTTAGCCGTTGCTCGCCCATGCGTCAGGCGAGCAATTCCACACCACAATATGTGCACCCGTTCTCGCCGCGCGCGGGGCCGCCCCTGCGCGCCTCCCACATCAATCGGGTTTGTTCCACCAGCCTGTGATTGACTACGGCGTTTCCGGGTCAGGACGCCCCGAGCCAGTCATCCAAGAGCCGATCTATCGGCCCTTGCTCCAGAGGTAGCCCCAACTTCCATCCTCACGTTTTCACGGAACCACTTCGATTGCCGTTCGTCATTGAGCCTCAGCGCCACCTCAGACCCTTTGAGCATCGCATCAACATAGCGCTGAGACAATTCCTCGTGCCGGCGCCGGTACTTCCCATCCGGATCGCTAATAGGCACGTAGGAACCTCCGCGGTAGAGCCCCTCAAGTTTGAGGCATAGGGCCACCACCTCGGTTTCCGGCAGACCACCACCCACAATTAGCCTTGCGAGACGCTCGAATTCGTCGACGTCGCACCGAACCAACGTTTCGTCAAGCCAAATTCGGCCCTGACCGCTTGCTATGTAGTCAATCTCCCCCGCAACCTGGCCACAAGCCGCACGCAAAGCGCTCAGCACGCTATAGAAGCTCTCTCTACCTCGAATAAGATCCATTTCGGGCCAGAGCTGGACGATTGCCTCCGCCCGAGACATCGTATGTCCCGGGGTCAGAGCGAGCATGGCAAGAAGATCACGGGCCCTCCTCCTTCTCCATGCGCCCTCCCGTATCTTGATGCCTCCCTTTCGAGCCGAAAACCCTCCCAGCACATTCACGTCGAGAACAGGACCGCCGCCAGGATCGAGCCCCTTCGCAAACGGCACGGTGGAGTTTTGCAGCGACGCATGAAACGCGACGCTCGCATCACCTTGTCCCACGCACGACGGCTCTCTATTAGGCACCCATGATGGCGGCAGCTCACGTAGAATGCGCTGCCCCACAACCCCATCATATTTTGCCAAATAGGAGACGAGCACTTTGCTGCTTAGGCTTGGGGTAGTTTCTCCCATTTCGTCGACAAGCGTTGACACGCCTTCGGCGTCTCTTCGCCCCAGAGCTTCGTGCAGTCTATCCAGCAGCACTAAATCCGAACTCGCTTCCGAGGTGCCAACTTCCCACGCCGAGCCCAAGTCGCCGCTTTCCCCGAACTTCAGCAACGTTGCGCGCTCCATAATTCGGGCAACAACAATTGCTTTTTCATCTCCCGCGGTCTTTGCATATCCAAATGCCGCCGCAGCATGGACATGGGCGCGTCTGAAACTCGTCGACGCGAAATCCGAAAAACACCCCGCGAGGTTTGCCCATGAAGCAGCCCGCCACTCTCCTCGCGCAGCATAGCTCGACGCGCAACGGTCGCTCTCAAGCGAGCCGTCAGCACTTCCGGAGAGAAGCCGCGCTGCAGAGAGGACAAGATGCGTCGAATTCCTCATCTGGGGCGGCACGTCGCCAGCGAGTAACTCCTCCGCTCGAGCAACGGTCGCCGCATCTCCAAGGTTTGGCGGATCCCCAACTAGTTCGCGAGCTGCCTCGAAATAGATTGCGAGGACTGCCGAGAGCGCAGAGGGATCATTGGATTCAGCAGCATCATTTTTCGCAAGCAGCATCTCTCTAAACACTTCAACAAACGACATGTCGAATCCAAGGGAGAGTGCCTTTCCCATAAGGGCGAGTTTGCCCACTAGAGGATGGCTTGATGACATGGAAGAATCAAACCAACTGGAAGATAGTGAGCCACTCTTTTCTGACCTACAGCGACGCATCGCCTCAAGCAGTTTGATTTGCTGCTCGTGAATCTTGGCACGATCGCCTGAAATCATGAATCCGGCAGCCGCATCAGCAACGCCAGAAGAGTCTTTCCCTACGCCGAAGAGCTCAATGATTCTAGCGGCAGCACACATCCTTGGATCGCGACCTGAGGCGAGCACGGTCCTTACTACAGTCCCCGTAAGTCCAGCATCAATCATTTCGAGTGGATACTCACCGACAAGGGACTTAAGGATGCGTTGGTCACTTGATGCAAGGGCGATTGCGCTCGCCCTTCTCATCTTTCCGTTGGCGGCAAGATGCTTCACTAGAGATGCAATTAATTCCTCATTGCCTTTTTCGCGTTCAATCAACGCCTTTGCCACAACGGAGTCTTCGCACGGGACAACGTCGAATCGATCATTTCTTAGGTCGATACCGAATAGAGGACACGTCTCGGCCATTTCAACCAGAATGTCGCCTGAAACCCTAATCCCTAGAGAAGACAGATTAGATACTTCGCCCTTGCCAAGAGCGAGAAGGACCAGGCGGAGCTCAAGTTCCTCCTCAATCAGGCTAGGACGCAAAGCATTTGAGAATAGGTCGCCAACGCAACGATTCCAATATGAGCCCGAAGGAATGCGACCAGGATAAACACGCGTAACTCGAAGGTTCGAGATGAGAGAAGGAATGCCGTGAGTACAGCGCATAACGTCCTTAGCCGAGAGCCCACCCAACATAGGCTCCCAAGCAGATAGCTCCCTATCATCGACAATCAAATCGCCAGCTCTAACAACCCTACAAGGCGGAAGGAACTCAAGGAGAGATTCAGAATCCTCACGAAGAATGATTAAAACCAGGCAGTTGCCAAACACAGCAGAGCATATTGTTCGCGTGACTCTACCAAAAAATGGGTCTTCCATCCCCCAAAGGCCGTCGATGACCAGCAACTGACCGCTGGCGACGTCAAGAGACTGGCGAGCCACGCTCTCTTTCATTCGAGCTCGCAATTTACGGCAAGCCGTATCAGGAGAAACCCCGGCAAGTCGGATGCAAGTAGTCTCATACCCAGACGCAGTAAGCGAACCAATGAGTTGGGAAGCGAGAACATGCTTCCCCAAGCCCTTTTCAGAGGAAAGAACAAGGAGTCGATCGCGCGCCAAAGATCCCAAAAGATCTGTAACCAGACGAGTTCGCTCGACAATAGATGGAGAAGAAGCTGATTGAGATGGGGATTTCTTTCTCCCTCTTCCCTTACCCCCTTTCACACCAACAGTCTCTTCGGCGGAAGAAGCCGAGCAGGCAACGACTTTGTAGCCGCGAGCGCCGTTATCGTTCATTGGAGTCCCTCCTATAACTAATTGGGACTCGAAGACTACAGCCGCGAGTAAACATTCTTATCCGCTGAGCCTCATTTACCCGCAAGCGGTTGTCAGACTCTCTGCATGAATTAATGCCCAGCCTCTTTTACCAGGCATTTGCCAAAAACTAACGAGAAGATCTGGCGAAAAACAGGGCAATTACTACCGGTGAACGGTGAACGGTATCTTTAGACAAGACATAAGCAGAGGCATTTACCTAAATTGGCACAGTCAGGCGACAAGGGACACCAAGAGGTGCTAAGCAAAAGGCGTCCCGCCATCAAATCCGATGGCGGGACGCCTTGGTCGTGGCCTGGGGTGGCGCGGCCCGCGGAACGGGGCGTCGCCGGATCACGT
>UQWE01000009.1 GCA_900544655.1 uncultured Coriobacteriaceae bacterium
GACGGGGCTTAACGTCTACGCGGCCAGATCAGCCGAGACGAGCGGGAACGGCTCGAGCCCACCCCTACATCAGCTTCGTGCTTTCGAGCTTCTCATCGACCCACTCGTTCAGGCGGATAATCGGACGACGAAGCACGAGACCGAGCAGCAGCGCCGGGACAAGGAAGCACGCGAGCTTGCCCATGCAGCTCCAGTAGTCGTTGCCGTAAAGACCGAACATCGCGGCTCGCATGGCGTTCTCGCTGTGGACGAACGGCAGGAACGGATAGAGCGCCTGGAAGGTCGGGGGCAGCATCTCCTTCGGGAAGGTGCCACCGGAGCCGGCGACCTGGATGACCATGAGGACGACTGCGATGGCCTTGCCCACGTCGCCAAAGCTCGCGGTAAGGGCGTAGATGATGTTCACGAACACGAAGCTCGCCAGCCACCCCACCAGGAAGAAGAGGACGGGATTGGCGCACTGCACGCCGAGGAAGTAGAGGTCACCGGCGCAGATGAGCGCGCTCTGGAGCAGGCCGACGCCCGCGAACAGGGCAAGGCGTCCGAGGTAGACCTGGGTGTGCGAGCAGCCCGTCTCCTCGATGGCCTTCTCGCTCGCGCCCGTCTTCACGAGAGCGGCCAGAACGACGCCCCCGATCCAGATGGCGAGCGTCGTGTAGAACGGCGCCATGGCGCTGCCGTTGTTCTCGATCGCATAGATCGGGTTGCGGTCGACGATGACCGGGTTGGAGATGAAGTTCGCGAGATCGCTGACGTCGCCCGAGAGAATCGAGCGCACCTGGTTCATGTCATCGGACTCGAGGGCTGCCGTGAGCTTGCCATGAAGCGCGACGAGCTTCTGGGCGGAGTCGTCGAGCACGTCGGCGGCCTGGTTCAGCGAGCCGCTGGCGCCACCGATGGAGTCCGCGGCGGAAGAGGCGGTGGAGCCGACGGCACCGAGCGTCTCGTTCAGGCTCGACATGATGGAGTCGGCGTCGCCGGCAGCGGAATCGATGCTGTTGGCCAGGTCGTTGAGCGACCCCTTGAGGTTCGTCTCGTAAAAGGACTCGACGGAGGAGAGGCTGTCCTTCGCATTCGAGACGATGCCCTGAAGCTCGGCGCGGGCTGCCGCGGCGTCGGTCCTGCCCGTCTGGATGTCTCCGGCGGTCTTGCCGAGCATCTGGGCGAGCTCTCCCATCGAGGAGGCGGCGCTCTCGGCATGGGCCTTGAGCTCGCGGGCAGAGTCCCTCGCGCCCTGGAGCGCGATCGAGGTCTTGTGGAGCACCGAGTAGCGGATGTCGTAGAGCGGCGAATTCGGGTCGAGAGCGTTCAGCTCGGCGTCGACGGAAGACTTGGCTGCGTCCATCTTGTCAGCCGCGGCCCCCAGGCGCGACGCGAGGTCATTCAGGCGCTCCTGGTTCGTGGCCGCCACGCCTTGCGCCTTGGTGAGGGCGTCGATGAGATCGTTCGTGGGGGCATCGACAGCGTCAAACGCGCTATCGATGGCGTCAGAGACCGCGCCGATGCTGGCAGAGCTTGAGGCAATGGCGTCATTGATCGATCCCGTGGTGCCGTCGAGGGCATTGCCGAGGTCGCGGACGTTACTCGCCGCACCCGTGAGCGAGTTGCCCACGGAGAGCGCGGAAGACAGGGAGGCGTCGAAGGCCGAGGAGCCGGACCCGAGCAGGCCCTGGGTGGCATCAAGCGTGTCCGCGAAGCCGCGCATGGTCTGGGCGGTGGAAGTGAGCGTCTCGGAGCTCTTCAGCACGGCGGTGTCGAGGTTAGCGGCAACCTCCGCGATCTTATCGTCATCGAGATAGTTGCCAAGCTGGTCGAGTACGCCGGCCCCGACGGTCGTCACGGTGCTCGCGAAGGACTCGTCGATGTCCTTCTCGATGGCGGCGGAGGCCTTGTTGGTCACAATCTGGGCAATCGCGTTGGCCTTCTCGTTCTGATAAAACTTGACCTGGGCCTTGACCGGATTGTCAGAAAGGGCCGTGAGGAGATCGGCGGAGAAGTCCTCCGGAATGACGACGGCAGCGTAGTACTCGCCAGAACGAACTCCCTCGATGGCCTCGTCCTCGGAGACCACGGTATAGCCGATGGTCGTCGATTTGCGCAGGTCATCGACCACACGGTTACCGAAGTTGATATCTATGGGCATGAGGTCAGAGGTGTACCCGAGGTCAGAGTTGGCAACGGCGACCTTCAGGTTCTTCGTGTTGCTGTACGGGTCCCAGAAGCCACCGATGTTGAACCATGCGTAAAACGTCGGTACCACGATGATGCCCATGATGACGACGAGGGCGATGACGTTTCCCTTGATGTGGCGCAGGTCGCGCTTGATGAAGTCGATGATCTTGCGCATTACGCCTCGCCTCCCTTCGAGGAATCGGCATCCGAGGCGTCGGAATCCTTGCGTGCAGAACGGCCCTCGAGGGCAGAGGCGTTGACCTCGCCCTTTTCGAGACGCATCTTGTCGAGTGGGGCGAACGCCATGAACTCCTGGCGAAGCTCGTCGTCAAGGAGGGAGAAGAGCTCCTCGCGGCTCATGTCAGAGAGAGAGAGCTTCTTGGAGACGCGCTCGTGGAAGTACTCCACCACGATGAGGAACGTGCTGATGACGATCAACGAGAGAATCCAGAGCGTCAGCATCGCGAACTTCGCGGGCAGCGCGAACATGAGCGCGAGCAGGACGAGCGGCACCCAGATGAGCGCCGCGAAGCCACGCTTGATGAGCGTGGGATACATGAGCTCGAACTTTGCGGCACGCTCGATGAAGGCGGCCTTGTACTCGCCGGAGTTCATGATGATCTTGATGAGCGTCGAGAGGCGGAAGGTCGCACCCTCCATGCTCGTGCGCTCGGTGATCATGAGCTCCGTATCTCCAAGCTTGCGATCGAACAGGGCGTTGATGTTGAGCAGGTGGCGACGCGCGGTGACACCAATGAGCAGCGCCGGAATCAGGAACACGAGAAGAACGATCAGGTTCGTGGCGTAATAGTTGCCGTAGAAGCCGGCAATGGCCTCGCGCATGGCGTTGACGCCATACGTGAACGGCAGGAACGGGTAAACGTTCTTGAAGAAGTCCGGCATCATCTCGATGGGATAGGTGCCCGAGGCGCCAGGAATCTGCAGGATCACGAGCAGGACGGCGATGGCCTTGCCGATGTGCTTGAAGGCCACTGATATCGAGTAGATGAACGCCACGTAGACGAAGCTCTCGACCATGCCGGCGAAGACGAACGCCACCGGGTTCAAACACTGGATGCCGAGAAGAACGTCACCCACGCAGCAGATGATGGCCTGGACCTGGCCCAGGAGGTTCAGCAGCAGCCAGCGACCGAAGAAGCCCTGCCACGGCTTGAACTTACCGATGCCCTCGTCATCGACCTCGAGCTTGTAGATGGCGACGAGCACGAAGCCACCCACCCAAAGAGCGAGGTTGGTGAAGAACGGCGCCACGCCGCTGCCATAGTTCTCCACGGCATAGACGGGCTGGGATACCATCTCGACAGGCGAACCGATGAAGTCGCCCACCTGCTCCGCGTCGAGATCGAGCGCGTCCTTGAGCATGCTGAACGCCTCGGCGCTCTGGATGGCGGCGGTGTCGGTCGCGAGCGCGCCCACGGCATCCGCGGCGGAGCGAACGCCGGCAGAGGTCTGGACGATGGCGCCAGAGCTCTGGGCGAGGATGCCATCGAGCTGGGAGAGCGTGCCGTCAGCCTGGGAGAGCATCGGAGCGAGCGCGTCGGCAGTGCCCACGAGGCGGCCGCCGGCGTCAGCGAAACCGTCGAGCGCGCTGGAGACGGCCGGGAGCGTCGTGGTGTTGAGCGTTCCCTGCACCTCAGCAAGGCCCTGGGAGGTCGCCTGCACGGCAGCGTTCACGGAACCAGAGAGGCCGGCGATCGCGTCGTTGGCGTTCTTGATGGCGGCGGACTTCTCCTTGAGGGTGGCGAGCTGGCCATCGTTCAGGTTCTTGAGCTCGTTGAGCGCAGACTCCGCGGAGGATAGCGCGTTGAGGATCTCCTGCTTGTTGGGGGTGGAGTCATCGAGGCCATTGATCGTGTCCCAGGCGCGCTGGATGGAGGTCGTGAGGTCTGCGATGGTGTTGGAGTTGAGGGCGCCGATATGACTGATCGCGCCGTCGAGCTGGCCCTGGGCCCAGCCCACGTCGCCGGTGATCTGGCCGATGTCATAGTTGGCCTTGCTGGAGATGCCAGAGATGGTCGACACGCTCGTGCCAAGGGCGCCGGAGAGCTGCGCGCCAAGGGCGCCCGCGTTGGCACGGGTGGTGGAGAGGGAGTCCATCGAGCTCGAGAGCGTGCTCGCGAGCGAGGCGGAGGAAGTGCTCACCTGAGAGAGCGTGGAGCGGGCGGAGCTAACGGCACCGCGGGCGTCAGAAATGGTGCCGCCGGCGTTGTCGAGGCCATCGGCGATGCCATTGAGCAGGCTCTGCACCTCGACCAGGCTCTCGTTGGCGCTCGCGGTGGCCTCGTCGATGCCGCCAAGCAGGCGCCCAGAGAGGCCGGAGAGCTTCTCGGAAACCGTCTCGCCGACGACCTGCACGAACTGGTTAGCGATCTGCGCCTCGAGGGTGGTCGCACCGGTATCGGTCACCTTGGGCGAGATGGCGTTTACCTTCTCGTTAACGTAATAGGCGATGTGCGCCTGCTCGGTGTCGCCGTCGAGAACGTCCGCCATGGAGCTGGTGAAGTCCTTCGGCAGGACGAAGGCAGCGTAGTAGCGGCCGCTCTTCACCCCCTCGATCGCCTCGTCCTCGCTGTCGACGATGTTCCAGCCGAGCTGGTCATTGTCTTTGAGGCGCTCCTCGACCATGTCGCCGGCGTTGATGTAGCCCTTGTCGCCCACCTCGGCGCCCTCGTCCTCGATGACGACGGCGATGGGGACCGTCGAGGTGTTCTCGTACGGATCCCAGTTGGCGAGGATGTTGAACCAAGCGTAGAGCGACGGGATGATGCAGACGCCGATGGCAATGATGATGGCCACGGGGTTGACGAAGATGCGCTTGAGATCGCGTTTGAAGATGTCGAAGGCAGTTCTCACGTGGCGACTCCCTGCAGTAGAACGTGGCTTACGGTTGTGCTCGCCGGCGGCGGGGTCTTGCGGACGGTGGCGCGGGTCTTGCTGGCCAGCGGTGGAGACTTCCCGGTGGCGTGGCGCGGGTCTTGCCGGCCGGCGGTGGTGCCTTGCCGGCAGTGGCTCGGTACGGGACGTGCAGCAACGCTCGCTTGCTCATTTATTTATGTGCTTAGTAAGGAGCCTGGCTGGCCCGGCCTCCCCATCTGCCCAATATACCCTCGCGAAGGGGCATTATACGCACTTTAAGCAGACGGGTTTACATAATTTCTCAAGTTTACAGACGCCTTTCGAACCAATACACTATCTGTGCCTTGAAAGGGCGCTCGTCAAGAGGCGTCGAGACGGTCAAGCACCGCCGAGACGCGTAGAGCCGAGGGACCGAGCCCCATGACGCTCCGACAACCCACCTCGCGGCCGCGGCCGCCGGCAGGGTGCCAATTCTCGGCGGAGAGCCGCGCTCTCCGGAAGACGGGGGAAGCATGACACGCGTCATCGACGTCCCCTTGCATATTGGCATGGGGACGTTTTTCGTCTCCGGGCGCCGGAAGGCGCCACGTACGGGCCTTACGCCCAAGGAGGTTGCACGCATGTCAGAGAGCTACTACTTCACCTCGGAGTCCGTGACCGAAGGTCACCCCGATAAGATCTGCGACCAGATCAGCGATGCCGTGCTCGACGCGATCCTCGCCAAGGAGGCTCGCCTAGAGGCCGAGGGTTACGTCAGCCCGTCCGGCAACCCCGCTAGCCTTTCTGCGGTCCGCTGCGCCTGCGAGACATTCGTCACCACCGGAACCGTCGTCGTCGCCGGGGAGATCCGCACCCAGGCCTACGTCGACGTGCAGACCATCGCCCGAGACGTGCTTCGCCGCATCGGCTACAACCGCGCAAAGTTCGGTTTTGACTGCGAGACTTGCGGCGTCATCAGCATGATTCACGAGCAGAGCCCCGACATCGCCCAGGGCGTCGATGAGTCCTTCGATGCCCAGGCGGGCCGCACGACCGATCCTCTTGACCTCATCGGCGCAGGCGACCAGGGCATGATGTTCGGCTACGCCTCGGACGAGACCGAGACCCTCATGCCCATGCCCATCTACCTTGCCCAGAACCTCGCCAAGCGCCTGGCAGACGTCCGCAAGTCCGGTGAGATCGAGTACCTCCGCCCGGACGGCAAGACCCAGGTGACCGTCCGTTACGAGAACGACCGCCCCGTCGAGGTGACCGCCATCGTCGTCTCCACCCAGCATGACCCGAACGTCGAGAGCATGGACGTCATCAAGGCCGACGTCATCGAGCACGTCATCGCCCCGGTTCTCGCCGAGGTCGACATCCTCTGGGGCAATGCGGACATCTACGTCAACCCCACCGGCCGCTTTGTCGTCGGCGGCCCGATGGGCGACACCGGTCTCACCGGCCGCAAGATCGTCGTCGACACCTACGGCGGCATGGGTCGCCATGGCGGCGGCGCCTTCTCCGGCAAGGACTGCACCAAGGTCGACCGATCCGCCGCGTATGCCGCGCGCTGGGTCGCCAAGAACGTCGTCGCGGCCGGCCTCGCCCATAAGTGCGAGGTGCAGCTCGCCTACGCCATCGGCGTCGCGCACCCACTGTCCATCCTGGTTGACACCAAGGGCACCGGCACGGTGAGCGATCGCACGATCGAGGCCGCAGTCGAGCGCGTCTTCGATCTGCGCCCGGGCGCCATCATTCGCGCCCTCGACCTTCGCCGCCCGATCTTCGAGAAGACCGCCGCGTATGGTCACTTCGGCCGCAAGGACCCGGACTTCACCTGGGAGGCCACGAACCGCGTCGACGAGCTCAGGGACGCCGTGGCCGAGCTCGCGTAGGGGACAAGCGATACCCTAACGCGAGCAATGGCTGGCGCCACGGAACGAGCAATAACTAACATGTAAATCTGCGGCGATTGAACCGCTTCAACGACTAGCGGGTGCCCCCCTCAGCGGGGCGCACCCGCTACTTCTACGAACGGCGGGCGCGCCTAGGATCCACATCCCAGCCGCGCCCGCCCCAAGCGAGTCGTGCGATCGCGCAACACGCAAATCCAGCTTATAATCGCTACGCCTCGGCAGCCTCGGCCTCGCCGTCGCCCTCGGCCTCGTGATCACCAGAATCGGCGGCCTTAAGCGCCTCGTTCTCCTCGATGGGCTCGGGAGGCATGAGAAGGTTCAGCACGATGGCCATGACGGCGCACGGAGTGATCGCGGAAGTGCCGAAGATGGTGTTGATCCAGACAGGCATGCCAGTGCCGGTGAGGGAGCCGGAGACCTACGCGATGCCCAGGCCAAATGCCACAGACACGCCAAAGATGGTGCAGGTTCGCGGCGTAAGCCCGTCCTTCACGAGGATTCGGATACCGTTGAGGGTGATGGTACCGAAAACGCTGATCGTGGCGCCACCAATGACGGGCTGCGGAATCATAAGCAGGAGCGCGGAGAGCTTCGGGCAGAGGCCGGCGGCCATGAAGGTGAGAGCCGCACCGCCGAAGACCCAACGGTTGATGACCTTGGTGCTCACGATGATGCCGACGTTCTGGCCAAACGCGGAGGTCGGGAGGCTGCCGAACATCGAGGAGATAATGGAAACGAGACCCTGTGCCATGATGCCGCCGCTGATTTCGCGACCCTTGGGCATACGGTCCATCGAACCGGCGACCGCAGCGGAAAGGTCACCGATGAGCTGTACGTTCACCATCACGTAGATGATGCCGACCGTAATGCACACCGCCGGATCGAACTTGAGCTCGTAGGGCATGAACTGCGGAAGGGAGAACCAGGACGCGCCGGAAATCGCAGAGGCACCGATCATGCCAAAGGGAATCGAGACAAGGCAGCCAATGAGCATGGCGAAGAAGATCGAGCCGATCTTGGTGATGCCCGTCGTGAAGTTGGTGAGACCGAAGGTCAGCGCGAAGGTGACGAGACCAACAAGCCAGTTCTGGGCGCTGCCAAAGCCCGGCGTCCCGACACCACCGGCAATGTACTTGATGGCAGTGGGATAGAGCGAGACACCGATGGCTAAGATGACCGTACCGGTGACGAGCGGCGGGAAGAAGCGCTTCACCTTATCGTAGAAAAGGCCGAAGACCATCGCCACGACGCCGCCGATGAGCTGCGAACCGAGCACCACGGAGAAGCCGAACTCGCCGCCAACCGCCTGCATGACGGGAAGAAAGGCGAACGACGCGCCCGTGAGGATGGGCAGGCCCGCGCCTATGCGCCCAAAGAGCGGAAACTACTGAAGCAGCGTGTCGATGGCGGAGAGGATGAGGGAGACCTGGATGATCGCCGCCTCCTGCTCCGAAGTGAAGTTGCACGTGGTGGCGATCATCATCGCGGCGTAATGACGCCGGCGAACGACGCCAGCACGTGCTGAAGGCTCATCGGCACAAGCGAGGACAGGGGCGGAACTCCCTCGCGCCTGAAAAGTCTCTCGTCCAGATTACCGTCGGTATTCATGGTGTTTCCCATGCGTGCTCCTCCTTTGGGTCCCGCACGACATACTAAATATTATTCAGTTAATAAAACTTTTTATTTGGTTCTTACGCTGCGGAGCGCAAACGACGGGTATATCCTCGCGAACGGTAATTTACTATATGACTCAGCGGTATTGCCAGGCCGCGGCGTTGGCTTGGGATACGATTCGATCACACGAAACAACTTCAGACGGGGGGCACCATGCTCGACATGATCAAGGCAGAAGAGGCTCGCGCCATCGCGGACGAGGCCAAACCCAACCGCGAGCGCGCCGCGGCTGACACCCTCTCCGATAACGCGATCAACTGGGCCATCCGCAACTGCGCCGCTCGCACGGACACGCGCGTCCGCATGTACGCGAAGTTTGGTCACTACGAGCTCTCGGTCAAGTTCGCTCCGGGCGTCGACGACCGCAGCGGTGTGGGCAACTCCTTCTACAACGACCTCGTCGCAAACAGCAACACGGATGTCGCCGACGCCATCTGCGACATCATCTACGGTCGCGACCAGGACCTGATCTCCCCCATCCAGACGGCCCGCTTGCTCAACACATACTCAGCGCGCTTGGCCAAGTTCGTCAACGACCTGCAACACAACGGCTATGACGTCTGTGTGGGCGACGGCCTGGACCAGGGCAACGGGAGGCTCGACAACAACACGATCATCGTGAACTGGGCGTAGGAGGAGGTCCAGCGTGACCTCCGGACGCTGCGCTCGGGTGCTCTTCGAGAAAACCCTCGCTCCGCGACCGGAGGCCACACAGGCCCACGTTGCAGAGGCGGGCCTTGGCTGCTAGAGCGACCTGAACGGTCATCAAGGGTTCTGAACCGCACAAATTGAGGGCCCGGCTCCGTAGGGAGCCGGGCCCTCTTTGCTAACGCACGTACGAAGAGAGACGTCTCTCGCCTACTCGCCGCACTCCTTGTGGACGATCTCGATCGCCTTTTCGACGCCGTCAATCACGTTCTGGTAGCCGGTGCAGCGGCAGAGGTGGCCAGAGAGGTTCTTGCGGATCTCGTCGCGCGTGAAGGTCTTGCCAGAGTCGATCATCTCCACGGCGCTCATGATGATGCCAGGGATGCAGAAGCCGCACTGAACGGCGAACTGGTCGATAAAGGCTTGCTGGACGGGATTGAGCGTACCATCCGGAGCCTGAAGGCCTTCGACGGTGAGGATGTTCTTGCCCTGGGCCCACTCGGTAAGGTACAGGCAGGTATCGGTCGCGACGCCGTCGATCAGGACGGTGCAGGCACCGCACTCGCCCACCTCACAGCCGCGCTTGACGCTCGTGAGGCCGAGGCGGTTGCGCAGCGTGTCGAGCAGGCTCTCGCGCGGGTCATAGCCAACCTGCACTTCCTTGCCGTTGACGGTGCACTTGAGAATTCGCATATCCATTAGATATCAGCCCCTCCCTTTCGAGCGGCCTCGACGAGGGAACGCTTCGACATCTCCTTGATAAGCTGCAGGCGGAAGTCCTTGCTCGCGCGCCAGGAGTCACGCGGGTTGGTGCACGCGCAGGCGAGCTCGCCGATACGCTCGGCGGCCTCGGCCACATCGAGGCCACGCACGGCGTCCTCGGCGGCGATGGCACGCATCGGGGTCGGGCCGGCGACGCCAAACGCGAGGCGGATATCCTCGATCGTGCGCTTGTCCTCGCCAAGTTTCACCAGGCAGCAGCAACCCATCGTGGTGATCTCAAGGGCACGACGCTTGCCATACTTGAAGTAGTGGCCAGAGAAGCCCTCGTAGTTCTCGCGCGGAATGCGGATGCCCACGAGGAGCTCGTCGCGCTCGCGATGGCTACGGCCGGGACCGGCATACCACTCTTCGATGGGGAGGGTGCGCGTTCCGCGGGAACTCTGAAGGTCGAGCAGGGCGCCAAACGCAAAGAGCGTCGACGCGGTGTCGGCCGAGGTGGCGGCAGAACAGACGTTGCCACCGATCGTGCCGGAGACACGCAGCTGCGGGCCGCCCGGGGTGTCGCAGGCCTCGCCGAGGACCGGAACGGTCTCCTGGATGACCGGAGACGTGGTCACGTGGTGGAACCACGTGATGGGGCCGATCCAAACGGTGCCGTCGTCGAGAAGGCGCACGCCATCGAGCTCGCCATGGAGCTCGTGGATTGAGACGAGGTGGGCAGGCGCGCCCTTGCCCTCTCGCAGCTTGACCAGGACGTCGGTGCCGCCGGCGATGACCTCGGCGGAGGGGTCGGCCGCAAGGGCCTCGCAGGCATCGGCCACGCTGGTGGCCTCATAGAGCGATTCGATGTCGTACATCTAGATCAGCCCCGCTTCCTTGAAGCCCTCGAACAGACGCTGCGGCGTCATGGGCTCCACGTAGAACTTGACGCCGGTAGCGTCGAGGATTGCGTCTCGGATGGCGGATGCGGGCGAGATGACCGGGGTCTCGCCAACCGCCTTGTTGCCGTAGGGCCCCGTCGGGCACGGCTTCTCGACGAAGTCCGCCTTCAGATCGGGCAGGTCCATCGTCGTCGGGATCTTGTAGTCGAGCAGGGTCGGGTTGAGGACGCGAGCGGTCTTCGGGTCGATCTGAAGCTCCTCGTAGAGGCCATAGCCGATACCCTGGGCCATACCGCCGTGAATCTGTTGCTCAACGAGCTTGGGGTTGATCAGGCGGCCAGAGTCCTGGACGTTGATGATCTTGTTGACCGTGACCTGGCCAAGTGGCATGTCCACAGTGACGTCGGCGAAAGTGACGCCACCGGCGAGGGTGTTGGTGTGGATGTTGATGGTCTCGTGGGCGGAGAGCTGGTCTGCTCCGTCGAGGTTGTAGTAGGCCTCGAGGGCGAGGTCAGCGAGGTTCCAGATCTTGTTGCCCTCGCCGTCCCAGATGGCATGGTCATGCAGGTCGAGCTCGCCGGGCGCGTCGGGCGTGAGCTTACGCGCGAAGTCGAGAATCTTGCCCCTGAGGGTCTCGCCGGCCTTCTTCACGGCCGTGCCGGAGACGTAGGTCTGGCGCGACGCATAGGCACCGGAGTCATAGGGTGTGACGTCCGTATCCTGCTGCGAGACGATGTGGATGTCCTCGGTGTCGACGCCGATGGCCTCGGCTGCCATCTGGCTGAAGACGGTGTCGGCTCCCTGGCCAATCTCGGTGGCGCCCATCTGGAGCTGGACTGAGCCGTCCTGGTTGAGCGTGACCTGAGCGGTGGCCGTCTCGAGCGCGAACGGCGCGACGGCGGTCTTGTACACGAAGAACGCGACGCCGACGCCATGGCGAATCGGACCGGTCTCGTTCGCGTACTCCTTCTTCTTGCGATCCCACTCGATGTACGCCTTGCCCTTCTCGGCGCACTCCCTGATGGCGCAAGTATGGGCGGCGATGGTGCCGTTAGGCGTGAACTCGTCGACGAACTTGTCGGTATAGACGTTCTTGAGGCGGAACTCGAGTCCATCCCAGCCGTTGTCATAGGCGATGTCACCCATGAGGCACTCTGCGGCCCAGTTGCCCTCGGGCACGCCATAGGCACGCATGGCTCCCGTGTGCGGACCATTGGTGTAGATGGTGTAGGCCTCGGAGTGCGTGGCGACCTCGTTGGTGTGGTAGAGCCAGCGGAAGCTGTTCACCGAGTTGAGAACGAGGGCGTGACCGTGGTGAATGTATCCGCCCGTATTCGAGTACGCGACGATCTTGCGAGCGTGGAGGGCCATGTCGTCGCCATAGGAGCACTCGATGTCGAACGTCTTGGGCTGACGGCCCGAAGTGGCCCAGAAGAGTTCCTCACGCGAGATCTCGAGCCTGACGCATCGGCCGCCGAGCTGTTTGCAGATCCACGCATTGAGAGGCTCGTAGTGGACGTCCTGCTTCGTACCGAAGCCACCGCCGATATAGGGCTTGATGACACGAACGTCGCCCCAGGGAATGCCAAGGGCCTGGCCAATGACGCGTCGCACGACGTGCGGGATCTGCGTCGAGCTCACACAGACGATCTTGTTGCCCTCCATGTAGCAGTAGGAGACGCAGGACTCGATGTGGACCTGAGACTGCTCGCGGCTCTCCGCATGGATGGCGATGTGATGATAGGCGGGATCCTCGAGGGCCTCCTCCACCGTCTTGTAGCCGGCCTCAGCGAGCTTGTCCTCAGGCGTGACCGCGCAAGTGTGGGCGACGATGTTGTCGGGCTTGGCCTCATGGACGGGCACCTCGGTGCCCTTCATGGACTCGATAGCGTCGTAGACGACGGGATACTCCTCGTACTCGACCTTGATCAGGCGCAGCGCGCGATCACAAGCGACGGTGTCCTCGCCCACCACGACGGCGACGTTGTCACCGTAGATGCGCACGCGCCTGTCAAGCAGGCGACGGTCAGCCTGATCACGCTTGGCCGCGGCGGAGTTGGCATACCAGGGGTGGCCGGCCACGGGATACGGATGCTCGGGCACGTCGAAGCATGTGTAGATAGCAACGACACCCGGCACCTTCAGTGCCTCCGTGGTGTCAATCGAGATGACCCGACCGTTTGCGATGGTGGAGTGGAGAAGCTTTGCCTCAAGGCAAGGCTTGGGACATAGGTCATCCGTGAACTTCGCACGACCTGTGACCTTGTCGTAGGCGTCAACCCTTGGAATCGGCCTGCCGACCTCCCTCAGTGTCTCCATGACGTCCTCCTTATGGAATTGTTGCGCGCTTCCCGGGCGCGCGTGGGGACTCAGCCCCGCATAACTAGGCGCGGCGGCACTCGCAAACACGAATCCTTAAACGCCCCATGGCAAGCGACGTTCTCTGATGAGAAGTCTTGCTGCCTAACAAAAGGTTAGCCAAGTGACCAGCGCAGACCTACTTTTGGACGGTGAACGGCCAGGAAAACTGGGTGGCTGGCAAGGAGGCGCAAAAACGAAACAGCCCCTCTGACCTGAGCGTTATAGCTACGTAAGTTTAACGTTGCGTTCTGGTGACGCGTTCTGGTGACGGGATTTCGCGGATACGTGCGGCCCCGCGGCGCGCGGAGCCGCGCCTGCGATGCGGCGTGGCAAAGGAGGATGTGCAGTGAGGCCAATTTTGTGGACAATAATTGGAAATTTGCAAGGATTGTGTATTTGCGAGGCATTGGTGGATGGATTGCGTCTGGCATCGCCGTCGGAGCGAGCGCCGCTCGTCGATGCTGGTTGGACAGCGCGTTCGACGATGGCAGCGACGCACATCGTGGCCCATAGTGAAAAAGGCCGGGACGCGCTTGGCATCCCGGCCAAACAGCCGATTGTCTTTAGCACTGGCCGGGCGGCGGCTTTTCGGCCGCACGTCGACCGTCCCAGCTACGCGGACGCGCGTTGCGACTTCGTCACAACCGCACCCGGTCCCTCGGCTCAAACGCAAGTTAGCTAGACTAGCCCAGCGTGGACTGGATGGCCTCAATCTCGGAGTCGCTCAGGTAGGTGCCGGCCTTGATCTGATCGGCGTACTCGTTGATCTTGTCCTGGACGTCAGACGGGACCTTGTCGGAGAACTTGCCGAGGGAGACGCCGCCGTTTTCCATGTTGGCGGTGATGGCCTTGCCGCCGCCGAAGGTGCCGGCCTCGATCTCGTCCATGGCCTGGTCGATCTTCCAGTCGGTCACCGTGGAAGCGATGACGGTCGGCTGGTCGTCGCCGAGGATGTCGATCGGCTGGGCGATGTCGAAGTGAGTGTCGGCACCGGCGGCCTCGAGGGCCTTACGGGAGCCGTTGTCGACCGCGGAGGCGTCGCCCCACATAACGTCGACGTTCTTGGAGTTGATCCACTGCTCGGTGAGCTGGGTGCCCTTCGCGGCGTCGGAGAAGCCGGCCTCGAAGTTGTACTGGCCCTGGATGGAGGAGTCAATCTTCTGAGCAGAGGCGAGGTAGGCGCTGTACTTGGCGAGCGTGCTCGGAAGCTTCATTCCGCCGATGAAGCCGATGGACTTCGTCTGGGTCATGAGACCGGCGATAACACCGGCGAGGGCGCCGAGCTGCGTGAAGTCAGGAAGAACGGTCTCGACGTTGTCGGTGCTCTCGTAGTCAGCGAGCTCCTGCTCAGGGTTGGTGTTGGTGATCAGGAAGTGGACGTTGGGGTGAGACTCGGCGGCATCAGAGGCGACCTCGGCCCAGGTGGAGGCAAACTGGTTGCCGTTGCCGACGATCAGATCGACGTCCTGGTCAACGTAGGACTCGGCGGCGGAGGCGGCGTCGGCGTTGGCGACGTTCTCCTTGGGCTCGAGCATCTCCCAGTTGGGGTGGGAGTCAACGGCGCGCTTGAGGGACTCATAGTGGGCCTGGTCCCAGCCGCCGTCGGTAATAATGCCGCTCATGATCATAGCGACCTTGTAGGAGCTCTTCTCGGCAGAGCCAGTGCTGGCGGAGTCAGAGCCAGAGCCACCACACGCGGTGAGGGCAAGGGCCGCAGCGGCGGTGGCGCCACCGGCGACGAACTGACGACGATTGATGTTCTTACTCATGGTGCTTCCCTTCTTTTCCGGGGCTCTTTTACGCCCCACGTTTAAAGCCTGGTGCACGTACGCATGAAACTAAACGCCTCTGCCGAATCCGGCAGGTGATGCCATCTGCAAGGCGGACGGGCCCAACGAAGCCTGCCCATGCCATCCCTGCCAGCGCCAAGACAAGCGAAACCCCTATGTCCGCTCGACCTGACGCCAAATACAAACTGTACACGAGACGGTGACCCACCCCCGCGAATCACCGTCTCATTGTATCGCTAACGGCTCTCGCGGTTATACGGCTGACCGTTGGCCTTCGGGCCAGCGTGCTTCGAGCCAAAGAACACGAGGGCCACAATCGTGAAGATATACGGAATCATCTTGAAGAACATAACCGGCGCAGACTGGAACTGGGCCTGAAGGGCGACGTTCACGCCATCGAAGAAGCCAAAGAGCAGGCTCGCGAGCATGACGCCCACGGCACTCCAGCGACCGAAGATGACCGTCGCCAGGGCGATGAAACCACGACCTGCGACGATGCCGTCCGTGTAGATAGGCGTGTAGCAAATCGTGAGGAAGGCGCCGCCCGCAGCGGCAAGGGCGCCGCACAGGATGCAGGCCACGTACTTGGTGCGGATGACGTTGATGCCCAGGGTCTCTGCGGCCTGGGGCTTCTCGCCCACGGAGCGGAACGACAGGCCGGCACGGCAGCGCTTGAAGAAGAACGCGACCACGGGCACGAGGAGGAACGCGATGTAGGCAAGAAGCGACTGGTTGAACATGCCGTTGCCGATGACCGGAAGATCGCACAGGCCGGGAATGGCGATGTTGGGCATCTGCGCGCCGGTGGCGTTCTCGGGGTTGGAGCCGACGAACAGGTTGTAGCCGAAGAGCGCGATGGCCGGCGCAAGGATGTTGACAGCCATGCTCGTGACCACCTGGTCAGAGCAGAGGGTGACCGTGCAGAACGCGTAGATCATGTTGATGAGCACACCCGCGACCATGCCGACGAGCAGGCCGAGCCAGAGGTTACCCGTGACCTTGCCAACGGCGAATGCCACGAAGGCGCCCACGGCCATGATTCCCTCAAGGCCGATGTTGACCATGCCGGCACGCTCGGAGAAGACCTCGCCCAGGGCGGCGAGCAGGATGGGCACGGCGCCCATAGCCATCGCCCTGACGATGGTGGGAAGCGCAACCATGAAATCCATTACGCCTTCACCTCAGCTTTCTTGTTCTTGCCCAGCGAGGCGATGTACGCCTTGACCTTGGGCAGCTTCACCAGGGCCATGCCCGCGACGGCGAAGATGATGATGAGACCACGAATGATGTCGATGATCGCCGCGGGAACGCCGATGACGGACTGCATCATCGTGCCGCCCGTGGAGAGCACGCCGAAGAGCAGGGCGACGACGATGGCACCAAGCGGGTTGAGCTGCGCGATAAGCGCGATTGCCACGCCGTCGAAGCCGAAGCCGGAGCCAAAGCCGTCAGCGAGGCGGAACGGCGTCTTGCCGAAGAGCTCGATGGCGCCGCCGAGGCCGGCGATGGCACCGGAGATGACGAAGGCGAGCAGCACGAGCGTGCGGACGGGGAAGCCGTTGACTTTGGCAGCGGTGGGGCTCATGCCCACGGCACGAATCTTGAAGCCGAAGGACGTGCGGAAGATCACGTACCAGACGAGGATGCCGAGGATAATGGCGATCAGCACGCCAAAGTGCGCGGGGCCGATGTCCAAGAGATGCGCGGACTTGGGCATAGCGGGAGTCTGGGGCAGGCCCTGGTCGGAGTAGACGTTCTTGTAGAGGAACTCCATGAAGTACAGGGCGATGTAGTTGAACATGATCGTCGTGATCATCTCGTTGAGCCCTCGGGTGATCTTGAGGATACCCGGGAGAAGCGCCCACAGACCGCCGAAGACGATGCCCACGACGAGGCCCACCGCGATGGCGGACGGGCCGGTGAGGCCAAGCTTCAGCACGAAGTACGCGGAGGCGGAGGCACCCATGATGAACTGGCCCTCGCCGCCAAGGTTGAACACGCCGCACTTATAGGCGAACACGGCGGCAAGGCCCGTGAAGATCAGCGGGCAGGCACGCTCAAGCGTCTTGCCAATCTTGCCGATATCGCCAAGAGAGCCCTTCAGCATCGCGGCATAGCCCGTAATCGGGTTCTTGTCGAGGCATGCGATGATGATCGCGCCGATGATGAGGGCAAGGAGCACGGACACAACCGGCGTGATGATCGTCAGGCGCTTCTCGCGCAGCTGTTCCTCGCTCAGGGCACCCTTCTTCGAGGGCGCCGCCTTCTTCTTGTTGTCAGCCACTGTCCCTCCCCTCCTACTTTCCTGCCATGGCGAGCGAAATCTCCTTGATGGGAGGATTCGCGCCAGGATACGTGCCCATGATCTCGCCCTCGAACAGGACCGTGATGCGATCCGAAAGCTTCAGCACCTCGTCGAAGTCCGCGGAGATGAGAAGGACCGCGCATCCGGCGTCGCGCTGGGCGATGATCTGATCATGGATGAACTCGGTGGCTCCGATGTCGAGGCCGCGCGTGGGATAGACGGCCACGAGAAGCTTCGGGTGGGCGTCGAGCTCGCGGGCGAGGATGACCTTCTGCTGGTTGCCACCGGAGAGCGAGCGGGCGGTCTGCTCGACGGAGGTGCAGCGGATGTCGTTCTCCTCGCGCAGACGCTCGGCGTGCTCGCGGATGGCGTCGAGCTTGAGCCAGGCGCCGTGGCCAGCAGAGAAGCGCTCATCCTCGGTGGCCTTGAGCACGAGGTTCTCGGCGACCGTCATGTCGCCGACGAGGCCCATCTTGTTGCGGTCCTCAGGGATGTTGCCGAGGCCGTTGGCGATGAAGGCGCTCGGGCTGAAGAGGCCGATCGCGGAGCCGTCCGGACCGATGACCTCGCCCGACTCGGGCTTGAGAAGGCCCGTGACGAGGGCGGCGAGCTGGCTCTGACCATTGCCGTCGATGCCGGCGACGCCGAGGATCTCTCCCCTGTGGATAGCGAGCGACACGTTCTTGAGGCCGCCATGCTTGACCTCGGGCTGGTAGGAGACTCCCTTGAGCTCGAAGGCGACATCGGAGGCTTCCGTGACCTTCTGGTAGGTGTTCTCGGTGAACTTCTGGCCGATCATGAGGTCCGCGAGCTCCTGCTCGGTGGTATCCGCGACGCGGACCGTCTCGATGGTCTCGCCGCGGCGGAGGACCGTCACGCGGTCGGAGATGCGCATGACCTCGCGCATCTTGTGGGAGATGAAGATGACGGATTTACCCTCGGCGGTGAGCGAGTGCATGATGTCGAACAGACCCTCGACCTCGAGGTCCGTCAGGACGGCGGTGGGCTCGTCGAGGATGACGAGGTCGGCACCACGGAACAGGACCTTCATGATCTCGACGCGCTGCTGCATGCCGATGGACATGTCCCCGACCTTCTCGTCGAGGTCGATCTCCATGCCGTAGCGATCCATGAGCTCCTCGATGGCCTTGCGGTCATCCGCGATCTGGAGCAGCGGCGAGTTGTGACGCTTGTCGCCCAGGATGATGTTCTCGAGACCCGTCATGTCCTCGATGAGCATGAAGTGCTGGTGGACCATGCCGATGCCATGTTCGACGGCGACGCCGGGGTTGGTGATGTGCACCTCCTGCCCGCGCATGAAAATATGCCCGTCAGTTGGCTGGTAAAGGCCGATGAGGACGTTCATGAGCGTCGACTTGCCGGCACCGTTCTCACCAAGAAGCGTATGTACCTCGCCTTGCTCGATATCGAGGTTTACGTTCTTGTTCGCGTAGAACGTGCCGAATGCCTTGCTGATGTTGTCCATGCGAAGCAACTCGGCCATAGCTACCACCTTTCCAATCGCGTGCCTTCAGAGATATTTTCCATCCGGGTTGTTTCTCTAGCATTACTGTCAGCTTACCAACCCAGTATGCCTTCTTTTATGTCCTATTTTGCCCTCTTTCGAGAGTAATAGGTATCGACCATCGGAAGGTTCGGGCGAAGTTTACCGTCAAGGGCTCGATAGGCGTTCTGGACGGCCGGGGCTGTCGGGATGGTCGCGATCTCGCCGATGCCCTTGCCACCATAGGCGACGGGCAGCTGTTCGTCACGCTCAACGTAGATGGCATGGATGTCGGGGATGTCCGTCGCGCGGAAGAGTCCCAGTTTGCCGTAGCCGGCGGCGGGGACGCAATCCTCGATCCCCAGGTCCTCCGTAAGCGCGTATCCCATGCCCATGAGGACGCCGCCCTCGATCTGCCCCTGGATGGCGATCGGGTTCACGACCTTGCCGGAGTCGTGCGCGGCATAGACGTCGGTCACGCGGCCATCGTCATCGAGCACGACCACATGCGTGGCGAAGCCGTAGCAGATGTGGCTCTTCGCGTTGGGCACGTCGGCTCCGAGCTTGTCGGTAGGCTCGAGATACTCGTAGAAGAACTCCTTGCCCTCAAGCGCTTCAAGTGCGGCGACGGGATCGGCCGCCGTGCGGGTGTTGCCGGGGACGAGCTCGGCGGCGGGTACCTCGAAGCTCGTGCCGTCCGCGAACGAGAAGCTCTTGCCGTCGCCCTTGGCGCTGACCGGGCCCTCGGGGAGGGTGTGGTCGCGCTCGTAGGCGATCATGGCGTCACGCAGAAGGAACGAGGCGCCGCGGACGGGCTCGCCCG
>UQWE01000010.1 GCA_900544655.1 uncultured Coriobacteriaceae bacterium
CGCCGTGCGCCCTGCCGCGCCGTACACCCCGCCACGCCGTGCGCCCCGCGCCCCGCCCCGAAGAACACCGCGAAGGGAGCCACATGATTGAGATCCAGGGTATTACCAAGTCCTACAAGACCGGAGACTTCGTCCAGCGCGCCCTTGATGGTGTGTCCATCACCTTCCGCGAAAGCGAGTTCGTGGCGGTGCTGGGACCCTCGGGCTCCGGCAAGACGACCTTCCTCAATATCCTCGGCGGCTTTGATCATGCTGATTCCGGGGACATCATCGTGAATGGCGTCTCGACCAAAGACTACTCAGACGCCGACTGGGACACCTATCGCAACCACCGCATCGGCTTCGTGTTCCAGAGCTACAACCTTATCCCGCACCAGACGATTCTCCAGAACGTCGAGCTCGCGCTCACGTTGGCGGGTGTTGGTCGCGAGGAACGTCGCGAGCGTGCCCGTGCCGCGCTCGAGCGCGTGGGCCTGGGCGACCACGTCAACAAGCGTCCGGCGCAGCTCTCCGGTGGCCAGATGCAGCGGGTGGCCATCGCCCGCGCCCTCGTGAACGACCCTGAGATCGTACTTGCGGACGAGCCCACGGGCGCTCTCGACACGGAGACCGGCATCCAGGTCATGAACATCCTTGCCGAGGTGGCGCAGGACCGCCTCGTCATCATGGTCACCCATAACCCGCAGCTCGCGGAGGACTACGCCACGCGCATCGTCCGCATCAAGGACGGCCGCATCGTGGATGACTCCCGTCCCATCGCCGACGCCGAGCTCGCGGAGCGCCATGCCGCCGAGAAGGGCGCGGAGCAGCCAAAGCGCCGCTCCTCGATGAGCTTCCTCACGGCGCTCGCGCTCTCCGCGAACAACCTCATGACGAAGAAGGGCCGCACGGCCATGACGGCCTTTGCCGGCTCGATCGGCATCATCGGCATCGCCGCGATTCTGGCGCTTTCCAACGGCGTAAACGAGTACATCGCCCGCGTCGAGCAGGACACGCTCTCCAGCTATCCGCTCTCCATCTCTCGCCAGGACTACGACCTCACGGGCATGATGAACGAGGCCGGCACGGCGAGTGGCGATGCTGCCCAGAGTGAGGCGCCGGAAAGACCCAGCGGCTCCGACAAGATTCCCGTGGTCACGGTGCTCAAGGAGATGTTCGCGAGCGTCAAGTCGAACGACCTCGTCTCCTTCAAGCAGTGGCTCGAGGCTGGTGGAGACGGCATCACGGACGACGTCAACGCCATCCAGTATGACTACGGCATCTCACCCATCATCTATCGTGAGCAGGACGGGACGGATCCGGTGAAGCTCGTCCCCAACAACATGACCACCGCCGCGAGCGGTGGCGCTTCGAGCGCGGCAACGGCTAGCATGTCGTCGATGAGCGGGTCGAGCGTCTTCAACGAGATGATCGACGACCAAGAGCTCCTCGACTCGCAGTACGACGTCGTTGCCGGGCGTTGGGCGAGTGCCGCGGATGAGGCGGTGCTCGTGCTGTCGAGCCGCGGGACCGTGGGCGACTACACGCTCTACAGCATCGGCAAGCTCGACATCGATGAGCTCAACAGCCTCGTTTCGAGTGCCATGTCAGCGGACGGCAACATCGCTACGCCGGAGACCGACGTGGACTTCACCTATGACGAGGCCCTCCAGACCAAGTTCAGGGTGCTCTCGCCCTCAGACGCCTATCGCAGGAACGGCGAAACCGGCGGCTGGACCGACATGAGCAACGACGCCGCCTTTATGGCAGACAAGGTCGCCAACGGCCTCGACCTCAAGATCGTCGGCGTGGTGAGGCCCAACGGCAGCTCGAGCTCGAGTGCGCTTTCCCCGGGTGTCGCCTACACGCATGGTCTCACGGAGGAGCTCATGGCCCGCGCCGCGAACTCCGACATCGTGAAGCAGCAGCTTGCGAACCCCGAGGTCGACGTCTTCACGGGCAAGACCTTTGACGTGCTGCAGGAGGAGAGCAAGCGCGGCTTCGACCTCTCCAACATGTTCTCCGTTGACGAGGCGGCGCTCAAGCGCGCCTTCTCCTTCGATAAGAGCGCGCTCAACCTGCAGGGATTTGATTTATCCGGCATTGATCTGGGGAACGTGAAGCTCGACCTGTCCAATATCGACTTCGACATCGATATGAACAAGATCATGGCCGGAGCGCCCGCGCCCGATTTCTCGGGCGTTTTCCAGGACCCGCTTACGCCGGAGCAGATCAAGCAGCTCGGCGGCCTCGCGAACCAGCTCCTTGCGAACTTCCTGACGTCTGACCAGTTCCGTGACCTCGGAACTGACGTGAATGATCCGTCGAAGGTGGTCGCGGCGTTCCAGAAGTACCTGGCCGAGGATACGGGCGCCCAGGAGACGCTCGCCCAGATCAAGGCGATTGCGGGGGAGGGCGTTGCCGAGAGGCTGCAGAAGGCGCTCGCCGACTATATGCAGAACAGCTTCGCGCCGTATCTGAAGCAGGCGATGCAGCAGGTCATGGACCAGATGAGCCAACAGATTGGCAACGCGATCGCCTCGCAGCTCCAGAGCTCGCTCGCTGGGATCATGGGTCAGGCCGCACAGAGCATGGGCTCGCAGCTCGCGAACGGCATGCAGAACGCCTTCCGCGTGGATGCGGGTGCCTTCGCCAATGCCATCCACTTCAACATGACGGCGGACGACCTCACCTCGCTCATGACGAGCTATGCAAACGCCGGACGCCTCACGTATGACAACAACCTCTCCACGCTTGGCTATGCTGACGAGAGCAACCCGCAGATGGTGAAGATCTACCCCGTCGACTTCGAGGCCAAGAGCCGCGTGGTCGCGAGCATTGACGCATATAACGAGGCCGTCAAGGCGGCCGGCGATGAGGACCGCGTGATCTCCTACACGGATTACATGGGCGTCATCATGGGCAGCGTCACGGACATCGTGAACATGATCAGCCTCGTGCTCATTGCGTTCGTGAGCATTTCGCTGGTGGTGAGCTCGATCATGATCGGCATCATCACCTACATCAGCGTGCTCGAGCGCAAGAAGGAGATCGGCATCCTGCGCGCGATGGGCGCCTCCAAGGGCAATGTCGCGAACGTCTTCAACGCGGAGACCTTCATCGAGGGCCTCATCGCGGGGGTGTTTGCGATTGCGGTGGTGCTTATCGTGTCGGTTCCGGTGAACGCCTGGGTTCTGCGCGAGCACAACGTCGCGAACATCATGAGCCTGCCCGCGGGCGCTGCTGTTGCGCTGATTTGCATATCGGTGCTGCTTACGGTGGTTGCCGGACTCATTCCGTCCTTCTCCGCCGCGAAGCGCGATCCGGTCGAGGCCCTGCGCAGCGAGTAGACGGCGCAGGCTGGCGCATAGCGGCGCAGGCTCGCGCGTAGCGGCGCGAACTGTTTCAGCGCCTACAGCTCGAGCGTGGCGATGAGGGCAAGGTGGTCCGAGCCTGGCACCTCTGCCGTGGAGACCTCCGTGGCGACCACCCTCTCGCTCGTGACGACGTGGTCGATGCTGCAGAACGCGGGAATCTCCAGGTTGGCGGGCCAGGTGCTCATGATGCCGGCTCCACACTCGCGTGCGGCGTCGTGGAGCCTGGGCGCTCCAGCCGCCGTGCCCTCGCCAAGCATCTCGCGGAAGGGTGCGTGGTCATACGTTGCGTTGAAATCGCCGAGAAGGACGTAGTCAAGGCTATCGTCCTCCGCTAGACGCTCACGCGCCACGCCAATCTCGGCAATGCTCTTCTCCCACAGGTCCCAGTAGCCCAGGGCGGGAGAACACGTGTGGACGGAGACGAGGCGCAGGCGGGCTGTCGTGCCGTCTGGGCGCGTGACCTCGATGGTGCCCGCGGGCATGGCGGAGGCGGACGAGCCGATGTCGTCGCTCGCGGCGTCCGAGAGGGGAAGCGTACTCCACACGCCGTTGCCGTAGACGCCGTCCGAGCTCGAGCGCTGGGAATAGGAGAGGAGTTCGTCGATTCCCGCCGCCTTAAGCTCGTTCACGAAGTCGACCGTGGTCTCCTGCAGGGCGAGGACCTGGATGTTGTTCTCTCGCACCAGCTCGACGATACGCTCGGCGTTGGCGTTTCCCTTGTAGACGTTGCAGGTCATGACGCGGAAGGTCGTTGCCTGGCCATCATCCGCGGCGAGCGTCGAGGAGACACGCTGGCTGGGAATGAAGAAGGGAGCCTGCCAGGCAGCCTCGAGGGCGATCGCGCAAGTGGCTATGATGCGCACGAAGAGGCGTGCCTCATGATGGTGACTCCATACTGGGACGAAGGAGAGTGCGAGTGCGATGGCGGCTGATCCCGCGAGCCACGGCGTGAGCGAGATGACGTTCGCGACGAAGGGGAGCGCCGCGAGCGAAGAGGGCAGCATGCGGCATGCGATGCCGCCAAGCGTTACGAGTGACAGTAGCAGGGTAATTGCTCGCATGCCTCTCCTCTCGTGAACAAATGCGGCAGCGGCTGATCGCGCGTTTCGACGTCGCGTGAGTCTCCGGGACCGCAAGGGTCGCGCCGTCTTTTGACGGTCTTGAATGGTAGGCTATTCGCAAATCGCTGGCATCTAGCGTATGGAGGTCCGATGACGAAGGACAGGGCTACGGAGGTTCGAGAGGCAATCGACGCCGCGGATGCCGCACTCAAGCATCTCGGGAATGCCGCAGATATGCTCGATGACGCCGGTCGCTGGGGCATCGTGGATATGATTGGCGGGGGACTCATCACGACGATGCTCAAGCATCGCAAGATCTCCGATGCTCAAGACGAGATTGACGAGACAAAGCGCGCGCTTCGCATCTTCGTGAAGGAGCTTGACGATGTGGATGAGGTCACCGGGCTCAACGTCGAGCTAGGTAGCGGCCTTCAGTTCGCGGATATCTTCTTCGACGGCGTGCTTGCCGACTGGATTGCTCAGAACAAGATTGACCGCGCGAAACAGCAGGTCGCGGATGCGATGCGTCAGGTTTATGCCGTTCGCTCTCAACTCGAGCGCATGCGCTAGGCACGGGACCCGCGTCGGGCTGTGGTCCCAAGGGGGCCGGTTGGATCGAGCACGTTGATATTCCGCGCGACGTGGGGGATGCGTTCGTGCGTCTTAGGGCTGCGCGCCCGGAGACAGTGCGCGTTGCCAACCCGGCGTACGCTTCTCGACGAGATGTGCCCGTGGGTGGCCTGGCCTGCAAGTATGCCAGCGTGCCTACAGCACCAGCTGGTAAGCCGGGCGCGGGTCGCCATCCTCGAGGTGGATGATGCCGCAGTACGAGAATCCCGCCTTGGCAACGACGTGCTGCATGGTCAGGTTGTCATTGTGCGTGTCGATGCGCAGGTTGCGGATGCCCAGCTTGCCGGCCTCGTCCTTTGCGCGAGCCAAGACGGAGGAGAACACGCCTCTCATGGTGCCGTCACTCGCGACGCGATGGATGGTCACGTAGGGCTCGTCGTTGAGCCAGGCACCATCATAGATCTGCTGGTAGGTTGGGTCTTCCTTGCTATAGATGGTAAACGAGAAGTGCGCGCGGTCATCCTCGTCGACGCCAACGCGGCATGCGCCTTCCTCGACGCTGCTCGCAATTTCCTCGGGAGAGGGGCGGCCGTCGCCCCACTGATGGGGATTGCCGTGCTCTGCCATGTAGCGACGGGCGGTGGCGTAGATGCGAACGAGGTCGTCAAGATCCTCGCTGGTAGCGATGCGAATCTGCATGTGAAGTCCTGTCTTATGCTGAAGGCGGGCGTGGTAGCGTCGGCCGCGTCCTCGCCGCCGGGCTCTTGGGTCGGCGGACTGAGCTGGCGTTTGTCGCGCCTGTGTTGATGTGGTATGGGCTCGGGCGTGCCGGTGCTAGCCGCGCTGGTCTTCCGGGCACTCCTCGGCGGTACCGAGGGGGCGACCCGAGTAATTGAACCCGTTGATTGCGCGACGAAGCTCCTCCCCGCCATGCGTGAAGGCCTGGGCGAGGGCCGGCCATCCGTCGAGGGCGGCGTCGAACCTCGTCTGGAAGGAATCCTGAGAGGTACCGCCTGCGAAGGGGTTCTCCCAAGGCAGGTGGGAGAGATTCGCCACCCAGCAGTCGTCGCTCGTGGTGACGCGGTGCGAGAGCGAGGTGAGCTGCGAGTGCGGACGCGCGATGCGCTCGAGGGTGCCGAGCGCGCGGTTCTTGAGCGAGCCGCTGGGCTCGATGGCGCGATAGCATAGCTCCATGTCATCGACGGCGGCGGCGTACTCGGTCGCGGAGAGGTCGATGCCAAAGGCGGCCCAGGCAACCTGGCTCGTGAGCGCGCCGGCGACGCGGCAGATACGATCCGTGCGCGCGAGTTCACCGGCGGGGGGGGAAACGGGGAACCGGGCAGCGTTCACCGGCGGGTGGGCAATCGTGAACCGTGGTGCGTCGGCGCGTCCAGAGCATCCAAGAGTCGAGGTCTGCCTCGATGACGGCATGAACCTCGCTGCCGGCATCATCTAGCTCGGAATTCGCAGCGATAATGGCGTACTGCTGCGCGTAGATGAAAGGGTGTGCGGAACGATCGAGCGCATAGTGAGAGAGCATGCCGAGGGCGAAGGCGCGGCCGATGCCGGCGTCATGGACGGGAAGGTGGCCCACTCCGTCGCGAAGCGCCGTGAACGCTGCCGTCATGTGCTCGTCATGCATGCGATGGGCGAGCTGGTGAGAGGCACTGGTCGCTGCGGGTGCGCCGAACACGTGGAAGAAGAAGGGGTCCGGACCCTGGTTGCCGAGCAGGAACGCGAGAAGTTCCTCCTCCCCGGTAATGACGTTTTCCGGGAGGAGCGCGGCTGAGCTCTCGCCGAACAGATGATGAGTGATGAGAGCAGGCATGAGAGTCCTTCCTCGGTAGATTAACTGCGTCCATTATGCCCCCGCCGGGGGAGTGCTATCCATGGGGTGGCGGGTATCCGTCACATTCGTGTTTGGCTATCCGTCTATTGGATTCTGACATGTATTGCGGACACTTATGGCATCGCCGCCCCTATAAAGGGGCCGCTTACCGTTGCATTACATAAGGCGTCATCGAGTCCGGGTATCATGCATGGGATGCAAACGGCGCGCGCCCGAGTCCGCGCCTCGATAATGCAGACAGGAGAGCCTAAATGGCCAAGACGAAGTTCACGAAGCTCGAGCGCAATTGGGTCATGTATGACGTCGGAAACTCGGCGCTCGTACTGCTCAACACCTCTATCGTGCCGATCTACTTCAACGCCATCAACACGGGCGCCTCTTCGGCAGAGCTCGTGACCGCATGGGCTAACGCCCAGACGATCGCCTCCCTCGTGGTGGCGCTGCTCATACCTATTTTGGGCTCGCTCGCGGATTATGCGGGCAACAAGATTAAGTTCTTCCTCGGGTTCTTCCTCACGGGTCTCGTCCTGTGCTTCGCCCAGGCGATTCCGATGGCTGCCCTGCCGTTCCTCGTGCTTTACGTGCTTTGCACGGTGGGTCTCAACTCGTCGATGACCTTCTATGACGCCATGCTTACCGACGTCACGACGGACGAGCACATGGACACGGTCTCGAGTGCGGGCTATGCCTGGGGCTATATTGGCTCGACCGTGCCCTTCATCATCTGCCTCGCCCTGATCTTCGGTGGCCCGGCGCTTGGCCTCGAGATGATGCTCTGCACGCGCCTCTCCTTCGTGATCACGGGCGTTTGGTGGCTTGCGTTCACGCTGCCGCTCATCCGTACTTACAAGCAGAAGTACGGCAAGGAGCGCGGTGAGGGAGACACGCTTGGCGAGATCGTCGCCTCCACGTTCTCCGGCCTGGCCGACACCATGGGCCGCATCGCCAAGGACCGCGTGCTCTTGATCTACATGATCGCCTTCTTCTTCTATATCGATGGCGTCCACACGGTCATCTCGATGGCGACAAACTATGGTTCTGCCCTCGGCATTGATTCGACGCAGCTCGTGCTTGCCCTGCTCGTGACGCAGTTCGTGGCGTTTCCGTCCGCCATCATCTACGGCAAGCTCGCTGGCAAGTTCGGCACGCTCCGCATGATCATCGTTGCCGTGCTTGCGTACTGCGGCATCGTCCTGTTCGCGGCGTTCCTGCTGAAGACGGCGGCTGAGTTCTGGATCCTCGCCATTCTCGTGGGTCTCTTCCAGGGTGGCATTCAGGCACTTTCCCGCAGCTACTTTGGCAAGCTCGTTCCCAAGGAGCACGCCAACGAGTACTACGGCTTCTTCGACATCTTCGGCCGCTACGCGAGCGTCATGGGCACCTTCCTCGTGAGTGTCATCACCGCTGCGACCGGCAATGCCAGCCTGGGTGTGCTTTCCATTGGCGTGCTGCTCGTGGTGGGCCTCGTCATGCTGCTCACCCTGCCGGACGCCCGTGGCGAGAGAGCTGCTTAGGGGCAACTCGCTCGCGGCACTTCGCGGAAGGCCGTCTCGTTTCGCTGAAGCGCGCAGCGTCATTTGTGGGTGCGCGCCGGTGCCAGCCCTTCGTCGTTAGCTTTCGAGGGGATATCATTCATGGCGCTCAAGAGTTGGCCGGTCCGTGGGTGACCGGCCAACCTTTTTGTCTCATGCCACCTAGGGAGGGTGCGGGTTCCGTGGGTATCGTTGAAATCCTGGTGTTGGGCGTGGCGCTATCCGCCGACGCCTTTGCTGTGACCATTTCGAATACGTTTGTCTACACCGGCGAGACGAAGACCCGCCTAGCGCTCATGCCGGTATTCTTCGGCCTGTTCCAGGGGCTTATGCCGTTGCTGGGCTACTCCGTGGGAGGCCTTGCGGCTGAGGTCATCGAGGAGTACTCGGGGATTATCACGCTGATTATCCTTGGTTTCATCGGGGGCAATATGGTTCGCGAAGGCGTGTGCGCCTTGCTGGGCCTTGGTAATGACGCAGGCGAGCTTGGCGACAGCCCCGTGGTAAAACAGCTTACCGTCGCGACCCTGCTGGTTCAGGCGATCGCGACCGCTATCGATGCGTTTGCCGTTGGCGTGAGCCTTCGTGCCCAGGCGGTTGCCATCGCGCCCTCGTCGGCAGTCATCGCGCTGACCACGGCTGCCTGCTGCGTGGTCGCGCTTCTCATTGGTCGCAAGCTCGGTGAGGTCCTGGGCGATCGCGCCGAGGTCGCCGGTGGCGTCGTATTGGTCATCATCGGCCTCAAGGCATTCTTCGCATAATTTCTTTCGGCGACGCCTCCCTGCTGTTGCACGTGTGGCCCCTGCCGAAGGCGGAACGCCGCCGCGATGCGCGCGCATAACTCCCGCGAGTCTGGGTATGTCTAGTGCGTGAGCTTATCCGCTGTGAGCTTATCCGCTGGATGCGTTGCTGCGAGCTTTATCTCGCGGGACGGTGGCGCGCCGCGCCGCCTAGTATGGCGCCGCGCACGCACGATTCGGCGTTGTCTTGGGAGGCAAATATGAACGCGTTCGAGAGGCTCTTCAAGCGTACGAAGGCAACGGTTATCCTTATGGGAATCGCCTTGCTGGTACTCGGTATCGCGATGTTCGTCAGCCCTATTGGAGCAACGCTTTTAATCGTACAAATCGCCGGATGGACGCTTGCCGTGGTGGGCGTCGTGACGCTGCTTGGCTGCTGGGTGCGCCGCGCGCTGCTCCTGTGCCAGGCTGACCTGGCGATCGGTCTCGTGGAGACTGTCCTCGGCATGTGCCTCATCCTCTGGCCGGATGCCTTCGTTGCCGGAATCTACGTGATCATCGGCGTGGTCATCCTCATTACGGGCGTGAATGACATCATCGAGGCAAACGTCGTGTTCAGGCTTGGGCTTCCGGGCCGTGGCTGGCGCTATGCGATGGGCCTTCTCACGCTTGCTGCCGGCGTCCTTGTTGTGAGCTCGCCCTTCACGATGGCGGAGTTCGTGATGCTCATTGCAGGCGTTGCGCTTATCTTCGACGGCATCACGGAAATCGCCGCCGGTGTCACGATGAAGGCCGAGTAGGCCGTTTGCGAAAGCCGGTCGCGGTTTCTGGCAGTCATCCCAGGTAAGGCTGTTTGCAAGTGGCACGCCGGCTTCCCGGCAGGGCCGAGCTGCTTGCCCTACTGCTTGCCGTCGATGATCGGCCAGGCGTGCATGAGGTTCCGCTCGTCAATCGAGTGGGGAGCGGCGGCGCGCGTCTTGGGCTTGGCGCAGAAGGCGATGCCGGTGCCAGCCTCGAGTATCATCGGAATGTCGTTGGCGCCGTCGCCCATGGCGACGGTTTGCTCGCGAGAAAGCCCCAGCTCGTCGGCCCACTCATGCAGCGCTCGAACCTTGCTTTCCTTGGTGACGACCTCAGAGATCACCTTGCCGGTGAGATGTCCATCCACGACCTCGAGCTGGTTCGCGAGACAGTAGTCAATGCCTGCCGCGGCAACGATTTTGTCTGCGACCTGATGGAAACCGCCTGAAACCACGCCGACCTTCCAGCCACGACGGTGAGCCTCCTCGACGAGCTCGAGCGCGCCGGGAGTAAACGTCACGCGAGCGAAGGTGCGATCGAAGACGCTTTCATCGAGACCGGTTAGGAGCCTGACGCGCTCCGCGAGCGCCTCGCGGAAGTCGAGTTCGCCGCGCATGGCGCGCTCGGTGATCTGGGCGACGCGCTCGCCGACGCCCGCCTCTTCGCCGAGAATGTCGATGACTTCCTCGTTGATGAGTGTGGAGTCGATATCCATGACGATGAGGCCGTGGACGGCGGTGCTCGTATCAGGCGTTGCCATCTCTGCCATGGTTCCTCCTCTGTCTGGCGCCATATTTGGGCGACGCCCGTGCGGGTATCGTTCATTATCGCTTGTCTGGCGGGCTGCTTGCTGTTGCACCGAAGTTTGCTGCTAATTGCATTGTCCGCGCAATTCAAGGTGGTTTTGACTTCGATTGGTTCAATTAACCTCTCGGAAAAGGAGAACAATGGGCGCAACCGCTGCGTCGAGGGGGCTGCTGCATTCGATGTCCTGATTATTCGAGAAGAATCTTGTCCAATTGCGCTTGTTGTGTCCGTGTATAGCTTGTCATGCGGGGCATAGTTTGTCTATACGCTAATTCTTTTCGCCGTTCTCCGTCTTAACCAAGCGAAGTCGCGTTATGCTCACACGCGCGCTGCGCATCGCTCGCGCGGGCGTCGCACGTTGCTAACGTTCGCGTCTCGCGCTGCTCACATTTGGGTGACGCGCGAGAAGCAAAAGGTTAATGACAGAGAAACAACGCCCCGCTAGAGTATTTCCGCGTCAGGGATCAGTTCTCAGAAGAGAAAGCGAGTCCATATGGCTTCAAAGGTCACAGAGGAGTACGGCTCTCTAGTCTTCAGCGACTCCGTCATGCGTGATCGGCTGCCCAAGCCCACGTACAAGGAGCTCTCGCGCGTTATCAAGGAGGGCAAGGCGCTCAACCTCGACATCGCCAACGAGGTGGCCCACGCTATGAAGGAGTGGGCGCTCGAGAAGGGTGCCACGCATTACACGCACTGGTTCCAGCCGCTCACGGGCATCACGTCCGAGAAGCACGACGCCTTCATGGAGCCCACGGGTGATGGTCGCGCCTTCGAGACCTTCTCTGGCAAGGCACTCATCCAGGGCGAGCCTGACGCCTCGAGCTTCCCCTCTGGCGGCCTTCGCGCCACCTTCGAGGCCCGTGGCTACACCGCCTGGGACCCGACTTCCCCCGCTTTCATCAAGGATGAGGTCCTCTGCATCCCCACCGCGTTCATTTCCTACACCGGCGAGGCACTCGACAAGAAGACTCCGCTGCTTCGTTCCTGTGTCGCCCTTGACGCCCAGGCCAAGCGCGTCCTGAAGCTCTTTGGCAAGGATGTCAAGTCCGTCTCTACCACCGTTGGCCCGGAGCAGGAGTACTTCCTCATCAAGGAGGAGGACTACGCTGCCCGTCCTGACCTCATCATGTGCGGCCGCACGCTTTTCGGCTGCGAGCCGGTCAAGGGCCAGGAGCTCGAGGAGCACTACTTCGGCGCCATCCGCCCGACGGTCAACGAGTTCATGAAGGAGCTCGATGACGAGCTTTGGAAGCTTGCCGTTCCGGCCAAGACCAAGCACAACGAGGTTGCCCCGTGCCAGCACGAGCTCGCCCCGATCTTCGAGTCCAGCTCCAAGGCGATCGATCACAACCTTCTCACGATGGAGAAGATGAAGATCATCGCTTCCCACCACGGCCTCGTTTGCCTGCAGCACGAGAAGCCGTTCGACTACGTCAATGGCTCTGGCAAGCACAACAACTGGTCGATCTCCGCTGATGGCAAGAACCTGCTCGACCCGTCCGACACCCCTGAGGAGAACCTGCAGTTCCTCGTCTTCCTCAGCAGCGTGATCGCCGCCGTCGATGATCATCAGGACCTCATGCGCGCAAGCGTCGCCTCCGCTGGCAACGATCACCGTCTGGGCGCCAACGAGGCTCCTCCCGCGATCGTCTCCATCTTCCTGGGCGATGACCTTGCCGCCGTCGTGGACGCGCTGATCAACGACAAGCCGTACACGAGCCACCCGCGCGAGAAGATGGACCTCGGCGTCCCGCAGCTCGCTGACCTCACGAAGGACAGCACGGACCGCAACCGCACCTCTCCGTTCGCCTTCACTGGCAACAAGTTCGAGTTCCGTATGTGCGGCTCCCGGCAGAACCTTTCTGACCCGAACATGGTCCTCAACACCGCTGTTGCCGAGAAGCTCGACAAGTTCGCCACCGACATGGCTGATGTCGCCGAGGCCGACTTCCTCTCTGAGGCTCTCGCTTGGGTTAAGAAGACCCTGACCGACCACCAGCGCATCATCTTCAACGGCAACGGCTACTCCGACGAGTGGCCCGTCGAGGCCGAGAAGCGTGGCCTGCTCAACATGCGCACCACGCCGGACGCCCTGCCGTGCATCGTTGATGAGAAGAACGTCGAACTCTTCGAGAAGTACCACGTCGCCAATGCCGACGAGATGAAAGCCCGCTACATCTCCAAGGCCGAGCAGTACGCCAAGCTCCTCAACATCGAGGCCAACTCTATGGTCTATATGGTCAAGCACATGTACCTGCCTGCCCTGTATGACTACTCTGGCGACCTTGCCTCCACCGTTGCCACCAAGGCCGAGCTGGGCATCGCCGCCAAGGCGGAGAAGGCGCTCGTTCAGTCCATCACCGACAGCATCGATAACATCACCGAGCTCGTCGCTGACCTCGAGAAGAAGAATGCCGAGGCTCAGGCTCTCGAGTGCCCGACCAAGCAGGACGAGGCCATTCGCGACACCGTCATCCCGGCTATGGACGCACTGCGTGCCGCCGTCGACGCGATGGAGAAGGTCTGCGGCCACGACTACTGGCCCGTTCCGAGCTACAACAAGATTCTGTTCTACGTGTAGTTTCACGGTTGTCTTTAGACGCTGAGTTGCTGGCGGCCCCGCTTCTGGCGGGGCCGTTTTTCATGGGTGCGTGGGATGCGGCGAGCGCGGGCCGTGGGTAATCGCGCTCGCATTGGCGAGCGTGGCTCGCGCGTCGGAATTCGCGGTTGATTCGTATGGAGGGCGTGCAGGTCCGGTAAGCTCTGTGTGCGTCAACCCGATGCCCGGGATAGCTGTTAGGATGGGTTGAGCAAACGTCGCGTGACCATGCGCGTTCAAGGAGGAGCAACATGCCTCGCTTCAAGTATCCTGAGTCGGATGACGGTCAGCGTCATTCCGCTTCGAGTGGTTCGGGCTCGCATTTCAAGAACCGGTCTTCCGCGGAGCGTCAGCCTGCCGTTCAGCCGGATTCCCACGGGGACGCTCCGGCGAATCCCTATGCCGCCGGCCATGCTGAGTCGCCCAACGCCACAGGCCACGCCGTGGCTCCCGTCCCCGCTGATCAGACGCAGCGCGCGCCCCAGGCTGGCGCCTATGTTCCGCCGGCAACCAACCCCTATGCCGCGGGTGACCCGTACGCCTCGCCCTACCAGGCGTCATACGAGGACAATCCCTATGCTTCCGGCCCCTCCACGGGCGCGGTCGAGATGGGCCATGAGCAGGTGGGGTCGCGCTCCCGTGACGGACGTCGCCACAGGAACACCGCCGGCCAGGGCGTTCCGGGCGCCCCACGCAAGCGCCGCCGCCGTGTGCCGGCGATCATCGTCGTCCTTCTCGTCCTTGCCGTTCTTGGCGGAGGCGGGGCCTATCTCTACTTCAACCCGCCCATCTATCGCGTCAACGTCAACGGCACGGATCGCATGGTGCGTGCTGGCTCCACGCTTCAGGACGTCGTCGACGAGGGCTTTGCCTCGCCCACGGCCGGTGACCTTATCGCCGTTGATGGCTCCGTCTGCAAGGAGGGCGGCGGTGACCCCTTCGAGGCGACCGTCAATGGCACGGAGACCGCGGATCCCAAGACGGTGGTCCCGCGTCATGCCGTCGTTCAGATCAATGACGGCAACGACGCTGACGAGGAGTGCACTGAGACCACGGAGACCCTCCCTCATGGAGAGGGTGGCGAGGACATGAGCTCGTTTAACCTGTATTGGGCGGGCTCGATGCATGTGTACTCGAACGGCGAGGATGGCGAGCAAGTAACGAGGACTGGTAACGTCTCTGGTATCTCGGTCACCGAGGTCACGAAGCAACCCGTTGACGCCGGCTACCACGTTTACACGACGAACACCAATGGCGACAAAGTCATCGCGCTGACGTTTGACGATGGTCCCTGGCCCGGTACCACCTCGGAGATCCTCGACGTTCTCAAGGAGAATGACACGCACGCCACGTTCTTCGAGATTGGTAACCAGGTCGCGGAAAACGCGGACGTCGTGAAGCGCATCCATGACGAGGGAAACCAGATCGCCACGCACACGTGGGATCACGCGAGCGGCTCCGGTGGCGGTGTTGACCTTACGAAGATGAGCGCTGACGAGCAGATTCAGGAGGTCGACAAGGGCTTCCAGGCCATCGAAGACGTGCTTGGGACCTCGGTCACACGCATCATGCGCGCGCCGGGCGGCAACTATCACGCCACGAGCAGCGGCAACATCATCACTAACCTCGCCGATCACGTCACGGCCGAGATTGGCTGGGACGTCGATACGGAGGACTGGCGTCGTCCGGGAGCTCAGGCCATTGCGGACAGAATCATGTCCGTCAAGCCAGGAGACGTCGTTCTCATGCACGATGGCGGCGGCGATCGCTCTCAGACTGTCGAGGCGCTCAAGATTGCGCTTCCGCAGCTCAAGGCTCAGGGATATCGCTTCGTTACCATTGACGAGCTTATGAGCTCGTATGGCATGTCGAGCAACGACTAACGCTTACGGTTGAATATCGCGGGCCCCAGGCATGGCTTGGGGCCCGTTTTGTCTAGGGGAGGGTTTATGCCGCGCGAGACGAACGCCGCCAAGCGGGCGCGCGCAATCGAGTTCTGCGACCGTCTGGGGGAGATGTACGGGCCCGTCGAGTGCTTCCTCGACCACGGGAGCCCCTATCGCCTCGCCATATCCGTGTTGCTCTCCGCCCAGACGACGGACGCACAGGTCAACAAGGTGACGCCAGAGCTGTTTCGTCGCTGGCCCTCGCCCGAGGCCCTTGCTGCCGCCTCGCCGGAGGAGGTCGCCGAGGTCATCCGCAGCCTGGGCTTCTACAAGAGCAAGGCGAGGCACGCCGTCGAGGCCGCGCAGATGATCGTGAGCGACTATGGCGGAGAGGTTCCGCACACGATGGCCGAGCTCACGCGTCTGCCAGGCGTGGGGCGCAAGACCGCCAACATCGTCCTTAACGTGAGCTTCGGCGTCGTCGAGGGAATTGCGGTGGACACGCATGTGAATCGCATCGCGCACAGGCTCGCGCTGAGTCCCAAGACGCACGAGAAGGAGCCGCTCAAGACCGAGCAGGACCTGCTCAAGCTGCTGCCGCGCGAGTATTGGCGCGACGTCAACCACCAGTGGATTCGCTTCGGACGTGAGGTTTGCAGTGCCAAGGTCCCGCGCTGCGCCGAGTGTCCCATGGCGGATATCTGCCCGAGCGTCGGGAAGTGCTAGCCGCCTCGAACGCGTGACGTGCGGATCACGCCGGGCCGTGGGGTGCTGGCAGTTCGGGCTCGGGCGCGTCGGGTTGATGTGGCTCGGATGTCGAATCGTCCGCGCGTCAGGGTTCCCACGTACAATGGACGGCGGACAACACGAGTGAGGGAGACGCCGATGACGACTGAGAACATGGCCGAGAAGAACATGGCAACTGCATCCATGCCTGAGGGCGCCGAGACCGCCGCACCCGCGCCTGAATCCACCGCGCCCGACGCCTCCGAGCGCCGCGTCATCGCCGTTATCGACGGCAACTCGCTCATGCACCGCGCGTTCCACGCCATCCCGCCCACGATGACCGCGCCCGACGGCCGACCCACCAACGCCATCTTCGGCTTCGTGTCGATGTTCGTGAAGCTCGTCGAGAGCTTCCGCCCCAATGGCGTGATCTGCGCGTTTGACAAGGGCAAGCCGCGCGTGCGCATGGAGATGCTCCCGCAGTACAAGGCTCAGCGTCCGCCGATGGATCCGGTCCTGCACGAGCAGTTCCCCATGGTCAAGAATCTGTTGCGCTCGATGGACGTTCCCGTGGCGGAGCTCGAGGGCTGGGAGGGCGATGACATCCTCGGCACGCTCGCTCGCCGTGGCGAAGCCGCCGGCTATGACATGTACCTTGTCACGGGCGACCGCGACATGTACCAGCTGGTCACGGAACACGTGAACGTCGTCTCCACGCGCAAGGGCGTCTCAGACGTGAACATCATGACGCCGGAGAGCGTCGACGACCTCTATCACGGCATCACGCCGGAGCTCGTTCCGGATTTCTACGGCCTCAAGGGCGATACCTCGGACAACATTCCCGGCGTGCCGGGTATCGGCCCCAAGAAGGCAAGTGCGCTCATCTGTCAGTACGGTAGCCTGGACGAGGTCATCGCCCATGCGGACGAGATTAAGGGCAAGATGGGCGAGAACCTCCGCGCGCACATCGACGACGCCCTGCTCAGCCGCAAGGTCGCGACCATTCGCACGGATGCGCCTATCGAGCTCGATCTGTCTACGGCGAAGTTCCCCACGTTTGACGTCGAGACAGTCCGCGCCGCCATGGGCGAGCTGGGCTTTACGGGTATGACGAGCCGCGTCCTCGCCCTTGCAACGGCGGAGGCCGACGCCGCAGCGGCGGCGAAGCCCGCGTTCGAGCTGCCGAAGGTCCTCTCGGGCTCCACGCTCGAGGAAGCGCTTCGCGATGCCGATGAGGCGGGGGAGTGGGTCGGTCTCGCCCTCGGCGAGGCCCCCGCGCAGACGACGCTGTTCGATCCCGCACCTGAGCTCGTGGTTTGGGCGAGCTGCGAGGCTGGCATGGGCAAGCTCGAGGGCGACGCGGCTTCCGCGCTGCTCGTCTGCGCGCTCGAGGGGTGGCGCGTCGCTTCGGGTGACGTGAAGGCCCTCATGCATGCCGTCTACCCGAGCGATTCCTCGGTTGCGCCGGCGACGGACGAGGATGGCCGCTCCTTCGATCCCGCCCTTTGCAACCCGGCCAACCTCTTCGACACGGGCGTGGCCACCTACCTCCTCGATTCCTCCAAGGGTTCATATCCCGTGGCAGAGGTGGCCGAGCGCTATCTCGAGGGAGAGTTGCCCGAGGCGACCGACGCCGTTCCCACCTCCGCCATCGCAGCTACGGCGAGTCGCGTGCTCGTGCCCGTCCTGCGCGAGGCGCTTGAGCGTGACGGCTCTGCCCAGCTGATGGACCAGATGGAGATGCCGCTCGTGGGTGTACTCGCGCGCATGGAGCGCATGGGCCTCGCCGTTGACCCCGAGGTCCTTGCCGCCCAATCGCGCGAGCTGGGAGCGGACATCGAGGAGAGCCGCCAGAAGATCTTTGCCGCCGCCGGTCGCGAGTTCAACGTCGATAGTCCCATGCAGCTCTCCGGTGTGCTTTTTGATGACCTGGGGCTACCCACGGCGGGTCTCAAGAAGACCCAGCGTGGCTACTATTCCACCAACGCCAAGGTCCTCGAGGACCTCGCCCGCACGAACGACGTGGTTGCCGAGGTGCTCGCTTACCGCGAGAAGGCCAAGATCAAGAGCACCTATCTCGACGCCCTGCCAGAGCTCATCGCGGGTGACGGTCGCATTCACACCAGCCTCAACCAGACGGTTACGGCGACGGGACGCCTTTCGAGCTCAAACCCCAACCTGCAGAACATCCCGACTCGCTCCGAGCTGGGGCATCGCGTGCGAACGGCCTTCAAGGTGGCTCCGGGCAGCGTGTTCCTCGCGTGCGATTACTCGCAGATCGAGCTGCGCCTGCTCGCACACCTCTCTGGCGACGAACATCTCATCGAGGCCTTCTGCGAGGGCGAGGACTTCCATGCCGAGACGGCCGCCCGTGTCTTTGGCGTGCCCGTGTCCGAGGTCACGCCCGTGATGCGCAGTCGCGCTAAGGCTGTGAACTTTGGCATCGTCTACGGACAACAGGCCTACGGCCTCTCCACGTCGCTTGGTATCTCGCGCGCGGAGGCGCAGGAGATGATCGACCGCTACTTCGCGGCTTATCCCGGCGTGCGCCGTTACCTTGACGAGACCGTCGCGCTTGCCAAACGCAATGTCTGGGCGTCCACGATGTACGGTCGCAAGCGCCACGTTCCGGACATCTTGGCGCGTAATGCCAACCTACGCAACTTTGGCGAGCGTACGGCGATGAACCACCCCATGCAGGGCACCGCGGCAGACATCATCAAGCTCGCGATGGTCGCGGTCGACGCGCGCATGCGTGAGGAGGGGATGACGAGCAAGCTCGTCCTCCAGATTCACGACGAGCTTGACTTCGAGGTGCCGGAGACCGAGCTCGAGGCTATGAGCGCGCTCGTCAAGGAGACCATGGAGGGCGTGGTGACGCTGAGCGTCCCGTTGGTGGCCGAGGTTTCCTACGGTGAGGATTGGGCGGCCGCGAAGTAGTCGTGGTGCTCGGGTGGCGATAGCCGTTGCCGCCGCGAGGAGCGCGATTCCCGGGTGGCGACGGACGTTGCCGCAGCGAGGCACGCATGGCGCCAGTCGGCGTATTCAGTCAACGGACGCGAGGGGAGCTTATGAGGGTCGTTATTTATACGGATGGTTCTAGCAGGGGCAATCCTGGTCCTGGTGGCTATGGGGCGGTGCTGCGCTATACCGATCCGGCGGGCGTCCTTCACGAGCGCGAACTCTCGCAGGGCTATGCGCGCACCACGAACAACCGCATGGAGCTTATGGCTGCCATCGCTGCGCTCGAGGCGCTCAAGCGTCCGTGCGAGGTGGAGGTCCACAGCGACTCACAATACGTCGTGAACGCGTTCAACCAGCATTGGGTCGATGGCTGGCAGCGCCGCGGATGGAAGAACGCTAAGAAGGAGCCGGTGAAGAACCCGGACCTCTGGAAGCGCCTGATCGCGGCTGCCAGGCCCCATGACGTGCGCTGGGTATGGGTCCGCGGGCACGCGGGCGCCGAGCTCAACGAGCGCTGCGACCAGCTTGCC
>UQWE01000011.1 GCA_900544655.1 uncultured Coriobacteriaceae bacterium
CGCGCCTGGGCGGCTACCTCGTAATATCCTGTTGCACTCGGAGTGCGGATTCGCCGTTAATAGTGATAGCCCGCATGTTCGTTTTTTGCTGCATTATGCGTAGCCCTCGCCACGTGGGGCTATGCTTTTACGTGCTCGACACCAGACGTGTTAATCCCTGGAGGACGCATGACCGAAGAACCGCGAATGCATGGCAAGCACTTTAGGCAGGTGCCCGATGATAACGAGCAGACAGGCTTTACCGAGCCACCCGTGACGGAAGTCCGTTCGGGAGCTTCCTGGGCCGCCCCCTCATCCGGGTTCTACGCTGCACCGCATGGTGGCAACTCGAGCGAACAGCAGGAAAGTTCCAGCTTTGGAGACGCCTGGATGGGGGGCCTTGGCGGCTCGGATGACGGCGGCCGCAGGCATCACCGTCACCATCACCACCGCCGCGGGCGCCGCATCGCCGCAATTGTCGGCGCCATCGTCGCTGTGCTTGTTGTTGTCTGTGGCGTCTGCGGGGCACTCGTGTACCGAGACGCCATGGACGTTCTCGATCAGTCAAAGGACGTGATGGCACAGGCCACCACCATAAGCGACGCCCTCAAGAACGGGAATGGCGACGAGTTGAACTCCACCGTGCAGGGCATGGCCTCTGGGGTCTCGTCCATGCACGCAAAGACGAGCGGACCCCTCTGGGTCGCGGCCTCATACGTCCCTGTACTCGGCGATGACATTCGCGTGGCGCGTGGCGTGGTGGAGCAGGCCGACAACCTCATGCAAAACGCATTCGTTCCCGCAGCCCAGAGCCTGCAGGGCGTGAGTCTCTCGACGCTTCTTACGGACGCCACCGTTGACGTGCAGACGCTCGAGACGGTCTCGGCCGCGCTCTCCCAGGCGCAGCCCGTCGTGGAGCAGGCTTCCGAGGGCATCGACGCACTGCCCCAGGCGCACATCGGCAAGGTACGCGATGCCGTGGACAAGGTGCGCGGGCCCATCGCCAGCGCCGCCGAGACGCTTCGTGGCCTCAACGAGATCGCCCCGATGCTTCCGCAGATGCTGGGTGCCAACGGGACCCGCAACTATTTGCTTGTGGCGCAGAACCTGGCGGAGCTGCGTAGCACGGGCGGGCTTCCTGGCTCAATGGGCATTCTCACCGTGGACAACGGCCACATCTCGATGGGCGAGTTCGCGGGGCTTCAGGAGGTGAATAACACCGAGGGCGGCCACTACGGCTTCACAGACGAGGAAGTCGCCATCTGGGGCGGTGGCCGCGACCGCCTCGGCCAGTACTTTGGCGACACGAACCTGATTCCCAACTTTGCGCGCGACTCCCAGATCTGGAGCGAATGGTGGCAGGACAAGAAGGGCACCGCAGTGGACGGCGTCATCGCCATCGACCCGGTGCTGCTGCAGAAGCTCCTCGCGCTTACCGGAGGGATCGAGGTAGACGGTCACTCGATCGATGGCAGCAACGCAGCAAAGGCGCTGCTCAACGACGCATACAACGAGATGCCCATCGATCAGACGGACCGGTTCTTCTCGGACGTAGCAAGTCAGGCCTTCGACCACGTCATGGGCAGCCTTGGCAGCGTGAGCCTGCCAGACCTCGTGCAGACGCTTGGCGACGCCGTGGGCGAGCAGCACCTCTTCGCCTGGATGGCCAACGCGGACGAACAGGCACTCGTAGAGAAGGCGGGAGCTGCCGGCGCGCTTGGGAATGACTCGGAAAACCCACAGCTTGGCGTGTTCATCTCCGATGACACGTGGTCCAAGAAGAGCTGGTTCTTCTCGACCGACACGCAAGTAAGCGACGGCACTACCAATGCGGATGGCACCACGACCTACCATGTGACCACCACGCTCACCAACCACCTCACGGCCGACGAAGCGAACAACTCCGTGAAATACATCACTGGCACCAACTTAGCCCGACGCGACAACACCGACATGGTCATGTGGATCTACCTGGTGGCACCTGCTGGAGGCAGCATCTCCAATGTGTCGCAGGAAGGTGGCGACATGACACTACAGGACTTCACCGAGCTGCCATACAACGGCCTTTCCGTAACGTTCGCGAATCCGCGCATCGACGGTGGCGAGACCATGACCGTGACGTATACCGTCACCTGCGCCGCGGGAGCCGCGCCGATGACCGTTCGCACGACGCCCACGGCCCAGAGCGTGGCCGGCTGGGAGTAGGCCACACTCATATAGGGTTAGCGCATTCCCGCCAATCCGCACACGCGTCAACAAGTAAGGGCGCCGGAGATGAGTATCACCTCCGGCGCCCCTCTCTTGGGGCCATATGGCCCCGTTCCCCTTGGTCCTTACGCGAGCAGCTGCGTCTTCGCGACCTCGGCGAGCTCGTCGTTAAGCGCCTGCGACTCCTCGCGCGTGGCGCCGTTGCTGAACAGGTAGGCCTTAATCTTCGGCTCGGTGCCAGACGGACGAACGATGACCTTGACGCCCTCGCCCAGCTGGAACTCGAGCACGTTGCTCTTGGGAAGCAGCTGCGCAGGACAGCTACCATCGCCACCGGCAACAGCCATCTCGACGTCGGCCTTGTAGTCGACGAAGCCCTTGACAGGCATGCCGGCGATCTCCGTAGGCGGGTTCTCGCGCAGGCCGCTCATGATGGCGGCCATCTTGTCCGCACCGGCGGCACCCGGGAAGCTCACGTTCACGACGCCGTTCAGGTAGTAGCCATACTCCTGGTAGAGGGCCTCCATGGCCTCGTACAGGTCCATGCCACGCTCGGCGTACCACGCGGCCATCTCGCAGGTGAGCATGCTCGCCACGATGGCGTCCTTGTCACGCGCGTGGAGACCAACGAGGTAGCCATAGCTCTCCTCGAAGCCCATGAGGAAGCGCTCGGGCTCGCCAGCCTCGACGAGCTGGTCCATCTGGCCACCGATGTTCTTGAAGCCGGTCAGCACGCGACGGACCTCGAAGCCATAGTGCTTGGCTAGGGCGTCCGGCATGGCGGTGGAGACGATCGTGGTGACGACGACCTTGCGGCTCATGTCCTCGCCCGCCTCGGCCTTCATGCGAGCGAGCCAGTCGATGAGAAGGATGCCCATCTCGTTGCCCGTGAGCAGCTTGTAGTCGCCGTCGTGCGGCACGGCTACGCCCATGCGGTCCGCGTCGGGGTCAGTCGCGAGCATGAGGTCAGGGTGGACCTTGTCGCAGAGCTCAAGACCCTTCTCGAGCGCCTCGCGGAACTCGGGGTTGGGATAGGGGCAGGTCGGGAAGTTGCCGTCCGGCTCGGCCTGCTCGGGAACCACGGTGACGTTGGTGATGCCAACGCGCGCGAGGATCTTGTTCATGCACTCGATGCCGGTGCCGTTAAGCGGCGTGTAGACAACGGAGAAATCCGGGTTGGGCTTGGCACCGATGGACTGGGACGCGACGGCGTCGATGAAGCGGTCGAGGACCTCGTCCGGAGTCCACTCCACGAGGCCCTTGGCAACGGCCTCGTCGAAATCCATGTGCTTCACGCCGGTGAAGATGTCAGTCTCATTGATGGTGTTCTGGATCTCGTCAGCAGCCTCGTTCGCGATCTGGCAGCCATCCTCGCCATAGACCTTGTAACCGTTGTACGGCGCCGGGTTGTGGCTGGCGGTAACGCAGATGCCCGCGGAGCACTTGAGGTCGCGCGTCGCGAAGGAGAGCGTCGGTACCGGCTCGATGCGCGGATAGACGTAGGACTTGATACCGTTGGCGGCGAGAACGCCGGCGGCAGCCTTCACGAAGTCCTCGCCCTTGTTGCGGGAATCGCGCGCGATGGCGACGGTGGGGTTCTCGTAGTGGGCATTGAGGTACGTGGCGAGGCCCTGGCTGGCCTGCGACACGGTGTAGACGTTCATGCGGTTCGTGCCAACGCCCAGCGTGCCGCGCAGACCCGCGGTGCCAAAGGCGAGGCTCCGGTAGAACGCGTCCGAGAGCTTCTCGGAATCGGGATCTGCCATGAGTTCGTCGAGCTCGGCCGCGAGGTCAGGCTCGGTAACGTTGTCCTTCCAAAGCTGCGCGGCGGCAGCAATCTTGTCGTCCATTGCGTGCTCCCCCTTTTTCTCGGCACACGACAGCGAAACTGTCGGTCGCTCGTTACTCATATGTTCAAGTGTATCCCGGCGAACTCCGCGCAACCACACCTGTCGGCGGATGGGCGAAAAAGAGACCCGTAGCGCCGCCCTAGCGCCACGGGTCTCTCGTCTTACGTTCTTCGACTGCGCCGTGCCGTCACGAAACGAACGCCAGCCCTCACGCGGAGCCGCGTCTTACGCAACCGGGCACGAAAGCCAAATATCGAGCTACTTACCCTCGCGAATGGAAGCACCGAGGGATCCGCCCGGGTGCCACTTCACATACTGCTTCGGGTCGAGGCCGAAGTCCTCCTGGAGCAGGATGGACAGGCTCTGGAGCATGAGGATCTCGACGATGATGGAGGCGCGGGGCGGCTTGTTCATCGGGTCGCCCTCCTCCTTCACGCCGGCGATGAGGGTGACGTCGCCCTCCTTGGCCAGCCAGCTGTCGGGGTTGCCGGTGAGGGAGATGATCTTCACGCCGTTACCCTTGAGGCAGGTGACGGTGGCCTTGAGCTCGGAGGTGTTGCCCGAGTTGGAGATGGCGATGACGACGTCGCCCGGCACGACCTGGCCAGCGGAGCCATGGACGCACTCGGTGCCGTGAAGCTCGTAGGTGGGGGTGCCAGTGGAGGAGAAGAGCGAGGCGGCATAGCCGGAGACGTGGCCGGGCTTGCCGATGCCGGTGACGTGCAGGCGGCCACCCTTGGCCTCGGCATCCTGGATCAGGCGCTTGGCAGCGGTGATTGAATCATAGTCAATGCTGTCAATAAAGGCCTTGACCTGCTCCTGCATGATGCCCAGGAAGACATCGACGCGAGCCTTGTCGTCGGCAGCGGAAGGCATGCCGTCATAGGCGTTGATGAACTCACCCATCTTCTGACCAATCTCCTCTTCGTTGGTGATATCAAAGATGCTCACGACGTGCGGGAACTTGCCCTCGATCTCCGAGGCGAGGTCGCTCATCGTAACGATGACGTCACCGTCGAAGCCGACGAGATCGTCGAGCTTACCGTGGCTGACCTCAATCTTGTAGCCGCGCTTGGCACAGATCTGCTCGATCTTGGTCTGGAGCAGCATGCTGGAGCCAACGCCAGCACGACAGACAACCAATGCCTTGACCATGCGAAACACCTCTCTGTCGCGTCCGTTGTCGTTGCGAAAGCGGTCGTACCCGCTTACTTAACAACTTAACTAACGAGCATATGATACTCGCACTTCTCGTTTTCAAGACAGATGGGAAACGGTTTTTCCACAATTGGAAAACGCGTGTCGATGGATGACTCGCCAACGAACGAAAGAGCGGGATGGACTTCGTTCGCTATCGAAAGAGGCCGGCCCCGAAGGACCGGCCATCAAAGGGAGGCTTGCCTAATCCTGATTTTTAGCTAACAGATGCCAAAGATGCCAAGGCACATGCCAAGCACCATCAGGCCGATGATAATCCAAACGACATTGACGTTCTTCTTCATGAGCCCAAGACATCCCATGGTAAGGCCGAGCGGGACAATGCCCTTGAAGATAGCGTCGAGATAGGTCTGAATCGCAATCGGATCAGAGCCCTGGACAGGCACAGCGAGAATAGTCTGGAATTTCACAAACGACGCAGTCATGGCACCAATCATAAGGAGGCCGAGAATGGATGCGCACTTGGTGACGAGATCCATGATTCCGCTGGAGTACATCTTGGTAATAAACGACGTGCCCAGCTTGTAGCCAAGTACAGTCATCCACCAGCGACACAGAATAGAAGGCACGTTATAAATAATCAGAAACAGAATAGGTCCAAGGATTGACCCGGTAGAACCCACCGCGATGCCGACAGCTGCCGCGATAACGCGCAGTACGCCCCAGAAAATCGCGTCGCCAATTCCAGACATCGGGCCCATAAGAGAAGCCTTGATGGCATTTATGGAATCGACATCGAAGTCATCGGGATGCTCGGCGTTCTCGCGCTCCATCGAAGCAACAAGGCCCATGCAAAGAGTGCCGACGTTCTGGGTAATGTTGTACCAGGATGAATGACGAACCATTGCCTCCTGGCGCTTTTCTGGAGTGTCGTAGAAGCGATCGATGGCAGGCATAAGGGCATGGATAAAGCCATCAGCTCCGGCACGCGCGGCGCCTGCATACATCATAAAGACCGAGAAGGAGCGGCGGAAAATGCTCGCAAGCATTTTTCGATCTTCTTCTGATAGATCCTTGGTCGAAACGTTGATCTTTACCTCGTCGTCCTTTGCGGCGAGCTGCTTGGTATCACTCATGCGAAGAAATCCTCCTCTTCCTCTTCTTCGGGCGAACTTGCGCTGGCAGCAATTCCACGCTTCTTGAGGTCAAGAATCTCCATATCACGGAGCGCCGTGACAACAACAATTACGGCACCAAAAGCAGCAACGGCGACCATCGGAAGATTGAGATAGATGACAAGCACGAAACCGAGGAGATAGTAGACGGCAAGTTTCTTGTCCCAAAGCATCTTGAGGAGCAGGGCCATGCCAACAGCCGGAAGCAGGTTGCCACAAGTCGTAAAGCCAGCAATGACGTTCTCCGGAATCTGGGACGCAAGGGCCGCGACGGGTTCAGCGCCGATATAGACAGCAAGGAACGAAGGAATTGCAAGCAGGAAGTACTTAACGAACCAGCCAACCCAACGGACCATAAGCAGGCGCTTTTCTGAGCCATTACCTGTGCGCGCAGCCCAGTCAACAGCAGGAGCGAACAAGCTCATGAAGACATTGAAAAGCATCAAGTAAATAATGCCGGCAACAAGTCCGAGCGGAGTGCCAACAGCAGTAATCGCTACGCCTTGGTTCATGCCCGTAGTAGCTACGAACGCCACGGTAACTACGGTTGCCGTGACAGGCTCAGCCGACACAGCTCCGCCAACGTTCACGGCACCCATGAAGATCGCCTCTAGCGCGCAGCCGATCATGACACCTGTAGGAATATCTCCAAAGATGATACCTGCGATAAGCCCGGCGACGATAGGCCTCTCGCTCATGCATTGGCCAACATACCAGTTGATGCCCAACGCCAGGAACGTGGCTAGAAACGCCTGAAGTGCAGGGACTAACATAGAAATAACCCCCCTAGAGCTTGGCGAGCGCGTCGGCAATGGAGACCTGGGAGTCTTCGGGCGCGATCTGGTGATAGGCAGGAACCCCAGTAGCAACAAGGTCGCGCGCTGCCTGGAGCTCAACAGGGTTCAACGCAACCGAGGTGACAACGTTGGTCTTGCTCGCGTTGTCGGAGCCATCAAAACGACCAACATTAGCGAAGTTGACTCCACCAATCTCGCCAGGGCACTCGCGAACAAGTTTCAGCGCATCAACGACATTGTTTGTCAGCGCGAAAATTCGCATATCCTTGCCACGCGGATCATTGATTACCCGCACGGCATCACTGACAGTTTTAACGAGCAGCTTCTGCGTCTTCGGACACGCCATCTTGAGCGTCGCCTTGACCGCCTCGTTCGCTGCGGCATTGTCATTAGCGACGATAACGCCCTTCGTATCGAGCGCCTTGGTCCACAACAACGCAACCTGTCCGTGAATGAGACGATCGTCGATTCTGATTTGAATGACCATATTTCTCCTTTCCCCTAGCGCCCTTTTCGCTTTGCGTGCATTAAAGTCGGAATGAAATGGCGACACTTCCTAATCGAAGAAACCATCATCGGAGCCCTCGTCAGATTCATTTGGACCCTGTCCCTCTTCCGGAAGAGGATCGACCCTTACGAGGTACTCACGAGCCTCCTCCATCAGGGCGTCAACTGAATCAGCCGTAATGGGCTCGGAAGACAACAGGACCTGAATGACGGCGGGTAAATTCACGCCCGTTACATGGATAACCCCGCATTTCTCGGGATGGAGCAGAGCGACCTTCTGGAAGACCGACCCGCCGTAGATATCTGTGAAGATAACCGCCTCGTCGCCTGGCTCAACCGAATCAAGAAAGGCCCGTATCTTCTCTGTGTAGTCTGAATCGTCAACATAGGCATCTACGGCTTGCACTGATTCTTTGTTACCCGTAAGAATGCCAATCGAGCTCTGTATGCCACTTGCAAGATGCCCGTGCGTGGCAATGAGAATCTTCTTCATCTGCCGGCCCCTAGTGAACGTTGAGCGGCTTGGAACCGTTCGCGAACACCCTCACAATGTGCTCGAAAGTATTGCGGAACGATTCATAGGCAACCGGCGTAAAGTCATGCCAATAGACAATTGCATCGGACTTAGCCGCACGCTTCTCGTCAGCCATCTTGCAAGCGGCCTCTCCCGCGTACTTCACACCATACGTGTAGTAGTTAACCTTGCGGATGCCGGCGTCAATTGCCTTGTGGTAATCCTCGTCGGAGACACCAGAGCCACCGTGCATTACAAGGGGGACGTTGTGAACGCGCTTACGAATCTCACGCAGCACATCATAGTTAAGGTGCGGCTCACCCTTATAGATGCCGTGCACCGTGCCAAAGGAGCAGGCCAGAATATCTAGACCCGTATCACGAATAAACTCACCGGCCTGATCGGGATCCGTGTAAATCGCGCCCGCCTCAGCGGCCGTACCGCCTTCGTCAGACTCGCCACCCTCACGACTGCCCATAGATCCAAGCTCGCATTCAAGGCCTGCACCGTATTCCTGGCACATCTGATGAGCACGATAGGAATACTCAACGTTCTGTTCATAAGGAAGATATGAACCATCAAACATAACGCCGGTAAAGCCCTCATCGAGTGCCCTCTGGGCATAGGCAAGGTGTTCGCAGTGATCAAGGTTTATGCAAATCTGCGCACTCGAACGTTCCGCAAGCGAGGTAACGATAGGGGCGACATACTTAAGAGGAATAAGGTCCTCATGCCCCTCCGCATGCTGAATAATAATCGGATAGCCAGTCTCCTCAGCAACCTCAACGGCGGCGCGAATCGCTTCAAGACTCGCAGAGTTTACAGCCGCAATGGCCATATTGTTCTGCTCCGCAATCGAGCACACATCGCGAAGACTAACGAGCATGTTTACCCCCTAACCAGCGGTCATTCTCATAACCGCATCAGTTGCATTGCTTGGAATGAGTTTCATAAACAGCAGCTGCTTTGGAACTATTACAATATAGCTAGTAATTTCGTTCTTTGTTCCGTTCTTGGTATTGCTTCCGCGAACGGTTGAATCTGAGGGGTTGAGCGCTATTTCGTAGCCGACGCGCTTATGTCAGGTTTGATTTTGGATACCATTCAGCTAGCAAATTGCAGTTTCATCACTGGAATAACCCTTATTGACATCGGATGAGACCAAATCCCACGAAACGGAGTGACGGATGAGGCCAGGATTTACAAACGAGGCAAGCGTTACCGAGCGCATACTCGCCGCCTATGACGGACTGCCCAACTCAGAACGTCTCATTGCTGATTACGTCCTCGCACACCCAAATGCCATCACTAAAATGAGCGCCAAGGATATAGCGCAGTCGTCAGGCAGCTCTGCGGCATCAATGTCCCGTTTCGTAAAGAGCCTTGGTTTTTCAGGCTTTGCTGAATTTAGTTTTGCTCTTGAGAGAGACGAAGTCGTCAGATCACCAGCGGAAGCTCCTGAAGGCCTGTTCTCCCGCGCAAACCTCGACGAAATAATCGACTATGTTCTCGCCGTCAAAATGGAAGAGCTCACAGCAACGGCACGGTACCTCAAAACAAGCAAGCTTTCAGAGGTAGTCGAGCTCATTCGAAATGCGCGTCTTACGATATTCGCCGGCGTGGGCAACTCGATATCGACCGCCCAAAATGCGGCTTTCAAACTAACCCAAACTGGATATCGTGCGACCGCCTGCTCAACCTCTGATGGGAGCTCCTTAGTAGCGCTGACCCTCTCGGAGCAAGACGTACTCGTCTTGATCTCTACAACCGGGTACTCAAAGCGCCTCGTCAATGTGGTTGAAAACGCCCATAAGGTGGGTGCAAGCGTGGTCATCATCACGGACAAAGAAGACTCTGAGTTAGGTCGTCTTGCCGATATCGTTTTGAAGACTTCAACCCACGACCGTCTGCTCACAAGGAACCTACGTTTCTCGCAGAATCCCATCAATTTCGTTATAGAGCTCATTACGGTACTGCTATATCACGGCTCCACTGATGCCGAGGAGCTTGCAAGGATCTTTGACGAGAACATGTTCTTCGACAGGGATCTACGCAAAACCGACGATTCTGCTACCACGCCCTAAAAAGCATCTATAGCCGTCAACCAGCATAAACGCGTGAAGACCACGCAGAACCCAAGCGAAAGGGGATCGTATGAGGACGAGCATCGAGGGCGAGCGGGCGCTGGTCACGGGAGCGGGCACGGGCATTGGCGCCGCGATCGCCAGGAGGCTGGCGGCGCTCGGCTGCACCGTCACGGTCGTGGGCCGCACCGAGACGCGCCTGGTCGAGACGGCGAAAGCCTGCGATAAGGCAGCGGCTGGGGCGGGCTTCGACACCCGCGCTCTCGTCCGCGCCTGCGATCTCAAGGATGAGGCTTCCATCCTCGCCCTCGTCGAAGCGCTCAAGGAACAGGGTGGCCTCGACATCCTCGTGAACAACGCGGCCGTCGTCCAGGCAGGCCCACTCGAGGACGTCGCCACGGACGAGTTTGATGCCGTCATGGCGACGAACGTTCGCGCGCCGTTCATCCTCATGCGTGAGACGCTCCCGCTCCTCCGTGCCTCGAAGGCGGCGGAGATCGTGAACATCTGCTCGGTCGTCGCCCATGAGGGCTACCCCAACCAGAGCGCCTACGTCGCCAGCAAGCACGCGCTGTACGGCCTCTCCAAGTCCTTCGCTAACGAGGTGTACGATGACGGCGTCCGCGTCCACGTCATCGCGCCTGGCGGAGTCCTCACGGACATGGTCGCCATCACGCGCCCGGACCTCGTCGGCACGCCGATGATCGTGCCGGACGACATGGCGGACGCCATCGAGTACCTGCTCTGTCATCGCACCGACGCCGTCTGCGACGAGATTCGCCTCCATCGCGTCACGAAGGCGCCGTTTTAGGCACGCGGGCTCGGCGGCGACCGGCATTGGTCACCGTGTTTCTCGCACAAAGAGGAGCGCGGTCACGTAAGACGCATGTTCGTAAATGCGAACGATGTTCCATTTTGCTACCGCTCACCCAATTGATGCGCTAAAAGCACTTGACGCTGGGTATCCTTTTTGCTTGAAAAGCACGGCATACGGCCGGGCGCGCTGACCCGCGGCAAGGGGCTTGCTCCGGATCACCAACACCCTAGGAGGGTAAATATGGCAGTCAATCGCTTCGTCCTCAACAACATCTCCTATCACGGCGCCGGCGCCATCAAGGAGATTCCCGGCGAGATTCAGCGTCGCGGCTACAAGAAGGCCTTCGTTTGCTCCGACCCCGACCTCGTGAAGTTCGGCGTCACCGCCAAGGTCACCGACCAGCTCGATGCCGCCGGCATCCCCTGGACCCTCTACAGCGAGATCAAGCCCAACCCCACCATCCAGAACGTCAAGGACGGCGTCGAGGCCTTCAAGGCTTCCGGTGCTGACATGATGATCGCCATCGGCGGCGGCTCCTCCATGGACACCTGCAAGGGCATCGGCATCATCGTCGAGAACCCCGAGTTCGCCGATGTCGTTTCCCTCGAGGGCGTCGCTGACACCAAGAAGCACGCCACCTTCACCATCGCCGTTCCCACCACCGCCGGCACCGCTGCCGAGGTCACGATCAACTACGTCATCACTGACCCGGAGAAGGTCCGCAAGTTCGTCTGCGTCGACGTCAACGACATCCCCGACGTCGCCGTCGTCGACCCTGAGATGATGGCCACCATGCCCGCCGGCCTCACCGCCGCCACCGGCATGGACGCCCTCACCCACGCCATCGAGGGCTACACCACCAAAGGTGCCTGGGAGCTCTCCGACATGTTCCACTTCAAGGCCATCCAGCTCATCTCCCAGAACCTCCGCGACGCCGTCGCCGAGGCCAAGAGCGGCAAGCCCGGCAGCGGCCGCGAGGGCATGGCCCTTGGCCAGTACGTCGCCGGCATGGGCTTCTCTAACGTGGGCCTGGGCATCGATCACTCCATGGCGCACACCCTCTCCGCGCACTATGACACCCCGCACGGCGTCGCCTGCGCCATGCTCCTCCCGATCGCGATGGAGTTCAACAAGCCCGTCGTGACCAAGCGCCTCGCCGAGGTCGCCGTCGCCATGGGTGTCGACACCACCGGCATGAGCGATGATGAGGCCGCCGATGCCGCCATCGCCGCCGTCAAGCAGCTCTCCGCCGACGTCAACATCCCGCACGTCTGCGAGGCCATGAAGGCTGACGAGATCGACCAGCTCGCCACCGACGCCATGGCTGACGCCTGCTTCCCGGGCAACCCGCGTGAGGCCAACCACGACGACGTCGTCGCCCTCTTCAAGAAGATCTGCCCGAGCGCCTAGTAGTCACTCGCAGACCCTGAGCACGCATGGGCTCGTCGCCATCCGGCGGCGGGCCCTTTTCTTGTGGCGAGGCAACGCCCGCGCGGCAGGGCAAGCGCCCGCCAACATGAGACCGACGCCCGTGCGGCAGGTCACGTGCCCGCCAATAGGATGTCGGCGCCCGCACGACGAACCCACCGTCCGCCGATGATGCCGACATCCCGTCCATCGAATCCAAGCCTCTCGCGTATGCTTGAGCAAGATTCCGGGCGCAATCGCCAAGACTTGATAAAAGAGCTGGTAGCGCACTCGTACACCCTAATATCCAGTCGACTCTCCCAGGGGAAGAGAGGAACTCACCATGCAGTACAACATCATCGGAGGGACCTTCCCGGTCGTCACGTGCACCCTCGCGGACGGCGGTCCATGATCACCGAAGGCGGCTCCATGGTCTGGATGACGCCCAACATGGAGATGAGCACCACGGGCGGCGGCATCGGCAAGATGTTCTCGAAGGCCGTTTCCGGCGAGAGCCTGTTCCGGAACATCTGGACCGCTCGCGGCAACGCGATGATCGCCTTCGGTTCGAGCTTCCCCGGCCGCATCATGCCGATCCAGATTACCCCCGGTCAGAGCTGGATCCTCCAGAAGCGGGCGTTCCTCGCCGCGGCAATCGCCCCGATGGTCTCAAGCGGAAACTAGCGGACGGAACCGCTGCCGACGCGCGATGACAACGGCAGCGCCAGCAACGGCACTGAGCGCCACATAAAAGGGAGGGCCGACGCGGACGCCACGTCGGCCCTCCTCATGTTTTAACGCGTCGCCTCGCGTCTCGTCGCGCTATTCGTTCCGCGTTCTCTCGCGTTTCGGCACCCTATTCGTTCCGTGCCTTCTCGAAAGCAGCGAGGAGCTTCTCCTCGAGCTCCGGCATGGACACGATGTTGTCCAGCTCGATGACACGGGGCTTGTCCTTCAAGAACGGCGCGAGGTCGCTCCCCACCACATAGAGGTCGACCGGCACCATGGAGATCTCGGACACGGAGACGTGGTCGACGCTCACGCCCTCGATGCCGTGCTTCTTGAGCAGGCTCTGCACGTTGAGCTGTACCATGAAGGAGCTGCCCACGCCTCCGCCGCAGCAACACATGATCGACTTGATCTCCATGTCACCCTCCCTAAAAAAGACGCGCTAGCCATATGGCCAGCGCGTCTGATCTTTCCTATGCTTCTTGGCACCTAGTCAAGATAATAGTGGCCTAGCGCATCGGCACCGAGGATGGCATCGGCAACCATGTCAGGCGTCACGTCAAACGGCATGTTGCCCATGGTGTCGCCCGGCGCGCACGCGGCCTCGGCAACGGGCATGACCTTCTCGCGCGTGACCTCCTCGACACCCAGCTCCTCGAGCGTCACCGGCAGACCGACCTCGATGCAGAAGCCGAGTACCTCCTCGATCTGGTCCATGTCGGCGTCCGCGAGGACGAGCTGCGCGAGCGTGCCGAAGGCGACCTTCTCACCGTGGTACATGCCGTGGCACTCCGGCAGGAGCGTGAGGCCGTTGTGGATGGCGTGCGCGGCAGCGAGGCCCGAGCTCTCGAAGCCGATGCCGGAAAGCAGCGTGTTCGCCTCGATGACGTGCTCGACGGCGGGCGTGAGGGCACCGGCCTCGAGGGCGACCTTGGCCTTCACGCCGTCCTCCATGAGGGTGTCATAGCAAAGGCGCGCGAGGGAGAGGGCAGCGAGGCCGCCCTTGCCGCCGGCGCAGGTGTCGCCATCGGCGTCGTGCGTGGCCTGGGCCTCGAAGTAGGTTGCCAGCGCGTCGCCCATGCCGGAGACCGTGAGACGCACGGGGCTCGCGGCAATGACCGTGGTGTCCATGAGGACGATGTTGGGGTTGGCCGGGAGGAACAGGTAGCGGTCGAACTGGCCGTCATCGGTGTAGAGGACGGAGAGGGCGCTACACGGGGCGTCCGAGCTGGCGATTGTGGGGCAGATCACCACGGGAGCGCCGAGGTAGTAGGCCGTGGCCTTGGCGGTGTCGAGCGTCTTGCCACCGCCAATGCCCACCACGACGTCACAGCCGTTGGCGCGGGCGACCTCGACGAGGCGGTTGACCTCGCCCTCGGAGCACTCGCCGTTGAAATCCTCGTAGACGGCCTCGGCGTCGACGCCCTCGAAGCCGCCGGCGACCTTGTCGCCCACGCGCTTGACGCCGGAGGGAGTGTTGATGACGAGGGCCTTCTTGCCGAGCGGCGCCACATACGCGCCGAGCTTCGCAAGCTCGCTCGGGCCCTGGATGTACTTGCTGGGACTATTGAAGATCTTGGACATGTATCCCCCTTTGTTTGCGCTCACAACTCTTACTAACTTTACAGGAGATACTGACAGGAAAAGCCAGGACTTCGGTAAGCGTTGCGTACGCCCCCGACGAGCGCGCTGCCTATGCGCGGCGCCCGCGAGCGACGGAGAGTCCCACGGCGGCAATGGCCACCGCGAACAGCAGCGTGATCCCCACGCTCGTGAAATAGGAGCCCATAACGGCAGGCGTGAGCGCCTCGGCGTCGAGCACGGCGGCAATCGCCTGGTTGGTCCAGAACGTCGGGGCGAAATGGGCTGCCGCGGCAACGCCCGCACCCATGAACGACAGCGGGATCCAGGCGCCACCCAAGAAGCTCATCACCATGGCGAAGATGTTGCCAACGGCGTTGAGCACCTCCTCGCGCGCGCCAAAGCTCGTGCAGAGGTACGCAATGGATAGGGGCACGAGGCCAAACGCAAAGTTGGCGACAAGCGCAAGGGCAACGTGCGACGCGGGCAAAGCGGCGACGTAGTCACGCAGGGCGACGACGCCCACGAGGCTGCTCAGGGCGCACACCGCGAGCGTCAAGACGAGGCAACTCGCAAACACAGCGGCATCACGCGCGGCGTGGCTCTGCGGGCCCGCCCCCAGGCGCCGCTCGACCTCGGGCCGCGACATCGCCGAGAACACGAGCCCTACGCACACGATGACGGAGGACGTGATCGCATACGAGCCAAACTGCAGGTAGAGCTTCACGTCATCCGCCGCGGCACCGCCTGAGGACGGGGTAGCGTGAACCTCGACGTCGGCTCGCCTTCGCGCCGCCCGCGGAGAGTGCCATGGCTGCCACTTCCTCGAGCCCAGCTCCCCCATCAAGTGCCGCAGCAGACCCCGCCAGCGTTGAGAAGCGCGCCGCCTCGACGCCAGAGAGCGCAGAGGCCTGCGTGCTCACGCCATAGGCCTCCTCGATCTGGGGGAGTTCATCCCCGGCGCGAGCGGCACGGATGAGCTCGTCCCCAAAGCCCTCGGGCACGACGAAGACACAATCCGCCTGGCCAGTCACAATGGCATCCTGGAGCGCGCGGGGCTCGTCCGCAACGTCGACAAGCGCATACAGATCACCCATGTGCCGGGCGAACGCCTGCGAGAGCGGAGAGCCGTCGCGGTCTACGATGGCGACTTCGACCGCACAGGGCTCGTACTCCGCAGTCTCCGAAGAGGAGGACGCCGAGCTCGTGAGCACGATGACAGCGCCCATGAGCGAGATGACGAGGGCATATATCGTGAGGTAGAGCGGGTGAGCGGCAACTACGCGCAGTGCGGCCTTAAAGGTGCTCATAACGCTGCCTCCTAAAGACAAGCGTGGCGACGACGAGAAGCGCAAGGGCAAACGCGACGCACGCGGCAGCGCGCGCAAAGAATGGCGTCAGGTCCTCGTAGAAATAGAGGCTCGCGAACATGTCCGATATGAGCTTGGAGGGATTGAGCCATGCCTCGGCGGGGAACGCGCGCGCCACCTCGTCCGCGAGGGACATGGAAGGCATGCCATAGAGGCCCGCAAACAGGGCGCCCAAGCATGTCAGCAAGGTGAGGAGCCCCTCTCGCGGACCCTTGCCTCCACGCAGGGGCAGCACCGCCACAAACATGCCAAGGCCTATCGAGAGGAACGACGCCGTGGCGATGCCGAGAAGGGCGAGCCCCTCTCGCCCGGAAAAGTCGACGCCCGCGACAAGGCGCACGAAGGCGAAGACCAACGCCAGGTTGACAAAAGCCATGGCCCAACAGGCGACGAGCGTCGATGCGAGGGTGGCGAAGCGGCTCTGACCTCCCACGCAGCGTCTCGCGCCCAGTGGCGAGAGATCGCCTGCGGCGTCAACCGTCGCCTCCATCGCGACCTGCGCCGCAAACAGAGCCGCCATACCCAAGAGGGCATAGTAGTAGCGCACCGTATAATCGGGTGTCGAGCGCGTGAGGGAGATGCGCTTGACCTCGCCCGAATCGAGGAGGCGCTCGCCCTCCTCGATGGAGGAGACAGGACGGACGTCGTGCAGGCGGTCATCGCCCTCGGCATTCAGCGCGTCCACGACCTGCGAGAAGCCTGACGTCTCCCAAGCACCGTCCTCGAGCACGGCGACCGGCACGGGGTCTACGCTCTGGGAGTTCTTGAGGCTCGAGAACATGAGGATGAAAATCGTCGAGAGGATGATGGGAAAGAGCAAGGTCCAGATCCACACGCTTGGTTTGCGGGCGTTCGCCAGGATGGTCGCCTTTATCGTCGATAGCATCACGGCCTCCTAATCGCGCAGCTCGCGGCCGGTGATTTCGAGGAAGACGTCGTTGAGCGTCGGGGGCTCGGAGTAGATGCGGCCAAGCGCGACGCCCCGCGCCCGGAGCGCATCGAGGATGTCCGTGAGATTGTGGGGGTACGCCTCTCAGGAGCAGGTGAGCGCGCCGGCGGCGTAGCTCGCGGAGAGCACGTGCGGCAGCCCCCGGACGCTGGCAAGGACGTCATCGGCGAGCTCGGCTGCCTCGATCACGACCTTCTCCCCCATCGAGATCATGCGCTTGAGCTCGTCGTTCGTACCCTCAGCGAGGGTGCGGCCGCCGTCCATGATCATGGTGCGGGAGCAGATCTGCTCGACCTCCTCCATATAGTGGCTCGTGTATACCACCGTGGCACCCTCGTCGCGCAGGCGGCAGATGCCGTCGAGAATCGAGTTCCTGCTCTGGGGTCAACAGCGACCGTGGGCTCGTCGAAGAAGATGAGCTCGGGCTTATGGGCGATGCCGCAGGCGATGTTCAGGCGCCTGGCAAGGCCGCCGGAGAGCTTGCCGGGGCGGAACTTGACGTAGTCGCCAAGACCAACGAACTCGATCGCCTCATCCACGAGGGCGCGACGACGGGCGCGGTCGGCCACGTAGAGGCTGCAGAAGTAGTCGATGTTCTCTCACACCGTAAGCTCGTCAAAGACGGCAACCTGTTGCGGCACCACGCCGATCCTGCGCTTGAGGTCATAGCGCGTAGGCTCCATGGGCTCGCCGAAGAGCTCGATATGGCCCTTGTCGTAGGTCAGCAGCTGCAGGATGCAGTTGATCGAGTTGACAAAGGGACAGTCCCTTTGTCAACTCTAAGGGGCAGTCCCTTTTTCAGGTTTTGCAGGATTCCTCTCGCGGGAGTTTTGTCACGAGAGGCGCTTGGAGAGACGCGCGCTCCACGCGTGCGCATACAATGGCCCCATGAACAGGCTTTCGACAAGCTCATCGTGCTCACCTGCTGCCTCGGCGGCGCCTCGCGGCTGCCAGTCGACGCGTCGCTGGTGGCTTCGCTTTGCCTCTCCGTCGCCTTGAGCGCGTATGTCGAAACGCTTCGCGATGGCGCCCGACAGCGCGGAAGCGAGGTCGCATCGCTTGCGTTCGTCGCCACCTCGATCTTCGTGCCCGCACTCGTCCCCTTTGCCCCGTTTGCGCTCTACGATGCCGCGCGGGGGGTTCGACCGCGAGAGTCCCTCGCCGTTACTTGGACGCGCGGCGCTCTTCATGGTCGCGCTCACCGCGCACCTTTGCTCGGGCAATCTGTCGGCAGAGACGATCATGCCCTCCGCCGTGTTCGCGTTCGCCGCGACATTGCTCTCCGTCCGCACCACGCAGGTCGAGCGCGAGCACGCGCGCAACGCCACCGTTCGCGACGACCTTCAGGAGCGCACGCTGCTACTCGAGGCGAAAAACCGCGACCTCCTCGAGCGACAGGATTACGAGGTGCAGGTAGCGACCCTCGCCGAGCGCGCCCGCATTGCCCGCGAGATCCACGACAACGTTGGCCACCAACTCACGCGCGCCAAGCTCCAGACGGATGCGCTGGCCATCGTCCATGAGGCGGACCCCACTGCCGCAGCAGACTTCCAGAGCGTCGGCCGTGCCGTGGATGAAGCCCTCTCGCTTGTCCGCACGAGCGTGCATGACCTCCACGACGACTCGTTTGACCTTGGGCTTCAAGCCCATAAGGCAGCCGATGCCATCATGCGCGGCTCGAGCGTGAGAGTGGCGGTCGAGGTCTCCTGCGAGCACGTGCCCGCAAACGTGGGGACTTGCCTGCTCGCCGTGATTCGCGAGGCCATGTCGAACACGCTGCGCCATGGGTGCGCGGGAAGGATCGAGGTTCGCTGCCTCGAGCACCCGGCGCTGTGGCAGCTGTCCGTGCTTGACGACGGAGGGGCGACGGACGACATGGCAGCACCTGCCGCCGTGACAGG
>UQWE01000012.1 GCA_900544655.1 uncultured Coriobacteriaceae bacterium
GCCGAGGGCCCCGTCACCCGCGTGGTGGCGGGGCCCTCTTGCGTATGGCTGGGCGCGGCGACCCCTTTTCGCTTTCATCGATGCCGCTTCCCGCGGGCGGCTCGTTCCCGGCGGTCCCCCCCTGCGGCCGACGTGATCCGGCGACGCCCCGTTCCGCGGGCCGCGCCACCCCAGGCCACGACCAACGCGTCCCGCCATCGGATTTGATGGCGGGACGCCTTTATCTATATGTCGCGTGTGAGAGCCTATCGCAGCTCGACGGATTCCCAGGAGCCATCGGCATGAGGCACCTCAACGGACCTATAACCTGCCGCATAGGCGTAGCGATATGCGTCCCTGATGCCCCAGCAGACATCGACGGCCCTATGGGCGTCAGAGCCGGTCGTGATGGGCACGCCAGCCTTGGCGAAGCGGTGCAGGAGATCCGCGCTCGGGTAGTAGCTCGCCGTCGTCTTCCTGAGACCGGCGGTTGAAATCTCGACTCGTCGTCCTGTGTCATGGGCGCATTCGACCATTTGGTCCCAAAGGCGGGAGAGGTCGATCGTCGGCGCGAATCCGTCGTTTGAGAATTGGGTGGCAAGGTCGGGGTGAGCCATGCTGTCGAATTCGAGCGGGCTCTCGCAGGCGTGGCACCAGGCGTCCACATAGCGGCGCCAGACCTCGTCTGGCCCAAGGTTCTCCCAGACGTGCTTGTCCTTGTTGTAGTCGATCCATCCGGAGCCTGGGTAGATTTGGTTTGCCTGGGGTGTTCCCTCGGTACCCGGCTGCCCGGCGGCTCCCGTGGTGATGTCGCCGGGGTTCCCGATGTAGTGCACGCTTCCGAGGCGGACGATGGCACCCTCGCTCCAGGTCCGTACGTATTCCTCGCAACCGGGATACCAGTCGCATTCGAACCCGTAGATGAGTTCGAGTTCAGGCGCGATCTCGCTTGCGAGGGCGCGTGCTGCCTCGAAGGCAGCACGGTGTTCGACGAGTCGTGCGAGGGGCACCTGCGCCTCGCACGACTCGTCCAGGCTTGCGGGGAGTGTCAGGTGGTCGGTGGTGACGAGGACGCGGCAACCGACGGCCGCCGCTGCCCGCACGTTCTCCTCGAAGGTTGACGTCCCGTCTGAGAACGACGTGTGGGTGTGGCAGTCGACGATTGGCGTGTCCATGGTTACTTACCGATCACGAAGCTTCTTGGCGGTTACGAGCGCCTTGTAGAACAGGCCGTGGAGGGGGACGTCGCGATCCGGCGCCACTTCGGTGACCTGTTTGGTGAACTTGGTCTTGAACTCATTCAGGCCCATGAGCTTGGGCGAGAACTCGCTGCCGATCGCCATCATGTCATAGTCGAGGCAACCCTGGTTGGCGCCGAGGTCGCAGCACTCGAAGTAGACGAGCTTGTCGGTCACGTGCTGCCGCATGGTCTCGTTGCGGCTGGCGCCGTAATAGCGCACGGCGCGGGTGCCGTTGATGGTGACGAGCGACCAGGTGACGACGCGGCCATCGAGCCTGCCGGCGTAGACACGGCAGTGCTCGGGGCCGAGGATGCGGATCATGTCCTCGTAGTCCGAGCAGGGCGCGGGCGTGAAGCCGTCGCGCTCGCCGGTCTCTCGCATGACGTCGTAGTACTCCTCGAAGCTCTTGGAAGCGAGCTCGGTCTCGTCGGCGCAGGTGACGGGGCTCTCGCGAAGGGCTTTGCGAACGTCGCGGCGACCGCGCGGCTTCATGCGGGAGAGGATCTCCTCGTCTCCGCCGGTGACGTCGATCACGACGGTGTGGTCATAGGGGATGCCGGAAAGTACGGGCGTGGTCGAGGCGAGCCCGGCCTTGATGGAGATGCGCATGAACTTCTGGCGCTTGTCCTTCGCGCGGACGTGGGCGGCGAGGGCGTCGATCGCCTGGCCCTCGAGTTCCTCGTCAGGCTCCGCGATCCAGACGGGGGCGTGGTTGGAGCGCAGGTAGTGATAGCCGTGGGTCTCGTAGTCGAACAGGCTCACAAGGGCGATCGTGCGGCCGTCCTGGGTGAGCTCGACGGCACCCCAGGGGGTGCGCCCGTTGATGGTGGCCTGGTAGCCCGCCCAGACGGCGGTCTGCTCGATGGGAAGGTTGAGCCCGAGTTCCGCGGCCTTTGTCTCGAGTTCTTGAACGGTGATGTCGTTGGTTTCGATCACGTGCGCTCCTGTGTCTCGTTCGTGCTGCGGCGTAGTTCGCATTGTTTCTGACCCTCAATTCTAGCCGGGTCGGGCGCGGCTGATGCGCGGGGAGGGAGGAACCACGGCGAAACCAGACGAGCCAGGTGTCGCCACCTGGGGACGTGTCGTGGAGAGGCGTGGATATTCGGTGGGTGGGACTGCATAACCGGCGTCTTACCTGCGCTACCTGCATTTATATTTGGGTGCCTAACATAAAGTTATCCTTGCGAGACACTCTGCTGGTCTTATAATCCCTTAGACCTTTAAGCACGGTACGGGATACCTGCAAGGCAATACGGCCTGACTCGGCGTTGGACATGCCGGGTTTTCGCTGGGCCAAAGGGCGCGCGGCAGGCGTGTGCTCGTCTTGTGGGGACGCCCTCGGTCACGAGTCGGGCGCCTCTTTTTTTGTGCCTCGGCCTCGAATCCGGGCGTCGTTTTCATACCGCGCGAACCCAAAAGAAAGGGGAACGCGTGAATCCACTGCTCGCAACTGATGCCCCCAAGGCGCTTCTCGCGCTCGAGGACGGCACCACCTTCGAGGGCCTTTCGGTGGGCGCCACTGGCGAGACCTTCGGTGAGCTCGTCTTTAACACGGCCATGTCGGGATACCAGGAGGTCATCTCCGATCCGTCCTACGCGGGTCAGGTCGTGACCTTTACGTATCCCCAGATTGGCAACTATGGCGTCTGCCCCGAGGACATGCAGTCTGATGGCGTCGACCTCGCGGGCGTAGTCGTCTGTGATATGTGCCACACGCCCAATAACTGGCGGAGCATCGGCTCGCTCCCTGACTTCCTCGCAGAGCACGGCATCGTTGGCATCGAGGGCGTTGACACGCGTGAGATCACGCTGCGTGTTCGCGATACCGGCACCATGCGCTGCGCGATCTCCACTGAGGACCTTGACCCGGCGAGCCTCGTTGCCCGCGTGAAGGCCGCGCCCTCTATCTCCGAGACCAACTGGGTTGCCAAGGTTTCCACCGCGGAGCCCTATGACGTCAACGCGCTCCTCGACATCGACCATCCGCGCAAGCGCCTGCGCGTCACCGCCCTCGACTGCGGTGAGAAGTTCGGCATCCTGCGCGGCGTCGTCGGCGTGGGGATTGACATGCACGTCGTGCCCTGGGACACCCCGGCGGAGAAGATCCTCGCCGAGAACCCCGACGGCGTCTTCCTCTCCAACGGTCCCGGTGACCCGCGCGAGCTCCCGGAGCCCGCGCGCTGCGCCGAGGAGCTCCTGGGCAAGGTTCCCGTCTTCGGCATTTGCCTCGGCCACCAGATGATCTGCCAGGCTGCGGGTGCCCAGATCGAGAAGCTGCCCTACGGCCACCACGGCGGCAACCAACCCGTCATGAACCTGCTCTCCGGCATGGTCGAGGTCACCGCCCAGAACCACAACTACGGCCTCGTGTTCTCGAGTCTCGGCGAGATTGATGTCGAGCTCTCCGGTGGCCAGGAGGTCGTCGACGCCTGGAACGCTGCCAACACGCAGGACCTCCGCTTCTGGAGCGAGCGCCGCATCGCGCCCGTGGTGAACAACGAGCGCTTCGGTCGCATCCGCCTTACGCACGTAAACCTCAACGATGGCACGCCCGAGGGCATCCAGTTCCTCGACATCCCCGCCTTCTCCGCCCAGTACCACCCCGAGGCCTCGCCCGGCCCGAAGGATGCGGCCTACATGTTCGAGGCTTTCCGCCGCCTCATTGAGGGCGATCCCAACTATCTTGCCATCGACGTCCGTGAGGGGAGGCGCTTCTAGTGCCGAAGCGTACTGACATTAAGAAGATCCTGGTCATCGGCTCTGGTCCGATCGTCATTGGCCAGGCGTGCGAGTTCGACTACTCCGGCACGCAGGCGTGCGAGAGCCTCAAGGCGCTCGGCTACGAGGTCATCCTCGTGAACTCCAACCCGGCGACCATCATGACCGACCCGAACATCGCCGACCGCACCTATGTCGAGCCGATCACGACGGATGCCGTCGCAAAGATCATCGAGCGCGAGCGCCCCGACGCCCTCCTGCCCAACATGGGCGGCCAGACGGGTCTCAACTGCGCCATCGAGCTTGACGAGATGGGCGTGCTTTCCAAGTACGGCGTCGAGGTCATCGGCTGCAACACCGAGTCCATTCGCATCGGTGAGGACCGTAAGCTCTTCGCCGAGGCCATGGAGGACATCGGACTGCACATCTGCAGGAGCGGTTTCGCCTACTCCGTGGCGGACGCCGAGCGCATCGTCGAGAACCTCGGCTTCCCCGTCATCATCCGTCCGAGCTTCACCCTCGGTGGCGCCGGTGGCGGCATCGCCTATGACATGGACGACCTGCGTCGCATCGTTGCCCAGGGTATCGACCTGTCGCCCGAGGGCGAGGTCCTGGTGGAGGAGTCCATCCAGGGCTGGAAGGAAATCGAGATGGAGGTCATGCGCGACTGCGCCGGCAACGGCATCGTGATCTGCTCCATCGAGAACCTCGATCCCATGGGCGTCCACACGGGCGACTCCATCACCGTCGCTCCCGCCCAGACCCTCTCCGACACGGAGCTCCAGCGTCTCCGCGACGCCTCGCTCGCGATTCTCGAGAAGGTCGGCGTCGCCACCGGTGGCTCCAACGTGCAGTTTGCCGTGAACCCCGAGGATGGCCGCATCATCGTCGTCGAGATGAACCCGCGCGTGAGCCGCTCCTCCGCGCTCGCTTCCAAGGCCACGGGCTTCCCGATCGCCAAGGTCGCCGCCCGTCTCGCCGTGGGCCTCACGCTCGACGAGGTCAAGAATGACATCACGCAGGCCACGCCGGCTTGCTTCGAGCCCTCCATCGACTACTGCGTCGTCAAGGTCCCGCGCTTCGCCTTCGAGAAGTTCAAGGGCACGGACGAGACCCTCTCCACGCGCATGAAGGCCGTGGGCGAGGTCATGTCCATCGGCCGTACCTTCGAGGAGAGCTTCAACAAGGCCATGCGCTCGCTCGAGGTTGGCGAGAACATGCTCGGCGCGGACAACCCGGCGCTCTTCGACGTGCCTGACTTCCGCCAGCGCGTCTCGGTGCCCACCGCCCAGCGCATCTACTACGTCATCGAGGCGCTTCGTCGTGGCTGGGAGATCGAGGATCTCTACGAGCTCACGGGCATCGATCCGTGGTTCCTCAGCCACCTGCGCAACCTCACGGACACCGAGAAGTGGCTTGCCGGCCACAAGCTCACTGATATTTCCGGTCGTGACATGCGTTCCGTCAAGCAGATGGGCTTCTCGGACGAGCAGATCGCCCACTTCACCGGCTCGACCGAGCTCGAGGTCCGCACCTGGCGCAAGGCCAAGGGCATCGTTCCCGTCATCAAGACCGTTGACACCTGCGGTGGCGAGTTCCCGGCGCGCACGAGCTACCACTATAAGACCTACGAGTGGGGCGCCACGGAGCGTCGTGCAGCTGATAAGCCGCGCGCGATGATCCTCTCCGCCGGCCCGAACCGCATCGGCCAGGGCATCGAGTTCGACTACTGCTGCTGCCATGCCGCCTACGCCCTTCACGACAAGGGCTACGAGACGGTTATGGTCAACTGCAACCCCGAGACCGTCTCCACGGACTACGACACCTCCGATCGCCTCTACTTCGAGCCCCTGACGTTCGAGGACGTCATGGACATCGTCGACATCGAGCAGCCCGAGGGCGTCATCTGCACCCTCGGCGGCCAGACGCCGATCAACCTCGCCGCCCGTCTGAAGGCCGCCGGCGTGCCCATCATGGGCACCCAGCCCGACGCCCTCGACCTCGCCGAGGACCGCGAGCGCTTCAGCGCCCTGCTCGACGAGCTCGGCATCGCCTACCCGGTCTCCGGCGTCGCGGAGACCTATGAGGAGGCCGTCGAGGTCGCCCACCGCATCGGCTTCCCGCTGCTCGTCCGTCCCAGCTACGTGCTCGGTGGTCGCGGCATGGTCATCGCCTATGACGAGCGCCACCTCAAGAGCTACATGGAGGCCGCCACGCGCGTCTCCAAGGATCACCCGATCTACCTCGACTCGTTCCTCGACTCCGCCGTCGAGCTCGACGTCGACGCCCTCGCTGACGGCGAGGAGTGCTACGTGGGCAGCGTCCTCGAGCAGATCGAGGAGGCTGGCATCCACTCCGGTGACTCCGCCTGCTGCATGCCGCCGTACTCCCTGGCGGACTCGATGGTCGCCCAGATTCGCGAGACCACGCACAAGCTCGCGCTCGCCTGCCACGTCGTGGGCGCGCTGAACGTGCAGTACGCCGTCCACAACGGCCAGCTCTACGTCATCGAGCTCAACCCGCGCGCGAGCCGCACCGTGCCGTTCTCCTCGAAGTCGACCGGCGTGCCCCTGGCTCGTATGGCCGCCCTCATCATGGCCGGCGAGAAGATTCGCGACCTCGACCTCCCGGCTGAGGACCGCACCTTCGACTACTTCGCCTGCAAGGAGGCCGTGCTTCCATTCGACCGCTTCCCCGGTGCGGACATGACGCTCGGCCCGGAGATGAAGTCGACGGGCGAGGTCATGGGCGTCGCCCCGACCTTCCCGGCCGCCTACGCGAAGACCCAGCTGGCCATCAGCTACGGCCTGCCGACGAAGGGCCGCGTGTTCGTCTCCGTGCGCGACCGTGACAAGCGCGCCATTATCGGCGTAGCCCGCGACCTCGCCGGCATGGGCTTCACGCTTGTGGGCACCTCCGGTACCGCCAAGGCCCTGCGTGCCGCCGGCATCGAGTGCAAGACCGTCCGCCGCACGAGCGAGATGCGCCCGAACATCGGCACGATGATCTCTGGTGGCGACATCCAGCTCATCATCAACACCCCTGGCGGCCACGACACGCGCGGCGACTTCTACGCGCTGCGTCAGATCGCTGTCCGCTATCGCGTCACCAACGTCACGACGCTCCCGGGCGCCCAGGCGATGGTCGAGGCCATCCGCACCGCGCGCGAGGGTAAGCTCGACGTCGTTGCCCTGCAGGATCTGTAAGGGGTCCGAGGAGGCCTGACATAGCCTGATTCTGAGGGGTCCGACCGGCAAGCGCCGTGCCGGACCCCTCTCGTATGTACATTTCGCCGACGGTGCGCTCGGCATATTTCGTCACTATTACGCATCGGCTTCGTTTTGGTAGTCTCTCGCGCAAAAGGACTATCCTATGTGGCTACCGCGGAGAGGCCACCACACAGGGGGAGACACCGCGCGCATACCCAGGGGGACCTCGCCCGGCGGGGCCAGAGAGACCGCAACGGTTTTAAGGAGCAAGATCATGGCAGTTGAGAAGAAGGATCTGGACTGGGGAAGCCTCGGCTTCGCCTACATGCAGACTGATTACAGCTACGAGGCGCACTGGAAGGACGGCGAGTGGGACGAGGGCGGCCTGACCTCCGACCACACGATGCACGTCTCAGAGTGCGGCGGCATCTTCCACTACTGCCAGGAGGTCTTCGAGGGCCTCAAGGCCTACACCACCGAGACCGGCGAGATCGTCTGCTTCCGTCCGGACCAGAACGCTCAGCGTATGTTTGACTCCGCCCAGCGCCTCGAGATGCCGCCGTTCCCGAAGGACCGCTTCGTCGAGGCCGTCAAGGAGGTCGTCAAGGCCAATGCCGCTTGGGTCCCGCCGTTCGGCTCTGGCGCCACGCTCTATGTTCGTCCGTTCATGATCGGCTCTGGCGACGTCATCGGCGTTGCCCCCGCGCCTGAGTACACCTTCCGCATCCTCGTGACCCCGGTTGGTCCGTACTACAAGGGCGGCCTCAAGTCCGTCAAGCTCCGCGTTTCCGAGTACGATCGTGCCGCGCCGCACGGCACCGGCAACATCAAGGCCGGCCTGAACTACGCCATGAGCCTGAAGCCCTCCGTCGAGGCCCACGCCACCGGCTATGCCGACAACCTTTATCTCGACTCCGAGTCCCGTACCTACGTCGAGGAGACCGGCGGCGCGAACGTCCTGTTCGTCGACGGTAACACCCTTGTGGTTCCCAAGAGCCACACGGACTCGATCCTGCCCTCCATCACCCGTCGCTCCCTCGTTCAGGTCGCCGAGGACCTTGGCATGACCGTGGTCAACCGTCCCGTCGAGTGGGCCGAGGTCAAGAGCGGCAAGTTCTCCGAGTGCGGCATGTGCGGCACCGCTGCCGTCATCTCCCCGGTGGGCGAGATCGACAACAAGGTCTATGGCGCGGACGAGACCGTCGTCTTCCCGGCTGGCCAGACCGAGATTGGCCCTGTCATGAAGAAGCTCCGCGAGACGCTGACCGGCATCCAGTCCGGCGCCGTCGAGGACAAGCACAACTGGGTCTTCAAGATTTGCTAGACCTAGCTACATAGATGGCTATCTGCGGCCCCACCGGTTCTCCGGTGGGGCCGTTTTTTTGTGAGGATGCGTGCCGCGTCACCCCATGACGACGGCAATTCGCACGGTTGCTAAATGTGAAGAACATATGAATACACGTTTGGAACAATGTCTAGAATATGCAAATTTCACAAATAAATATACGCAAAATACATAGGTTAGCTCCACAACTTGCATGAATTGTGAAGATACATGATGAATCGAAATCGGTAAACGGTAATAGCAGACAGCAGAACAACAGCGTAAATACTATTCGTATACCGCTTATCGGCATGCGCTTGACTATGGAGAACCTGACGCCGATATTGTGGAGGAACTTCAGGAAGGAATTCGAAAAGATGCACTAAACCCTAGTATGCAAAAGGAGGAAACGGGGATGTTCTCCAAGGATGCAGACTTTCCGCGCGTGACCGTGATTCTGCGCGGATACAACTACGAGCAATGCCGCTGCGTGGTCGAGCAGCTCGTGGGGACTCGTCTGGGCGCGGTTGAGGTTGCGATGAACACTGAGGGCGCAGCTGAGACCATCGCCAAGCTCGTGAACGAGTTTGGCAACGAGGTAAAGATCGGCGCCGGCACCGTGACCACCGTTGAGCGTGCAAAGGCCGCTGTTGCTGCGGGCTCGGCCTTCATGCTCTCTCCGGTCTGCTTCACGCCGGAGATCTTTACCATCGCGAAGGACGCCGGTGCCGTTTGTGTCCCGGCTGCCTTCTCGCCGACGGAGGTCTTCACGATGTTCGAGCAGGGGGCTGACATCGTGAAGATCTTCCCGGCCGCGCGTCTTGGCGCTAAGTACCTTTCCGATATCCAGGCGCCTCTCAACTGGATGCCTCTCATGGTCGTCGGCGGCGTCAATGGTGGCAACGTGCAGGAGTTCTTCGATGCCGGCGCCACCTATGCGGGTATTGGTTCGGGCATTTTCGAGAAGTCGGACATCATTGCGATGAATGCCGACAAGCTCGCTGAGCAGGTTAAGTCTTTCGAGAATAGCGTTAGGTGGTAGGGGATGGCAGAGATTTCCTTTGATGAGGGTCTTGTTGTCGTTACTGATGAGCCCGGTAACTGCACTGATGTCGAAAGGCAGTTGGCTGGCGTTCTCTTCGAGTCCGGGTATGTTCGCGAATCCTACGCGCAGGCCATTCTTGACCGCGAAGCCTCGTATCCGACGGGTCTTGAGTTCGGTGAGCACAGCATTGCAATGCCCCACTGTGACATCGAGCACGTGAATGGCCCCGCCATTTGCATGGGAGTTCTCAAGAAGCCCGTTGCCTGGCACCGCATGGATGATCCGGAGTCTACGTGCAATGCGGAGCTTGTGATCATGCTCGCCCTTAATGAGGCCCACGCACACCTCGAGATACTCCAGAAGGTGGTTGCACTTCTCCAGAACCAAGACCTTGTCGCCGAAATCGTTTCGAGCGATAGCGCCGCAGAGGCCTACTCGCTCGCTAAGGATCAGCTTCTCTAGTAACAAGTGATTCAATCGGAGGAACTCCATGAAGGATTACAGCGGTGAGCACTGGAAAGTTGCCGGAACGGCGGTAACGTTCGGCAAGTTTTATAAGGGCAGCATCGAGCGTCTTGAGGCTGCTGGCTGCGAAGTTAAGCTCAACCCGTATGGCCGTCCTCTCACCAACGAGGAAATGATCGAGTTCGCAGGTGATTGTGACGCCCTTATCGTCGGCAATGACAAAGTGCCCGCCAACGTCATCGAGCACTTCCACAACATGAAGGTCATTGCAAAGCATGGCGTTGGCGTTGACGCCATCGATAAGGATCAGGCTAAGAAGCAGGGCATTCTTGTCACCAATGCTCCGGGAACCAACAAGGACGAGGTCGCGGATGCGGCGATGTGTCTTGCCCTCATGGTTGCGCGCGACTTCCACACCATGAACACCCACACCAAGAACCACGAGTGGATCAAGTATCCCGGCGTGGATGTGGTCGATAAGACCATCGGCGTGATTGGTGCGGGTGCGATTGGCACCGCTTTCGTCCGCAGAGCGACGGGCTTCACGGACAAGATTCTGGTTAATGACCTGGTGGAGCGTGACGAGGTCAAGGCCATGGACGCTAAGTATGTTAGCAAGGAGGAAATCTACTCCAACTGCGACATCATCTCCCTTCACGTCCCGCTTGATGAGAGCACGTTCCACCTCCTCGGCGAGAAGGCGTTCTCGCTCATGAAACCCGGCACCATCCTGGTCAACACCGCTCGATCCAAGTGTGTTGAGGTCGAGCCACTTACGAAGGCGCTTAAGGATGGCACGCTCCGCGGCTATGGCGTTGACGTGTATGACTTTGAGCCTCCCGCATGGCTTGATCTCTTTGATTTTCCCAACGTTATCATGACGCCGCATGTTGCTGGTACCACGTATGAATCGAACCAGCGCATGGGCGACACCGCGGTCACCAACGTCATTGCGGTCAAGCAGGGCAAGACTCCTCCCAACCTCATCACTTTCGGGGGAGCGTCGGCGTAGATGAAAGTCACTGGATTTGAAATCTACCGTCTCAAGCCGCGATGGGTCTTCTTGAAGATCATGACCGACGAGGGGATCGATGGCTGGGGTGAGTGCATTTCCGGAACCCGTACGGAAGCTGTTGTTTCCTGCCTTGAAGAGGCCATGGGCACGCACGTGGTCGGTCGCGATCCGCAAGAGATCGAAGACATTTGGCAGTGCCTCTATCGTTACTTCTTCAGAGGTGGCCCGGTTCACATGACGTGCGTGTCCGGCATCGAGATGGCTCTTTGGGATATCAAGGGCAAGGCTCTTGGCGCTCCCATGTACCAGCTCTTGGGCGGCAAAGCACGTGATCGCATCCGAGTCTATTCCTGGATTGGCGGAGATCGTCCTTCCGATGCTGCGGCACAGGCACTCGAAAGACTTGAGGGCGGTTTTTCAGCCGTCAAGCTGAACTGCTGCTCGGAGATGCACTACATCGATTCCTTCTCCAAGGTCGAGGAGGTTGTCGAGCGAATCGCATCAATTCGCGAGACGGTCGGCTACAAGCTCGATATCGGAATCGATTTTCACGGTCGAGTTCACAAGGCGATGGCGAAGCAGCTTCTCGCTGAGCTTGAGCAGTTCCATCCGATGTTCGTCGAAGAACCTGTACTTCCCGAGAACACCGAGCTTATGGCTGACCTTGCGAAGTCGACGAGTATTCCCATCGCCACGGGTGAGAGGCTCATTACGCGTTGGGGCTACAAGCAGCTCTTCGCACAAGACGCAGTTTCGGTGATTCAACCGGATTTGGGTCTTACGGGCGGAATCTTGGAGGCCAAGAAGATCTGCGCCATTGCCGAGTCGCACGATATGGCAGCTGCTCCTCATGCGCCTTACGGTCCGATTGCTCTTGCAGCGACCATCCAGCTGGACGCCTGCACCCCGAACGTCTTTATCCAGGAGCAGAGCTTGGGGATTCACTACAACCAGGGATTTGATCTCCTCGACTTCGTGAAGAACAAGGAGATCTTTCAGTTTGAGGCGGGATATCTGTCCATTCCGCAAGGACCTGGCCTTGGTATCGAGATCGACGAGGAGAAGGTTCGCAAGGTGAGCCTGGAGGGCTTGAACTGGACCAATCCTCGCTGGAGGGCATACGACGGCACCATTGCCGAGTGGTAGGGGAGAGTTATGACTGCTGAGGTCAATACGGTTCTTGGGCCGGTTAAGGCTGATGAACTTGGAATTACATATATCCACGAGCATCTCTATGTGAAGCCCAACGAGCTTCCCGAGTTTTATCCGTATACGCTTGATAACGTCGAAAAGTCGATCGAAGAAGCCAAGGCTTTTAAGGCTGCTGGCGGCTCTACGATGGTTGAGATGTCTCCGCTCAATTTTGGCCGTAACGCAGAGGTTTTGCGCACCATCTCTGAAGAATCGGGCGTTAACGTTGTCTGCATCACGGGGTTTCACAAACAAGCTCATCTGCCGCAATGGTTCTTTGAGCTTGATGACAAGGCTGTTTCTCATGTTGTGATTGATGAGATTGAGGATGGCATTGGCTATTCGCACGTGAAGCCGGGTGCCATCAAGATAGGAACCAGCCTTAATGCCGTGACGGATGCTGAGAAGCGTGCCATTGCGCTTTGCGGAGCTATTGCGCGCGATTTCTCGCTGCCTGTTATCACGCATTGCGACAAGGGCACGATGGGCCTTGAGCAAATCGATCTTCTCAAGCGCGCGGGTGTCGCTCCTGAGAGAGTTTGCCTTTCCCATGTCGACCTTACGCTGGACGTCGATTACCTCAAGCGTATTTGTGCTACGGGTGCTTTTATCAGCTTCGACCACGTTGGTCGTGACCTTGATGACCATGACGCTGCTCGTGTTGCGATGCTGGCGGACCTCGTTAAGGCGGGGTTTGGCGACAAGGTCTGTCTTGCCGGGGATATGGGCAAGAAGGATTACTTCCGTTCTTACGGAGGTAAACCTGGCTTGGATTATATCCTCACAGATTTCAAGAAGTATGTGCTTGAGGCCATTTCCGAGGCTGATTACCTGCGCATGCTCGTTGACAATCCCGGGCGCGTTCTCGCCGGTTGCCACTAGTTACGTCACATAGCTTCAAAGTCTAATTACGAGAGGGTTTACTTACATGCTTCGCAAGATTGACCAGCTTGAACCGTTTCAGCGCGCCATCTCCAAGGCGCACCTCGCCGCTGCTGGTATCTCCATCGATTCGCTCGAGAACCCGGATAAGCCGCTGATCGCCATCGCAAACAGCTGGAATGAGGTCTGCCCGGGCCATGAGCCGCTCAGGCAGCTTGCCGCCGAGGTCAAGAAGGGAATTCTCGAGGCGGGTGGCGAGCCCATCGAGTTCAATACCATCGGCATGTGCGACGGCGTGGCCCAGGGCCATGCGGGCATGCGCTACTGTCTGCCTCACCGCGAGGTCATCGCGGATTCCTGCGAGGCCATGATCGTGGGAGAGGGTTGCTTCGATGGCGTTGTCTACATGGGCTCTTGCGACAAGATCATTCCCGCCATGCTCATGGCCGCCGCTCGCATCGACCTGCCCTCCGCCCTCGTGACGGCTGGCCCCTGCTATGACGAGATCAAGCCTTCCGAGTCCAAGGCCCTCCGCGCGCGCTTCCTTCGTGGCGAGGCAACGGAGCGCGAGGTCATCGAGGGCACGCTCAAGTACTACACTGGCCCCGGCATCTGCCCGTTTCTCGGCACTGCCAACACCATGGGTTGCCTCACCGAGGGCCTTGGCATGATGCTGCCAATGGGCGCCCTCTGGCCGAGCTCCACGAGCCAGCGTCGCTTCTCGGCGCGTCAGACCGGTGTTGCCGTCGTCGACCTCGTCCGTCGTGACATCAAGCCGAGCGACATCATGACGCAGGCCGCTCTCGACAATGCGGTCAAGCTCCTTGCCTCCGTTGGTGGATCGCTCAACGCGCTCATCCACCTGCCCGCGCTCGCTCACGAGCTTGGTCTCGAGTGCACCTGGGCCCAGGTTGCGGAGACTACGTCGCACACGCCGGTTGTCTGCAACGTCGTGCCCAACGGCGATATCTCCTGCGTCAACCTTTACAAGGCCGGTGGCGTCCCTGCGGTTCTCAAGACCATCGAGGGAGACCTGGACACCACGGTCATGACCGTGACGGGCAAGACCCTTGGTGAGAACCTCGCTGGAAAGATTCACATCGACCGCTCCGTGGTTCGCACCCAGGACGATCCTGCCTCCATCGCCAACGGCATCCAGGTGCTCTATGGCAACCTCGCTCCGGAGGGCGCGCTTGTGAAGACGAGTGCCGTACCTGCCGACCAGCATGTTTGGAGCGGCCCCGCTATGGTGTTCAACTCCGAGGACGAGGCCTTTGTTGCCTACAACGAGGGTCGTATTGTCGCTGGCACCGGCGTTGTCATCCGTTACGAGGGTCCCAAGGGTGGCCCTGGCATGAAGGAACTTCACCGCGTGACGGAGATCATGAAGGGCATCCCGAACTCCGCTGTTATCACGGATGGTCGCTTCTCTGGCGCATCCGGCGGCCTCTCCGTTGGCTACCTCTGCCCGGAGGCCCTCGATGGCGCGCCCATCGCTCTTGTCGAGGACGGGGACATCCTTCACGTCGACCTCACGAAGAACCTCATCGAGGTCGAGGTCTCCGAGGATGAATTCGCTCGTCGAAAGCGGGATTGGAAGCCGGTCATCCACGAGAACGGTGGTAACCTGCTCGCGAGGTACGCAAAGCAAGTCGGTTCCGCAAAGACGGGTGCTGTGCTCGCATAACGTAATTAAGTAGGCGGCCTGGGTTTTCCCGGGCCGCTGGCTTCTCATCCACTAGACTGTCCCTAGCCAAACCATCGTCGAGGAACCTCCATGCTCGTTGCCAAATCTCACCTCAAAGTCTTCTCCTGCGCCGCTTCCTTTGGTGTTTTCACCAAGGAACCGCTGGAGCGCCTGGAGGCCGCCGGATGCGAGGTCTGGGTCAACCCGACGGGCCGCGTCCTCACGAAGACGGAGATTCTCGAGCATGCGTACGATGCGGACGTCGCCATCGTGGGCAACGACGACTTCAACGGCGACGTCATCCGCAGGCTTCCCAACCTCAAGCTTATCGCGCGCCACGGCTCTGGCGTGAACAACATCGATTTCTCCGAGGCCAAGCACCGCGGAATCGTCGTGACGAACACCCCGGACGCCAACGTGGAGGAGACCGCGGACCTCACCCTTGGTCTCATCCTCGACCTCGAACGTCATCTCTCCCAGATGAATGCCGAGCTCAAGGATGGTATCTGGCGCAAACGCGCGGGGCACAGCCTCTACGGCAAGACCATTGGCATCATCGGCGTTGGCCGTATCGGCCAGGCCGTTGCGCGCAGGGCAATGGGCTTCGGCCTCGATATCCTCGGCAATGACATCAATCCGGACGAGTCTGCGGCGAGGACTGGCCTCATCTTCACGAGTCTCAATGACCTCTTAAAGCGAAGCGACATCGTGACCATTCACACGCCGCTTACCCAGGCGACGGAGAACCTTATCGGTGCCAAGGAGCTCCGCATGATGAAGGATGACGCCATCTTGATCAACACGTCTCGCGACGGCATCGTCCGTCACTCGGCGCTCACGAAGGCCCTCGCGGAGGGTAGGCTCTACGGCTATGCCTCTGACGTGCACGCGGGCGAACCGCCCAAGCACTCGCCGTTGTTCGATCTTCCCAACGTCATCGTGACGCCTCACGCGGGATCCGCCACGTACGAGGCCAACTATCGCATGGGTATGGCTGTGGCGGACAACATCATCGCCTTTATGGACGGATGCGTGCCGCCCAACGTCGTCACGTCGCTTGGGCAGTTCTATAGCCGTTAGCGCGGTGCCACAGAAGAGACGGGGCGACAGCCGCTATGCTGCCGCCCCGCTTGGGTTTGCACACGAGCGTGTGCCTTGCGCGCCGATGCGATTGCTCCGTGGCCGTGACTACGCCTTGAGCTCCGCCTCGTCAAGCAGCGGAAGGATTCCCGGTGTCACCGTGAGCGTCTCGACGTTGGTTGAAGCGCAGCGCGCGAGAGCGCGGTAGTTGAGCGGCGCGTAGGGCATGAGCTCCGCCACGTAGGCATCGCACTCCTGCATGGCCTTCACGCGCTCGTCGTGGTCCGCGACGGAACGGGCCTTGTCGATCATGGCGTCGTACGTCGGGTCCGAGAAGTGACTCACGTTGTCGTCACGGCCGGTGTAGAACATCGGGTACAGGTAGTTGTCGGCGATGGGGTAGTCGGCGTACCAGGCGCGGGCGCCCACGGTGTAGGTGCCGTCGAGGTAGCTCTGGTACATGGCCGCGTACTCGACCTTGTCGATCTCCACATCGATGCCGAGCTCGGCCCAGTCGGACTGCATCGACTGGTACTCGTTCTGGGTGTTGGCGGCGTTCGTCATGAACTTGAACGAGATGTTGCGCTTGCCGTCCGCGTCCGCCGGATATCCCGCCTCGTCGAGGAGCCTGCCAGCCTGCTCGGGGTCATAGGCGGCGTACTTCCAGGCACCCTCAGTGTGGCCTTCGATCGCCTCGGGGAGGATGTCGTCCGCCGGCTTCGCGGAGCCCTCGTAGATGGCGTCGCAAATGGCCTGGCGGTTGATGGCGAGGGACAGCGCCTGCCTCACGCGCGGGTCCTTGGTGAGCGGGTCATTGACGTTGAAGGCCAGGAACTGCGTGTAGAGCATGGTCCCGTCGAGGAACTGCTTGCCGGGCGTCGCGGTGTAGCCGTCCTCGGAGGTGCCGTAGCTGCTCTCGGCGTCCTTGGTGGCCGTGATGGGCACGAGCGAGCAGTCGAGGCTGCCGGCGCCGAGCTCCTTGTATGCGGTGTAGGAATCGCGGTAGATGGCGAAGTGGACACCGTCGAGCTTGGCGACGTCGCCGTTCGTGTAGTCATCGAAGCGCTCGGCGTCGACGTACTGGCCGTCGACCCACTGACCCTTCATCTTGAACGGACCGTTGCCCACGGGCGCGAGGGAGAAGTCCTTGTAGCCGTCGCCGGCGCCAAGGCCCTCGGGGATGGGCGAGAGGACGGGTGCCGCGCAGACGTAGTCGAAGTCCGCATAGGGCGCGGAGAGCTCGACCTGGAGCGTGTAGTCGTCCGGGCAGGTTACGCCGGCGAGGTCATTCGTGGTGCCGGCGACGACGTCCTCGTAACCCTTCACCATCGCGAGGTGGTAGGAGACATTCGAGGGCTGGTCCGCGGTGTTGGGGCTGCAGAGGCGCTCCCAGGCGTACTTGAAGGATTTGGCCGTGACCTCGGACCCATCGTGGAACTTCGTGCCCTTGCGAATCTTGAAGGTCCAGACGTCGTCGGTGTCGTTGTGGGAGTGGCTCTCGGCGACGAGGTCGACGAGGTCGCCGGTCTTGTAGTCGTAGTAGGTGAGGGCGTCGAACAGGTTGAACGCGACGGCGACGGCGTTCTCGTCCTCGAGGGTGTAGGGTTCGATGCCCGTGGGGCTCTCGATGTGGTAGGAGAGGGTGCCGCCTGCGGCAGACGCTCCGTCCGCGCCCTGCTCCGCGTCGTTCTTCTTGCACGCGGCGAGCGCCGACGCCGCGGCTGCGGCGCTGCCGGCAAGCATCGCGCGGCGAGTGATGAGATGGTTGAGCGGGGTCTTCTCGTTCATGGATTCGCCCTTTCTCTGTGTCGCGACCGCGTATTCGAGAGCCGGCGTTGGTGCGCTCGGCATGCGGCGCGAGAATTCCTAGTTCGTTTGAGTGAATATAAGCTTGCTGCCGTTTGCGACCCCGGTTGCAGCCTGACTGTAATCGCATCGTTACATCGTGCGCGGCTTGTGTGGACGTGGCCGGGAGGGGCGCTAGCATTGGTGGCCAATTTGAAGCACGCCGCGGCGCGAGGCGAGATGGAGCCGGCCGCCGCCGCATGAAGACAGCGCCCCGGACTCCTGCGGGTCTTCGGGGCTGACGAGAGGGGAGAGCCGAATGGCGGAGGAACTCAAGGTCGTCAAGGGATACATGCCCTTCAAGGGCTATAAGACGTGGTACCGCATCGTGGGCGAGAACGACTTGGGGCGCCTACCGCTGCTCACCATTCACGGCGGCCCCGGCAACACGCACTGGTACCTGCGCTCTCTCGACGAGCTCGCGCGCAAGTACCACCGTCAGGTCATCTACTATGACCAGATCGGCTGCGGCTACTCGAAGGCGCCGAGCAACCCGGACATGTGGTCTGCCGAGCTCTTCGAGGAGGAGCTACACGAATTGCGTCGCCACCTCGGCCTCGATCACGTGCACCTGCTGGGCCAGAGCTGGGGCGGTATGCTCGAGCTCCAGTACGCCACACATCGTCCGAGCGGCGTCGCCTCCATGGTCGTGGCGAGCTCCCCGGCGGATATGGACCTGTGGCTGAGCGAGGCGCTTCGGCTGCGCTCCTACCTGCCCCACGAGATGGAGGAGGCCCTCGCCCAGGCCGACATCGACGGCGACTACGAGCGCCCCGAGGTCAAGGCGGCGAGCGCCGAGTACTATCGCCGCCACGTTGCCGCGGTGCCCGAGACGGAGCGCCCGGACAACGTGCGCAAACCCTTCGCGGACCCGATCGGTGACGAGGTCTATCACACGATGCAGGGCATGAGCGAGTTCGTGGTGACAGGCAAGCTTAGCCACTGGAGCGTCGTGGACAAGCTCGCCGACATCTGCATTCCCACGCTCGTGACCTCGGGTACGGCTGACGAAGCGACGCCGCTCATCTCCAAGCAGATCGTCGACGGCATCCCCGGTGCCGAATGGGCACTGCTCGAGGGAACCCACTGCGTGCATCTTGAGCGCGTCGAGGAGTACAACGCCACGGTCGAGGAGTTCCTCGAGCGCCACGAGTAGGCGGCGCGTGCCCGACGGGTTACGGCATGAAGCTGGCGCGCAGCGCGAATGAGCGGCGCGGTGCCGGTGTGCCGCCCGCTCGC
>UQWE01000013.1 GCA_900544655.1 uncultured Coriobacteriaceae bacterium
GGAGCCGCGGCGGGAATCGAGAAGAGCTGCTCGGTCACGGGCGTAACGGGCTTCGTGGCCACGGGCTGCGCGCCGGCGCCCTGCGCTCCCATGACAAAGCTAGGCAACGTCAGGTCGCGGGCGCTTCTCTTGGCTGGTCCTTGCGTCATACGTGGTCTCCCTGGTCATGTGCGCGGAAACCCGATGGCGAGACCGGGGCGAAGACCCCAGCCGCGAAGCCAGAACGAACCGCGTCGCGAGATTAATCGTTCCTAGTCTAACCGCGACCGCGGACAGAAACTCAAAGCGCCTAGAATGGACAGATACTGACTAATCCCGCATCTCTTTGCGACGAAAGGAACGCTATGCCCAGGCATCGAGTCCTCTACTACGCCCTCCCCGAACACCTCGACTTTGGACACAAGGTCCTTTCCCAGAAGCCCTACGCCGACGCCATCGACCTCGTCGGTTGCGTTCACGCGCCCTACTGCTCCCCCACCGCCGAGGAGCTTGACGGCATGGAAGCCGTCATCGGCGAGTTCATGCCCGTCGACACCGAGTGCGCGGCGCGCATGGAAGCCGCCGGCGTGAAGCTCGTCGCAAGCATGTCCATCGGCACCAATCACATGGACCTCGCCGCCCTCCGCGAACGCGGCGTCACAGTCACGAACTGCCCCGGCTACTGCGCCGAAGACGTGGCGACGCATGCCCTCGGCCTCACGCTCGACCTCTTCCGCAAAATCACGTTCCAGAACCGCTCCATGCTCGGGGGTGGCTGGGACCCCGTGGAGGGCTACCCCACCACGCGCGTCTCGAGAAAGACCCTGGGTCTCGTGTTCTTTGGACACATCGCGCAGTCGCTCGCCCCCATGGCCCGCGGTCTGGGCATGCACGTCGTCGCATGGGCGCCCACGAAGAGCGCCGAGACGCTCGCGGAGTTTGGCGTCGAAAAGGCCGAGACGCTCGACGACCTCCTCGTTCAGTCCGACGTCGTGAGCCTCCACTGCCCGCTCATCCCCGAGACGGAGGGGCTTATCGGCAAGCGCGAGCTCGCCCTCATGAAGCCGAGCGCGTATCTCATCAACACCGCCCGAGGTGAGGTCGTGGACGAAGACGCGCTCGTGGCGGCACTGGATGAGAGCATCGCCAGCGACGGAGAGTGCGGCATCACGGCAGCGGGGCTCGACACCCTCGCAGGCGAGAACGACGGCACGGATAACCTCAACCGCCGGCTCATCGAGCACCCACGCTGCGTGACGACGCCGCACTCGGCCTACCTCTCGCGCGAGAGCACCCTCGCACTCGCGGGCATGTCACTCGACTCCTGCGCCGAGATTTTGATTGAGGGCCGCACGCCCACCAACGCCGTGAACTAGAACTCAGCGCAGGCCCGCGCCTTTTTCGTCGCGGCTCCACGACCAGCCACTCCGCCTCTGCATCGTGGCGGAAAGAATTGCCGAGCCTTACGCGTGACCCAATTGGACTTCAAAACAAAGGCCAACCCGGGACCTGTCGCCCGGGCCGGCCTATTTAGAGCTACTTGCGAACAGCGCCTATTACTTCTTCAGCATCGACAGGACTCCGCCAACGGCGACGGCGGCACCAGAGAGAACGAAGAGGTTAAAGGCAATCTCCATGGCAAAGAAGCCATAGCCCTGGTCATCGACCTGACCCTTCCAAGCGAAGATGAAGCCAAGAAGGACCACGGCGACAACGATGCGAGCAATCGCGCCAGACTTGCCCTTCACAAGAAGGGAAACGACAAGCGCGATGACCGGAATAACGAGGAACAGGATGTTTGCGGCCTCGCCGTCCATGCTCATACCATAGACCGTGGTGCCGAAGGTCATCTGCATGGCACTCAACGTGGTGGTGGAGCCAAAGACGCTCAGCGAGATGATGGGCATGAAGAACGCCACGATGCCCACGATGGCAGCGACGACGGATACGAGCATACCGAGGTCGTTCGCCGCAAGGCCCGAAACGGCGGCGCCGGGCTTGATGGGCTGGACGGGCGGAACATAGCCAGTCTGAGGAGCGGCGGCAGGGGCGGGAGCGTCGCCGAGCTGAGAGCCGCAGCTCGCGCAGAACCTAGAGCCGTCAGGGAGCTGAGCTCCGCACTTAGGACAAAACATGGGACCCTCCTTGGTCATCGGAGTATTGGCCCCAGTATACACTCCGACAAATTGCCACCCGCGAACACGCGACCCCTATGCCATGCCAAGCGCCGGAGCGATCACGAGGAAGAACGCGAGCACGACCACGCCAAGAACTATGCGATACCAGCCGAAGACCTTGAAGTCATGCTTGCGCACAAAGCCCGTAAGCCACTTGATCGCAACGAGCGACACCACGAACGCCACGACAAGGCCCACCAGCATGATCCCCCACTCGTTGGCGCTCATCGCGGCGCCCTTGAGCGCGAACTTGACGATCTTGAGCAAGCTCGCGCCGAACATGACGGGAATGGCGAGGAAGAACGTGAACTCCGCCGCCACGGCACGCGTGCAGCCAAACAGCAGGCCGCCGATGATCGTGGACCCCGAGCGCGACGTGCCCGGCACAAGCGAGAGGACCTGGAAGCAGCCGATGCCGATCGCCGTCTTGTACGTGACCTCATCGACACTCGTAATAGCACCGAAGTCGGAGTCCTTCTCGGCAAGTTCATCGGTCACGCCCAGGGCGAAGTGCGCGCCGTGAGGGCGCTCGGCAACCATCTCGGAACGAAGACGCGCGCGCCAGTTCTCGATCAGGATGAACGCGATGCCGTAGACGATGAGAGCACCGACAACCACATAGGAGTTGTGGAAGTGCTCGTCCATGAAGTCATCGAGCGGCAGTCCGATGACTGCGGCGGGGATGCAACCCACGACGATCTTGCCCCAGAGGCTCCAAGTGGCACGACGACCCTCCTTGCCCTTGCTTGGGCTAAAGGGGTTGAGCTGGTGGAAGTACAGCACGCAGACGGAGAGAATCGCACCCAGCTGGATAACGACGAGGAACATGTTCCAGAACTCTTCGGTGACGTTCAGCTTCACGAACTCGTCGACCAGGATCATGTGACCGGTCGAGGAGATGGGCAACCACTCGGTGATGCCCTCGACCAGGCCGAGGAAGGCGGATTTGAGCAGGTCGATGGGGTTCATGGAAATCATTCAGGACCTTTCGATTTGAGCGCGGCGGGATGCCGCGATTGGTCGCGTGGCTGCAGCTGGCACAACTGGCATGCCGAAGCGGACGCGCGACGCCACCGAACGGGACGTCATCGCCGGGGTGGATGCCGCCGGAATGGCGCTGCCAAGGCGAGCGAGCAACCAGACGCGAATCGTCGGCGAGGCGGGAACTACGCCACTGATTATGATGCGCCGAACAAGCAAGGCGTCCATCGAACACCCGACGCAACAAACCCCACAGAACCAGACGCAGCCGATTCGCCCGCGGAACCCAACGTGCAGAATTGCATACGGTCGCCGTCCACCGACGCATTCGCCCGCACGTCCACGAGCCGCTCGAGATTCCGCAACAGGGGTATACCTAGGACATGACCGGACGCGGAACACCCCTATGCCCGGCCGGGGCTCTCAGGGGACCCCACCCAGAGAAACGAGGTACGTCATGGCAACCCTCAACGACATTGGATACAAGAAGGTATTCGTCTCACTCGATGGTTCTGAACAGCAGGACAAGGTGCTCGGCCGTGCCATCGTCGTGGCAGCAAACAACGGCGCAGAGCTATATATCGGCCACGTCATCGACTCCACGGTCCTCGAGACCGCTGGCGCCTTCCCGTCAGACCTCATTCCCGGCATGGACAAGGCATTCCGCGAGTCCATCGAGCCCCTCGTTACCGAGGCGAAGGCGAACGACCGCATCCCGAAGGTCGAGGTTCAGGTAAAGACCGGCCGCATCCGTGAGACCCTCAAGGAGGAACTACTCGACGTCATTAAGCCTGACCTCGTACTTTGCGGAGCACGCGGCCTATCGAGCATCAAGTACGCGCTTCTCGGCTCCATCTCGACGTTCCTGCTTCGCAACACCGGCTGCGACATCCTCGTCGTGAAGTAGCACCCGCTCCACGCAAACGCCTCACCTCACGGAACGTCAACTAGCAGGAATCACACAAGCGTCGTCGATGAACATCCCATCGGCGGCGCTTGGTCCTATTTAGCTGGGGAATGTGTGAAGCGGGCCGGTAAAAGGTAGACTACTATCTGTATGTCCTTAGATTCGAGTACAACCTCGTCTCTCGGACACGGGCCATCCGGCGTCGCGCGCCGCCTTGTCCAACAATAAAAAGGGGCCGGAGCGCGTGCGGTCCTAAGACTGACCTCGGGAGTAGCATGAAGAAACGCAACATGAAGGCAAAGGCGGTTCTGGCCGTAGTGGCCAGTGTCGTCCTATCCACGTGCTGCGCCCTGGCACTCCCCGCTCACATCGCCCTCGCCGCTTCAGTCGACGAGCTCCAGGCCAAGGTCGACGAGGCAGCCATGGCCTATGACGAGGCGACGGCCAAGGTCAACGAACTTCAAGCCAAGATCGACGAGTCGCAGGCAAAGATCGACGAGGTCACCGCCCTCCTCCCCGAGCAGCGCGACCGCGCCGCGGTGTCGATGAGCTCCATCTACAAGATGCAGCAGGACACCCCGGGTCTCGTGAGTCTGCTCCTTTCTGCCAAGGATTTCTCGGATTTCCTCACGACCTACCAGTACATCAGCGCTATCCAGCGTTCCAACTCCGATGACCTCAACGACCTCGTCAGCACGGAGAACGAGCTCGCGAGCGCCCAGCAGGCGCTTGCCGCCGCCAAGGAAGAGGCTGACAACCAGCAGCGTCAGGCGCAGGAGGCCATGAACCAGGCCCAGGCCGCGCTCGATCAGCTCAACGCCCAGATTTCCGCACAGGCAGCCGCCGAGGCAGCCGCTCGCGAGAACGCGAACACCCAACAGAATCAGACGCCCGAGACTGCCTCTAACAGCAACTCGAGCAACACCTCGAACGACAATTCCAACGCAGGCACCGACACTGGCAAGTCCGATCCGGGCGCAACCGACGGCTCCGAGGTCGAGACTGACGGCGAATGGATGATCGGCTATGCATCTGCCTACTCCGTCGCAGACAACACCGGCGGCGATTCCACCGCCTCGGGCGACATCCTCACGGACGACTCCATGACCGTTGCCGTTCCGCTGAGCCAGAGCTATCTGCTTGGTCGTACCGTTCAGATCCGTTACGGCGGCAGGACCATCACCGCAACCGTGAACGACGTGGGCGGCTTCGCCCAGTACGGCCGCGTTCTCGACCTTGCGGGCGGTTGCTGGAAGGCCTTCGGCTGCTCGTCGCCCCATGAGTGGGGCGTTCGCGCCGTTCAGTACCGCTTCCTGTAGCATCGGCCGAAAAAGCCCAGCACGGCCCCATCGCAACCAAAGCCCTTACGCAGTGAGATACACCATCGTGATGATCATCGCGAAGCCAATGAGGTCCGTCGGCGAGAAGGTCGTGCCGAGCCACAGGACGGAGAAGATCGTCGCGGAGATGGGCTCAGACGTACCGAGCATGTTCGCACGGAGCGGGCCCAGATCTTTCACGCCCTGCATGTAGAACGCGTATGCCAGGAAACTGCCTACGACGGAAATGGCAACGAGCGCCACAATGCCCGCGAAATCGAATGCCGGCACGTTCTCCCACGGGTGAATCAGGATGGCAAGGCCGCCGCCCGAGATGAGCATCGAGATGGCATTGACGACGGGACTGCCCCATTTCTCGAGAATCTTCGCCGGAACGGCAGAGTAAATGGCATAGGTCGTGGCGGCCGCAAAGCCCCAGAGCAAGCCATTGAGCGGCATGGCGAGCTTGCTGGGATCCCCTCCCGTGGCAAGCAGGAACGTGCCGCCAAGGGCAAGCGCGAGACCCAAGGATTCGCGGCGGCGCGGCAGACGCTTGGCAACCACGCAGGAGAAGATCATGAGCAGGACGAGCGAGAGCGCCTGGAGAACCGTAGCCGTCGCGGAGTTCGTGATCTTGATCGTCATGATGTAGCTGAGAGAGTTAACCATCATGCAGAAGGCCGTCGCAAAGAACAGACTGATGCCGGAGGACCTGGGACTAGTCCTGACCGCCTCACCAAGCTCGGCGAAGCACTCCCTCTCGCGCGGAGCGGCGAAGACATAGGCGAGGAACAGGAGCGATGCCGTGAGCTGGCGCACGCAGAGAAGCCACAGCGGAGTCACCCCATAGCCATCCATCAGGAACTTTGCGCATGTGCCGGAAAAGCCCCAGCATATACCGCCCAAAAGCGTGAGGAGAACGCCGCGCCTCACGTTGTTTGCCTTCGTCATTCGCTTCCCTTGCGTGATACAGTCAGTGCCAACAGCAACCTGTGAAAGGTACCATCATGTCTTCCGCATTTTCCACCCTTAATTTAAAGCTTTCTGTCGGTGGCATCTATCATGGCTTCACGGTCGAGACCGCCGAGGATTTGCCCGAGATTTCAGGCACCGCATACGTGATGCGCCACAATGCAACTGGAGCGCGCGTCATGTGGCTCGCCTGCCCGGATGGCAACAAGGCCTTCTCAATTGCCTTCAAGACACCGCCCGCGAACGACACGGGCGTCTTCCACATCCTCGAGCACTCGGTGCTGTGCGGCTCCAGCAAGTTCCCCGTGAAGGAGCCGTTCGTCCACCTGCTCAAGAGCTCGATGCAGACCTTCCTGAACGCGCTCACTTTCTCCGACAAGACAATGTACCCCGTCGCCTCAACGAACGAGCACGACCTCGAGAACCTCATGGAGGTCTATCTCGACGCGGTTCTCCATCCCAACATCTATAGCCGCCCACGCATCTTCGAGCAGGAGGGCTGGCATTACGAGCTGGGTGAGGCCGCGGACGAGGCACAGGTCGCAGACAGCGGCGAGACCGCCGAGGATGCGGGCACCGGCAGCGACGCGGGGGGCGCAAATGCCAACGCCGCGGGCCTCGCTACCCGTCCGCTTACCTGCAACGGCGTCGTCTACAACGAGATGAAGGGCGCTCTGTCGGACCCGGACGAGATTCTCATCATGGGCATCAACCGCCAGCTCTTCGGCGAGACGCCCTACGGTTGGGTCTCCGGCGGCGACCCTGCGGCAATCCCCTCCCTCACCTACGAGGAGTTCCTCGACACCCACGCGCGCCACTACCAGCTCTCGAACTCCTACTCGATCCTCTACGGAGACCTTGACATCGACGAGAAACTCGCGTTCCTCGACGAGCGCTTCATGGGTGCCGAGGACCGCCACGCAGGTGACCCCAACCCCCTGCCCACGTGCCCTGCGCGCGTGAGCGGCCTCGTCCAGATCCCCATGCAGACGACGCCCGACAACGCCTGCGTAGGCGTCGCCTACGTGTTCGCCCGCTCTTCCCAGCGCGAGCGCGTCCTCGCCGCGGACGTCCTGGTCGACGCACTCGTCGGCTCGAACGAGGCGCCGCTCAAGCGCGCCGTCCTCGAGAGTGGCCTCGGCCAGGACGTGAGCGGATTCCTGTACGACGGCCTCCTCCAGCCCATCCTCATCTTCGAGCTTAAGGGCGCCAAGCCTGACGTTGCCGAGAAGTTCCAGAAGCTCGTCGAGGACACCTGTGCCACGCTCGCCCGCGAGGGGCTTGGGCAGGACAACCTCGAGGCCTCGCTCGCCCAGGCGGAGTTCAACCTGCGCGAGGGTGACTGGGGCTACCCCGACGGCATCGGTCTCGCCATCCAGGCGATGAGCGGCTGGCTTTACGATGACGCGGACGCGACCCTCTACCTCCGCTACGAGGACGCTCTCGCCCACATGCATGAGGGCCTCGCGCAGGGCTACTTCGAGCGGCTGCTCTCCGAGGCCATCTGCGGGTGCGACCACAAGTGCCTGGTCGAGGTCGTCCCAACCGAGGAGGAGCGCTCCGACGAGGTTCAGCGTCTCGCCGCCAAGCGCGCTAAGTTCTCTGACGCCGAGCTTGCTGGCATCGCCCGCGAGGCGGAGGAGCTCCATGCGGAGCAGGCCGCCCCGGACGCCCCCGAAGCCCTGGCCACGCTGCCGCGTCTCGAGCTCTCTGACATCGGAGACGGCCCCGCCGAGCCCGAGACCGTTGCCGTTGAGGCTCCCGTCCCGTGCTTCCGCCACGACATCGACACGCGCGGCATCGACTACGCCTACTTCTACTTTGGCCTCGACAAGGTGGACTTCGAGGAACTCCCCTACGTGAGCGTGCTCGCAGGGCTTCTCGGCAGGCTCGACACGGAGACACGCAGCGCCTACGAGCTCGACACGATCTGCGAGTCCAAACTCGGCTTCCTCTCCTTCTTCACCGAGACCTACAACACCGAAGGTGACGAGACGAACGCCCATCCGAAGCTCGTCGTGGGCGCGAGCGCGCTCTCCTCGAACGTCGAATGGCTCGCGAAGCTGCCTGCCGAGGTTTGGTCTGCCACCAAGTTCACCGATCGCAAGCGCATCGCCGACATCCTCACGCAGCGCCGTCTGGGGATGGAGCAGTCCTTCGTGAACTCGGGTCACGCCGCGGCACTCTCGCGCGTGAACTCGCAGTTCATGGCAAGCTCCGTCGTCGCGGAAAAGCTTGGCGGCGTTGACTTCTACCTGTTCCTGCGCGATCTGGTCGACCACTTCGACGAACGCGCCGAGGAACTCGAGTCAAAGCTCGGCGACCTCTGCCGCCGTATCTTCTCCACCGGCAACTGCGAGATGAGCATCACGGGCCCTGGTGAGGACGCGAAGCGCTTCTGGGAGGCAGCCGACGGACTCGCCCTCTCAAGCGCCAACGAATCCGACAAGGCGCTCGTTGTGCCCGCGCCCCAGGCTCGTGCCGAGGCCTTCATCGTACCCGCCAACGTCTGCTTCGTAGCCGAGGGCATGCCCGGCCTCAAGCATGGCACCAAGTCGAGTGGCACTTGGCGCGTCGCGTCGCAGGCGCTCTCCTACGAATACCTCTGGAATGAGGTGCGCGTGCTGGGCGGTGCCTATGGCTGCGGCTTCCGTTGCACGACCGACGCGCTGCTCGAGATGTACTCCTTCCGCGACCCCGCCGTCGATCCCACGGTTCGCCGCTTCGAGGCGGCGGCCGAATGGCTTGCCAACTGGGAGCCCACGGACGAGGAGCTCGAGGGCTTCATCGTCGCGAGTGTCGCCGGCCTCGACGCGCCCGTGAAGCCGCGTCAACTCGGACGTAGGCTTGACGCCCAGCGTCTCTCCGGTCGGGGCGAGGACTGGCACGAGCGCCGTCGCTCTGAGGTGCTCGCCACCACGGCGGACACCCTGCGCGAGCTCGCTCGTCCCCTGACGGAGCTCCCCGAGAACCGTGGCATTTGCGTCTTCGGCGGCAAGGAGCAGATCGCCGCCAGCGCACTCGACCTCGACGTTCGCGAGCTCTTCAGCGCATAGCGAGGGCGTGTCCGCCGTCAAACGTGCGGGCGCCCCGCACGTCAGCTATCTCTCGTGCGGATCGCGCCTGTATGTCAGCTATGTCTCGCGCGAGCGACAACAACGAAATAGCGCCGGCTCCATACATCCCAAGACGGGCCGCCGAGCAAGCTCGGCGGCCCGTTCGTTTACCTAGAGGTGCTTCTGGTTTGGGACGCACCAAAGCGCAGCAGCCAACCGACACCAAACGCCACGGCCGCCCGACTGCAAACGCCAAAACGCCAGCAAAAGCAAGCGGCACCCTGAAAGCGGCAGCAAATACCGACGTAAAGTCAGCGGCACCATAGAGATGACAGCAAATTCCGACGTAAGGCCAGTGACAGACGTCGAAATAACCGCTGCGAAAAGCCACGCAGAAACTAAATTCCGCTGAGGTGGTCAAAAACACCATCTCGGCGGACGCTCATTGCCCGTTTCAAGACAATCCAGAGGACAAAGCCGTATGCATAAGGCTCCTCTTGCGCCCATGACGATCGCCGTCACTTAGCCCCAACGCGCTTACCTGCGGTTTCGTCTTTTAACTCATTTGGACCGTCATCTTGCGGTGACAAAAACCTAGAAATTCCGTCCGCCGCGCAATGGTTTTTGACCACCCCGGAGGAAATAAGCCTTTCGAAGTTGCCATCGAGATCGCCAGATACGACCCCTCCGCGCCTGCGGTCATAATAATATGCAGAAGACGGAATACTCTATGCATTTTCGAAGCAAACCGTCGTTTGATGGTCCAGTGGCGACCAACTGTGGCGGTCCCGCAACAGAGGGGGGGCGGTCGGCACATGCCGACCGCCCCCCAGCCAAAGCCAAAGCCAAAGCCAAAGCCAAAGAATGGCCATCTTTCCCAAGCGGGATCACGTTCAGCAGGCAGCCATCGCCCATCGACCCGGCCCACCGGGCAGCGATCACCCATCGGTTCGGTCCACCCGCAGGTTAGCACCCGCCCGACAGCCAACCCCGCCTAGCGCCCGATCAGGACATCCCCGAGTGAGCGCTTGGGCACATGGTGAACGCTCTCGGCATCACGCCAATAGTTAGTGGACCCGTCCGGGCTGGCGGAAAGGGGCTCAAGCACGACTTTCTCGGCGGGACGCCCCAACGCAAGCACCATAAGGGGCTCGACGCCCTCGCCCTCAAGGCCAAGGACTTGGGACACGCCGGCCTTGTTGAAGGCATGCAGCATGCAACCGCCAAAACCGGCCTCGACGGCGGCGAGCATGATGGTCTGAGCGGCAATTCCCTCATCGACCGAAGTCGTCGCACCATGGCCGGCGTCGCAGATCACGATATAGCCGGTAGGACGCTCGCCCTCCTCGGGACCGTCCCAATCCTTGAGGGCGCCAGCCCACTTGAGCTGGGAAAACACCATATCACGCTCGCTTGCCGAGCTCACAAGGCGAAAACGCAGCGGCATGCGATTGGCGCCACTCGCCGTGAGGCGCGCGAGGTTCGCAAGCTCGACGAGAAGGGTTCCGGGAATGGGATCGCCCTCGTCAAAGCGTCGATAGCTACGGCATGCTCGTACCGTCCGCGCGAAATCACCAAGGTCAAAGTCTTCCTCGGCAAGACGTGCCAGCTCATCAGTCTCGCTCATGGTTCCCCTTTCTCCGCACGTGGGTTTAGCACTTAGTCAATCAGGTCATAGTGACGCAGAGCCAGAGCGATGCCGTCCTTGTCCACGTCCGTCGTCACGTAGTCCGCAGAGGCCTTGGCGTCATCAGTCGCATTGCCCATCGCCACGCCAATCTCGCAATATGCGAGCATCGTGGCATCGTTGCCGCCGTCCCCGAAGGCGATCGTCTCCTCGCGAGAGAGGCCCAGGTGCTTGAGGGTGGCCTCGATGCCCTTGGGCTTGCTGCTCGTGGACGGAACGACGTCGCAGAACAGGTCGCACCAGCGGGTGATGATACAGTCGTCCATGACATCGGAGACCTCATGCTCCTCGTCCGGGCCAACAAACGCACAGAACTGGTAGACAGGCTCGCTAAGCGCCTCGGAGAAATCGAGCACAGGGTACTCAAAGGCAACCATGCGCTCAAGCTCGCGAACCTTCTCCGAGCGACGGTTGCAGAAGACGCCATTGCGGTTGAGCAGCAGGGCATCGAACATGCCGTTCTCGACGCACTTCACGAAGCGACAGGCGATCTCATGGTCGATGGGCACGTCCGCGTAGACGCCGCTCTCGTCATAGCACATCGAGCCGGTCATGGTGACATAGGCATCGAAAGCGTCGTCAAAGCCCGGGAAGCCGTCCTTGATGCACCAGGGGAGCTGGGCCGTCGGGCGGCCGGAGCAGATGCAGCACTTGACGCCGCGCTGCCTGAGCTGGACGAGCGCGTCCTTGGTGCTTGCGGGGATGAGATGGTTGGTCTTGTCCGAGAGAAGCGTGCCGTCGATATCGAAGAATGCAGCCTTGATCACACGAGTTCCTTTCTGCCCCTTGGTTCAATGCCTAGCATAGCAGCGTGACCGGGCAGCTAAAACATGTCCGCAACGACTCGTACAATGTCGTAACCAAGACTCACGAGGGAGGGCGCATGGAAGAAATCGACACGAGCCACGGCAGCATAGGCAGGGGCGGCACATCGGGCTTCGTCAGCTCCCGCCATGGCGAGGGCACCGCACTCTCCATTCTGCGCTCCACCTTCGGCTATGAGGCCTTCCGCCCGCACCAGGCAGAGATTGTCGACGCCGCGCTCGCCGGTCGCGACGTCTTAGCGGTAATGCCCACCTCGGCAGGCAAATCCATCTGCTATCAGGTCCCCGCCCTCGCGCTCGGCGGCCTCGCCCTCGTGGTGTCCCCGCTCATCTCCCTCATGTCAGACCAGGTGGCGGCACTTCGTCAGGCCGGCGTGGCCGCCGCGTGCCTCAATAGCGCGCTCGGCGCAGAGGAGCGCCGCGAGGTCCTCTCCCAGGCCTCCCGCGGAGAGCTCACGCTGCTTTACGTCGCGCCAGAGCGTCTCGATGACCCTGCGTTTCTCGATATGGCAAGCAGGCACGGCGTGGCGCTGCTCGCCATCGACGAGGCGCATTGCATCTCGCAGTGGGGCAATGACTTCCGCCCTAGCTACCAGCGCATCCGCAGCTTCATTGACGCCCTACCCACGCGTCCGCCCGTGATGGCGCTCACCGCCACGGCGACACGGCAGGTTCGTGATGACATCGAGGCATCGCTTGCCCTCCGCGACCCGCTTCGCGTCGTGGCGAGCTTCGACCGCCCAAACCTCTCCTTCTCCGTCGAGCGCCCGTCGAGCCGCGCGGATAAGAACGCCGCGCTGCTCGAGTTCGCACGCGCCCGCGCGGATCGCTCCGGCATCGTCTACTGCATGAGTCGCCGCGCCGTCGAGGAGGTGCGCGACGCCCTCTGCAAGGCAGGCCTTGCGGCGACGCGCTACCACGCCGGCCTTTCGCCCGAGGAGAGAGAGCGCAACCAGGAGGATTTCCTCTTCGACCGCAAGACGGTCATGGTGGCGACGAATGCCTTTGGCATGGGCATCAACAAGAGCAACGTGAGCTACGTCGTCCACTACAATCTGCCGCTCTCCCTCGAGAACTACTATCAGGAGGCAGGCCGTGCCGGCCGCGACGGCACGCGCGCGGAATGCCTGTTGCTCTATTCCCCGGGAGACGTCCACACCGCGGAGTTTCTCCTCTCGCGCATCCAGCGCGACGACCTCACGCCAGAGCAGCTCCAGACGATGCACGAGGCAGACGAGGCACGCCTCCGTCAGATGGTCTTCTACGCCACCACGACGGACTGCCTGCGCTCCTTCATCCTCCGCTACTTTGGCGAGGAGGCACCTGCCTACTGCGGAAATTGCGGCAACTGCCTAGCAGACTTCGAGGAGGTCGACGAGCGCACGAACGCCCTCAAGATCCTGAGCTGCGTCGCGCGCGTCCGCCAACACGCAATCGCAACCAATAGCCCCGCCACGGGCGTAGGCGCGGGCGCGCTCGTCGACATCCTCCGGGGATCGCGCGCCGCAAAGGTGCTCAAGCGCGGTTGGGATTCGCTCTCCACCTACGGCATCATGTCGGAGGTGCCCGTGCCGCGTATCCGTGCCATCATCGACGAGCTCGTCTTTCGCGAGTACCTCACGCGCTCGTCCGGCGACTTCCCCACCATCGAGCTGGCAGGCCGCGGCGTGGTGTTCATGAAGGGGGACAAGCCCTTCATCATGCGCGTCGCCAAGGGCAAGCCCCGCGCACCCAAGCGCGGCGAACGCCGCACGCGCAGGGCGCGCAACGCCGGCGAGGAGATGCTCGACCTCACGCCCGAGCAGGCAGAGCTCTTCGAGCGCCTACGCGAGCTTCGCCTCTCCATCGCGCGCGAGCAGCAGGTGCCGCCCTACCTCATCTTCAACAACGCCACGCTCGAGGACATGTGCCGCAAGCGTCCCGTCAGCGCAGAGGACCTTCTCGAGGTCTCCGGCGTGGGCGAGAAGAAGGCGGAACGCTACGGGCAGGCCTTTCTCGACGCTATCGCCCAGGAGGCATAGGGGCGGCAAGGACACACGCCGGCAACCTGCGAGAGCACTGCCTCCGCTACAATCTGCATCATCCAACACGCACGCGACGCCGCTTGCGGCACGAAGGAGTAACCCATGCGCACCGTGAACGTCGGTATCATCGGACTCGGCACCGTGGGTGGCGGCGTCGTCCGTCTCATCAATTCCCACCACGACGACTACGTCGCCAACTATGGCATCGACCTCGCCATCACCCGCGCCTGTTCCCGCAGGGTCGAGTCCGCCCGCGCCTGCGGCCTCCCCGACGAGGCCTTCTCGACCGATTGGCAGGACGTCGTAAGCGACCCGGACGTCGACGTCGTCGTCGAGCTCATCGGCGGCGAGCACCCCGCGACCGAGATCTACGAGGCAGCCTTCGCCGCCGGCAAGCACGTCGTCACCGCCAACAAGGCCCTGCTCGGCCGTCATGTCGAGGCCCTCGCCGCCAAGGCGCGCGAGAACGGCGTCCAGCTCAAGTGCGAGGCCAGCTGCGGCGGTGGCATCCCCATCGTGAGCACGCTCGAGCGAGACCTCGTGGGCAACAAGGTCCTCACCATCGCCGGCATCCTCAATGGCACCACGAACTACATCCTCAGCCGCATGGAGTCCGAGGGCGCCGATTACGCGGACGTCCTCGCAGACGCCCAGGCCAAGGGGTACGCCGAGGCTGATCCGTCCGCAGACGTCGACGGCTTCGACGCCGCTAGCAAGACGGCCATCCTCGCCTCCATCGGCTTTGGCACGCGTGTCACCACCGATGACGTCTACCAGCAGGGCATCCGGACCATCGCCGCCGAGGATATCGCCGTGGCGCACGAGCTGGGTTACACCATCAAGCTGCTGGGCATCGCCCGCAACACCCCCAAGGGCGTCGACGCGCGCGTTCACCCCACGATGATCCCGCTCGACCACCAGCTCGCCAAGGTTTCCGGCGCCATGAACGCCGTCTACGTGGTGGGCGACGCCGTGGGTGAGACGATGTTCTACGGTGCCGGCGCCGGTTCCTTCCCCACGGCGAGCGCCGTCGTGGGCGACATCATGGCTCTCGCAGACCCCATCTCCAAGGGCGCCACGCCGCTGCCCGAGGCAGAGCCCTTCTCCCACACGCTGCCGCTGCGCTCCATGGACGATCTCGAGACGAAGTACTACGTGCGCCTCACCGTGGCAGACCGCGTGGGCGCCCTCGCCGAGACGGTCAACGTCTTCGCGAAGCATGACATCTCGATCTCCCTCATCAACCAGCTCGAGGATGCCTCTTCTGACAGCGACACCTGCTCCGTCATCTTCCTGACGCACAAGGCGCTCGAGAAGAACATGCAGGCTGCGGCCACGGAGCTCGCCGAAGCGGAGTGTGTACGCAAGGTCGCCAACGTCCTGCGCATCGAGGACACCGATGCCTGGTCTGACGGGGTTATGGCGAACTAGGACAAACCAAACCGCTCAGCCCAGTCGCAATGGCCGGGGCACTAGATTCAATCGCCAGAGCTAGAGCCAGCAATCTAGCCACGGAGCACGCCAACATACCGCGCGAGAATGACGCGCCGGCAGCTGCCAAGAGCAGGCTGCCGGCGCGTTTGCTTTATGCGCCGACCGCGCCATTTGGCTCGAACTATATGACGTATATGTCATATCTGCTGCTAATGACGTTGTTCTTGTGCTTGCTGAATATGACGTATATGCCATATTCGCTGTTAGATGTGCTGAAAGGGAACTTACCTCTCAATATGACTTATATGTCATAAGGCCAGGTAGATAAACCCGTCTCCATGCAGCTATCGTTTGTTGTGAATATGACTTATATGCTATATCCGCAGCTCAGAAGCGCACAAAAGGGGGCTGCCGCCCATCCGGACAGCAGCCCCATCAAAGTAGTCCCTGTTGACTCGTCGCTAGCAAGCTCCCGTAAGGCGCGCCTTCGGCGGGCGAACCAGCCCCGAGACTTGCGCCTTACGCCAGAGCAGCCTCAATGGCGGCGCAGAACGCCGGCAGGTCATCCGGGCAGCGGCTCGTGATGAGCGTCTGACCGTCAGAGTCATCGACGTGAGCCTCCTCGTCGACCCATACGAAACCGCCGTTCTCCATGTCAATGCGATTGAACTCGCAGCTGGTCACGGTCTTGCCCTCGGCAACGCCGGCATTCACGAGCAGCCACGGGCCGTGGCAGATGCACGCGACGACCTTCTTGGCCTCCATGAACTCGCGCATGATGCGGTGCGCCTCCGGATTGATGCGCAGGCGATCCATGTTGACGGTGCCACCGGGAACAATCAACACGTCATAGCCCTCAGCCCCAGTCTCCGCGAGCATCTTGTCAGGAACGACCTGCTGCGAGTCATAGCGGTCCCCCGTCACACAGTCAATCGGGTTCTGAGCTGCGGCGATATCAACCTCCGCACCGCGCTCGCGCAGGAACTCGACGGGCTGGAGAAGCTCGGGCTCCTCAGTGCCATAGCCCTCGACGATGACGAGAGCGCGCTTGCCAGTAAGATCTGCCATGGTATCCCCCTGTCCGGCGCCTAGGCGCCAACGCATACGTGCAATGGTGTAACGATACCCGCGCAGAAGGGTCGTCGGACCACGCATCCGCCAAATGGTTTGGGGGTATCGGCAAGGAGAAACCGGCATCGTGGGCAATCACGACCATTGGCACTCGCGTAGGCAAGGCCACTTTCCTCGCGAATGGGCAGCGGTCAATATCGGCATGCAGGGCAACAGCAGGCCCGCTTGAACGGCACCATAGCCCCGCGGTCTTTGGGCGGACGGGATGGTAAGGCCGTCTCACGTCTTGACCAAGGCGCTCACCGGGGAGACGATTGCACCCACACGCACACAGCTCCAAGGGGGACCATGAGGCAAACGGTTGTCGGCATATTGGCGCACGTCGACGCAGGTAAGACCACGCTCGCAGAAGCGATGCTGCTTGATGCGGGCACCATCCGCACCCGCGGGCGCGTCGACCGCGGCGACTCCCACCTCGACACCGACCTCATGGAGCGTGACCGTGGCATCACGATCTTCTCCTCCCAGGCGACCCTCGAGCACGCAGACACCGCGATCACGCTGGTAGACTCCCCCGGCCACGTCGATTTCTCCGCCGAGGCGGAGCGGACGCTCGCCGCCCTCGACCTCGCGGTGCTCGTCGTAGGGGCAAACGACGGCATCCAGGGTCACACCCGAACCCTCTGGCGCCTGCTCGAGCACCACGGCATCCCCACCATCATCTTCGCGAACAAGATCGACCTTCTGCCCGATGCGGGCTCCCCCGCCGAGAGGGACACCCTGCTTGCGGCCCTGCGCGCAAGGCTCTCCGAGGGATGCCTCCCCGTCGAGGAGCTAACCGGCGAAGCCGCCGCAATGACGGACGAGGTGGCACTCGAGGAGTTTCTCGAGGCGGGCACGCTCGACGACGCGACCACTCGGCGCCTCTTCGCCGAACGCCACGTCTTTCCGTGTCTGTTTGGCTCGGCCCTCAAGAACGAGGGCGTAACCGAGCTCCTGGATATCATCGCCGAGCTAGCACCCACCCACACTTGGCCCGACGAGTTCGCCGCTCGCGTGTATCGCGTAAGCCGTGATGACCGCGGCGAGCGAATCGCCTGGCTCAAGATCACCGGCGGCGAGCTCCGCGCACGCCAGCAGGTGAACGGCGCGGCAGACGGCGCCCCCTGGTTCGAGAAGATCAACGAGCTCCGCATCTACACCGGATCGCGCTTCGAACCTGTTCCGTGCGTCTCCGCCGGCGGCGTCTGCGCCGTAACGGGCCTCTCGCACATTCGCCCGGGCGATACGCTGGACGCCGAACCCGCGCCGGAGCGTCCCACCTTGGCGCCCGTCCTCACCTACGGCGTGCTCACGGGCGGCGCCGACATCCACACGGTGCTCAGCGCCTTGCGAGAGCTTGCCGAGGAGGACCCCATGCTCGCCGTCTCCTGGGACGAGCACCTGCAGGAGATTCGCCTGAGGCTTATGGGGGCGGTCCAGCTCGAGGTCGTCCGCGACCTCATGGCTCGTCGCTATGGCCTCGACATCGACTTTGGCCCGGGGAGCATCCTGTACGAGGAGACCATCTCGAGGCCAGTCATGGGAGTTGGCCACTTCGAGCCCCTGCGCCATTACGCCGAGGTCCATCTCCGCCTTGACCCAGCACCGCGTGGCAGCGGCGTGATGTTTGGCTCCGAGTGCTCCGAGGACGATCTTGACCGCAACTGGCAGCGTCTCATCCTCACGAACGCGCAGGAACGAGAGCTCGTGGGCGTTCTCACTGGCGCGCCCGTGACCGACGTTCGCATAACCCTCGTTGGGGGCCGCGCCCACCTCAAGCACACCGAGGGCGGCGACTTCAGGCAGGCAACCTATCGCGCGATGCGCCAGGCACTCATGATGGCCCGTGAGCTCGGCGAATGCGTGCTGCTGGAGCCATGGTACGCGTTTGAGCTCGATTTGCCCGCAGACAAGATCGGCCGTGCGATGTCTGACTTCACGAGGATGTCCGCACGCTTCGGCTCTCCCGAGCAGATGGGTGACGAGGCCCGGCTCGCAGGCGAGGTCCCGCGTCTGAGCTCGGCGACTACGCCTTGCAGCTCGCCGAATACACGAGTGGCCAGGGGATGATCTCTCTCGAGTTCTCCGGCTACGAGCCGTGCCACGACGCGGATCGCGTTATTGCGGAAGCGGGATATGACCCCGAGGCAGACCCTCCCAACACGCCAGATTCGGTCTTTTGCAGCCACGGCGCGGGGTATACCGTCAAGTGGCATGAGGTGCCGGAGCACGCTCATGTCGAGGTGGATCCGTCGCGGCTGCGCCCCTGGCGCTCGGCGGCGGAGGTCATGGGCGAGGCGGGGCGATAGAAGGCGCGGCTCGGCACGAGGGCATCTCGGCACGGGGCGTCTC
>UQWE01000014.1 GCA_900544655.1 uncultured Coriobacteriaceae bacterium
CATAGCGGGTGGTTTAGAGCTGGCCGCTGCGCGCCCAGCAGACTAAAGCCTTGAAATAAGGGGCGCACCGCATCTGCGGCACGCCCCACTACTCACGACAATCGCGAGAATGGCTTACTTGTTCACGAGACCGGCGCGCACGTTGGCCTTCTTGCGCTCAATCGCGTTGAGGATGCGCTTGCGCATACGGATGCTCTTCGGCGTGACCTCGACGAGCTCGTCGTCCATGATGTACTCGAGCGCCTCCTCGAGGGAGAAGGTGCGCGGCGGGGTGAGCTGGACGGCGATGTCTGCCGTGGAGCTACGCTGGTTGCCAAGCTGCTTGGAACGGGCAATGTTAACGACCATGTCGCCGGGCTTGGAGCGCTCGCCCACGAGCATGCCCTCGTAGCACTCGTCGCCAGGGCCCACGAAGAGCTGGCCGCGCTCCTGCAGCGTGCCGAGCGCGTAGGCAACGGCCTTCTCGGTGGTCATGGAGATCATGGCGCCGTTGTTGCGCGCGCCAATCTCGCCGGCGAACGGGCCGTACTCGAGGAAGGTGTGATAGAAGACACCCTCGCCGTGGGTGACGTTGAGGATGCGGTTCTTGAGGCCCATGATGCCGCGGGTTGGGATCTTGAACTCGATATGGCAGATGGTATCGCCTTGCTCGAGGTTGGTCAGGGTGCCGGAGGCGTTACCGAAAAGCTCGATGACCTTACCGGAGTACTCGCCCGGGCACTCGACGACGGCCTGCTCGATCGGCTCGATGCGGTTACCGTTCTCGTCCTTCTTGATGAGGACGCGCGGGCGGCCAACCTGGAACTCGAAGCCCTCGCGACGCATGGTCTCCATGAGGACGGAGAGGTGGAGGATGCCTCGGCCAGCGACCTCGACACCCGTCTTGTCAGGGAGCTCCTCGATACGCATGGTCACGTTGTTCTCGGCCTCGTTCATGAGACGCTCCTTGAGCTGGCGCGCGCCCACGATGTCGCCCTCGCGACCCACGAGCGGGCTCGTGCTGGCCTCGAAGACGATGGCGAGGGTCGGTGGGTCAATCTCGATCGGGTCAAGCTCGACGGGGTTCTCCGGATCGGTGTAGACGTCACCGATGTCGGTGCGGTCGATGCCCACGACAGCGGCGATATCACCGGCGCTGACCTCCTGACACTCGGTGCGGCCGAGGTAGTCGAAGGTGAAGAGCTGCTTGACGGTGGCCTCGGCTCGCGAGCCGTCGTTCTTGACGACGAGGATGCGATCGCCGTCGTGAATGGTGCCGGAGTAGATGCGGCCGATGCCGATGCGGCCCACATACTCGGAGTGGTCGATCGTCACGCACTGCATGGCCAGCGGGGCGTCGACGTCGGCCTCGGGAGCGGGCATGTCGTCGATGATCATGTCAAGGAGCGGATACATGTCGTTGTTGTCGTCAGACGGATCGAGGCGAGCGTAGCCGTTCATCGCACTCGCGTAGACGACGTGCTCCATGGCGAACTCGAGCTGCTCGTCCGTGGCGCCGAGGTCAGCCATGAGGTCGAGGCAGTCGTTGTAGGCCTTCTCGGGGTTGGCACCCGGGCGGTCGATCTTGTTGACGACGATCATGATGGAGAGGCCGGCGTCGATGGCATGGCGCAGGACGAAGCGCGTCTGGGGCATGGGGCCCTCGAACGCGTCAACGAGCAGCAGGGCGCCGTCGGCCATCTTGAGCACGCGCTCGACCTCGCCGCCGAAGTCGGCGTGGCCCGGGGTGTCGATGACGTTGATCTTGACGTCCTTGTACTCGATGGAGATGTTCTTGGCCAGAATGGTGATGCCGCGCTCGCGCTCCTGGTCGTTGGAGTCAAGCACGCGGTCCTCGACCTGCTGGTTCTCGCGGAAGGCGTCGGTGGCGCGCAGGAGCTTGTCAACGATGGTCGTCTTACCGTGGTCGACGTGGGCGATGATGGCGATGTTGCGTAGGTGTTCCTGGCGCATGTTTATCCTCAATCTCGTGCGGCGCGTCGGATTACGCGCGATATGGCATGTTTGGGCCGAATTCTCGGCCAACGGCTTAGTTTAGCGCGGTGGACGGTAGGTTGCTTTCCTCACAAGCGCATCCATCGAGGTATCACGGTTGAGACCGGTCTCACTCGGATGGGCAGGCGCCAAGAATGGCGCGTGGGCTTATGGGCTTGTCGGGGGCGGGCTCATAACCGCCGTGGCGAGTCCTACAGCAGGCTCAGGGTCTCCCCGGCCGGGGCGGGATCGCTCCAGGCGAGGTCATCGCCCGCGCCAATCCCCTCGACGAGCGAAAAGGCGGAGTAGCCGCACTCAGCGCCACGCTCACCAAACTCGAGGATGAGCGCATCTCGGAAGACGTCATCCTCATCCGCAACCGCGCCAAGGTACGCGATGGCATAGCAGGCGGGCTTGCCAATGACGCGAGCGTTGTCCTCGCCACGAGCGCCGTTACGAACCCACGTGCGGGCCGCTTCGAGGCACTGCTCGGCAGAATCATCGTCGAATTCGCAGGTTATACGCTGACCCTGGGAATCCGCGGCGGTGGCGACGACGGAGAAGTCCTCGCCAGCAGCGAGACGATCGAGGGCCTCGCCCATGAGGGTGCTGCCGAGCTCGTCGGTCTGAGCGGAAACGCCGCCGTTGCCGTGATTGTCCGCCATGTGTCACCCTCCGCGTTCGCCGTGATGTCGAAAAGATGGTAACGCATCCGCGCACGAGGTTGCGCGCTCCGTGCCAAAAGAGAAGGGAGCCGAGGCCAATTAACCTCGGCTCCCAGAGCACCGGACGGAGATTGCGAAAGGAGAACGGGAGAAGCTCGACGAACCCACCCGGTGGAAAGGAGCAGACCCTCGCCGGCGCGGCAATGGGAGGAGCCGCGCCGGCTCAGGTTTTCTTGGTCCCCTAATTCCTCTTGCCCCTCTTGTTCACAACGAGGGCGACGGCGAGGATGGCGACGCTAAGAACCGCGCTAACCACGATGGGTGCGGACTCGATGGGGTCACCCGTCTGGGGGATGAACTTCGTGGGCGGCGTCGGGGTCGAGGGCTTCGCGGGCTCCTCGGGCTTGGTGTACGTGTTGCGGAACACGCAAGCCGCGAGCCCCTCCTGGTTCACGCTCGCGATGAGGTTGCCCTGACGATCGTCTTCGACCGTGACAGTGAGTAGCCAAGCCCCGTAAAGACGAGCAGGATCGCGTATACGTTCCCTATGACGCCAGGCTCCGCGAGGCGAGGAGTACGCCCAAGCGTTACGGACATGCAGAGCTTCCAGGTGAAGAAGTAAAGGGAGAAAGAGGCGACCTCGATGAATAGCGAACGCGAGAAATAGCGGGAGGAAACAATATGCCGAAACTGCCTAGTTACGCGCATGAGCTGCCCCCATCTCTCCGCTTATCTTCGCATGATATTTGAGAGAGGGGGGGGCAATAAAAACAGCGACAAAAGTCCCAAATTATCATCGCTTTTGAAGTCGGCGACAGAGTCCGGAAAAACGATAACGATTACGCCTTTTCACGCTTCGCGAGCATTCAGAGATGCCTTGAGAATGCGGGCGCCGGGCAGGGGATGTCGGCATAAAAAACGCCGGAGAAGCACTCCGGCGGAGCAGACTGGTGGAGACGATGGGGATCGAACCCACGACCTCAGGCTTGCAAAGCCCGCGCTCTCCCAACTGAGCTACGTCCCCTTTTAGTAATAAACGCCCCAGCGGCGACTCGGCTCACGCTGGGGCGTTTATTGGCAAAAAGGTGGTGGGCCCGACAAGGTTCGAACTTGTGACCTCCCGGTTATCAGCCGGACGCTCTGACCAACTGAGCTACGGGCCCACATGCGGTGTGTCTTTCACATCGCGCTTGGCTATAATAAGCCAACCCAATGCCGTAGGTCAACAGAAATTTAAAAATCTTTGAGAGTTATTTCTGTCCACCCTATTGGGTAGGATTAATTACTACTTCAGGCGGGATTCCCCATTCACTCGGAGGGAATGGAACATATGGTTCGCATGGTTATAACGAACGTCATCGTGGGCAATCCGCCCCTCCCCTCCGCAATCGTACTTTCTCCTGCTGTGGATACAGGGGCAGACCCAAAGGTGGCCATCGACCACAACCTCAACGCAGAGGACATCATCGGATCGGCGTCAATGGATGTTCTCCCCCTCAGCGTTGGCATGGTTGATGCCGCGCAGATCGCTCGCGCAGCAGACAGCGAGACCCATCGCCGCCCGGATACGCACGACCTCCTCTCGAGCGTTATCACCGTCTTGGGCGGTGAGGTTTCCTCCGCGAGCATCACTCGCGTTGAGGACACGACCTTCTTCGCCACGGTTGACGTAATCGCAGGCGACGGCACCACCCACCACGTTGACGCTCGCCCCTCGGACGCCATTGCCTTGGCACTACGTTGTGACAAGCCCATCCTAGCGAGCGAGGACGTCCTCTCTCGCGCTGGCCTCCCAAACTTCGAGGCTATAGCAAGTGACGAGAAGCGTCGCGAGGCCGAGGAGTTCCATACCTTCGTCGAGTCCCTCTCCCCCTCTGACTTCGAATCTCCCCGCGAGCCCTAGCCAACGTCCAGGCCACAACAGCAGCCAGGGCGCCCCAGTCCCGCGCGGCGGCACATCGCCGCGACGTCAACAACAGGGTTCCGGCCCGTGGGCAGAAAGCAGCCAGGACGCCCCAGTCCTGGGCGGCGTGCACATCTCGACAACGTAAACAACAGGGCGGGGCTCATCGCTGTTAAGCAAACATTTTCGAAACGCGCAAAGCGCGTTGAGATGTTTGCGTATAGCGATGGGCCCCGCCCGTCAGGTTAATTACGGCGATGTGCCTACTCGTCGATCAGGCTCTCGTCCATCTCCTCGTCGCCGATATCGACCTTGTCGTCCTCGCTAGAGGCGGAGGATTCTGCGGTCGCCGCGTTCTGGTCGGGCTCGTCCTTGGCGGCCCTCATGCGAGCGAGCGCGCAGACGGAGTCGCTATCGCCCACACTCATAACCTTCACGCCCTGCGTCGAGCGGCCGAGCTTCGAGATGTCCTTCACCTTCACGCGGATGACGACACCATCCGTGGAGACGATCATGAGCTCGTGCTGCGGACCAACGACGCGGCACGCCGCAAGGTTGCCCTTCTTGCCGGTCATAGTGATCGTGTAGACGCCCTGGCCGCCACGCTTGTGCTCGGGGTACTCAGCAACGGGCGTGCGCTTGCCATAGCCCTTCTCAGTGATGACGAAGAGGTCGCCATTGCCGTTGGTGATCTCCATGCCAAGCATCTTCGCGTCACCCTTGAGGGTGATGCCGCGGACGCCGGAGGTATCGCGGCCCATCGGACGGACATCGCTCTCCGGGAACATGATGGCCTTGCCGTCAGTCGAGACGAGGATGACCTTGTCGCCCTCACGCACGCGACGAACGTTCACGAGCTCGTCACCGTCACGCAGGTTGATGGCGATGATGCCGTCGTGGCGCGTGCGGTCATACGCGCTCATGGCGGTCTTCTTCACCGTGCCGTTCGCCGTTGCGAACATCAGGTATTCGTCCTCGGGGAAGGTGCGGCAGGTAATGACGGCCGTGGCGTGCTCGCCCTCGCTGAACGGCACGAGGTTGACGATCGCGGTGCCGCGGGCCGTGCGCTGGCCAATCGGCAGCTCGTGGACCTTGAGACGATAGACCTTACCCTTGTTCGAGAAGAACAGCACATAGTCATGCGTGCTCGCGACGAAGAGGTCCTCGACGAAGTCCTCGTCCTTGAGGCTCACTCCCTGGACGCCCTTGCCACCGCGCTTCTGAGCACGGTAGGTGGCAACCGGGGTGCGCTTCACGTAGCCGGCGTGCGTCACGGTGATGACCATGTCCTCGTCGGCGATGAGGTCCTCGACGTTGAGCTCCTTGGTGCCCTGGACGGAAATCTCGGTACGGCGCTTGTCGGCGAACTTGCGCTCGATTTCGCGCATCTCGTCCTTGATGACGGCGAGGATCTTCTCCGGATTGGCAAGCAGGTCCTCGTAGTAGGCAATCGCCTTGCGAAGGCCATCGAGCTCCTCCTGGATCTGATCGCGAGAGAGACCCGTGAGGCGACGGAGGCGCATCTCGAGAATGGCCTGGGTCTGCTCCGGAGAGAAGCCGAAACGCTCGATAAGGCGCTGGGAAGCCTCGGTGTCGGTCTGAGACGAGCGGATGATGTGAATGACTTCGTCGATGTGGTCGAGAGCCATGAGATAGCCCTCGAGGATGTGGGCACGAGCCTTCGCCTTCTTGAGATCGAAGCGGGTGCGACGGGTCACCACGTCAACCTGGTGGTCGATATAGTGCTGCAGCATCTGGCGAAGCGTCAGGAGCTTGGGCGCGCCATTCACGAGCGCCAGGTTGATCACGCCGAAGGTGGTCTGGAGCTGGGTGAACTTATACAGGTTGTTGAGGACGACCTGCGGGATGACATCCTTCTTGAGCTCGATGACGAGACGAATGCCCTTCTGGTTCGACTCGTCGCGGAGGTCAGAGATGCCCTCGAGTCGCTTCTCGTTGACGAGCTGGGCGATCTTCTCCTGGAGCGCGCCCTTGTTGACTTGGTAGGGCATCTCGGTAAAGACGAGGCGGGCGCGGCCGGTCTTCGTCGTCTCGACGTGGGCCTTGGCGCGAACGGTCAGCGAGCCGCGACCGGTCTCATAGGCGTCGCGGATACCACTGGTACCCATGATTTTGGCGCCCGTCGGGAAGTCCGGGCCGGGCATGACCGACATGAGCTCGTCGGTCGTCGCATCCGGGTTATCGATGAGCATGCACGTGGCCTCGATGGCCTCACCGAGGTTGTGCGGCGGAATGTTGGTCGCCATGCCAACCGCGATGCCGTTGCAGCCATTGACCAGGAGGTTCGGGAAACGGGCAGGCAGGACGGAGGGCTCGGAGAGCGACTCGTCATAGTTGGGCTGCCAATCGACCGTGTCCTTTTGGAGATCGCGGAGGAGCTCCATAGCGGGCTTGGCGAGACGGCTTTCCGTGTAACGCATAGCGGCAGCGGAGTCACCGTCGATGTTGCCGAAGTTACCATGGCCGTCAACGAGCGGGGTGCGCATGCTGAACCACTGGGCAAGGCGGACCATCGTGTCATAGACGGCGGAGTCGCCATGCGGGTGGTACTTGCCGATAACTTCGCCGACCGTCCACGCACTCTTCTTGTGCGGGCGGTTGGGGAAGATGCCACTCTCGTTCATCGCATAGAGGATGCGGCGGTGGACCGGCTTCAGACCATCGCGAACGTCCGGCAGGGCACGAGCGGTAATGACCGACATCGAGTATTCGATGAAGGACTGGCGCATCTCATGGCCAAACTCGCTGATCTGGAGAGCTCCGCCGTGCTCGTCCACCTCGCCAGAGTCGGTTCCGCGGTCAGCGGCGCCAAACTCCTCCTCGAGCTCGCCGTCGTCCTCCTCTTCGGCCTCGCCGTCATCCTCAACGTAGACGTCAGTTCCGTCATCCTCGGCAGAGGCGCGATCAAGCAGGCGCTTGAGGTCGTCAGGCAGGTCTGCCCCGGCCTCGTTGTTGGTGTTGTTATCGTCTGCCACTTCTGGCCTTTCTCTTAGGCGTCCAGGTAACGGGCGTCATGGGCGTGGCGCTCGATGTAGTCACGGCGGTACTCGACCTCGGTACCCATGAGCTCGCGGACCGCGCGATCAGCCGCGGCGGCGTCCTCGATGGTCACGCGCTGGAGGATACGGGTCTTGGGATCCATAGTCGTGGAGGCGAGTTGCTTCGGGTCCATCTCGCCTAGGCCCTTGTAGCGCTGGACGTCATAGCCCTTCTTCTTTTTCTTAAGCTTGCCGGAATCGTCCTTGGTGTCCTCGTCCTCATCCGGGCTGAAGCCCAGGGAGCGGATGGTGTCGCGGAGAATCTCTTCCTCCGGCTGACGGCCGTTGGGATAGACGTAGTGGATCTTCTTACGCACCTTGACGCCGAAGATCGGCGGGCAGGCGACATAGATGTAGCCAGCGTCAATGAGCGGGCGCATGTACTTGTAGAAGAAGGTCATCAGCAGGATGCGGATGTGGGCGCCATCGACGTCTGCATCGGTCATGATGATGATCTTGTGGTAGCGAGCCTTGGTGATGTCGAAATCGCCGCCCTCACCATTGCCCGTGGTCACACCGGTACCAATGGCCGTGATGAGCGACTGGATGGTTTCACTCGAGAAGGCGCGGTGATCACCGACGCGCTCGACGTTCAGGATCTTGCCGCGCAGGGGGAGAATCGCCTGGATGTCTCGGCGACGGCCGTCCTTGGCCGAACCGCCTGCCGAGTCGCCCTCGACGATGAAGAGCTCGGTGAGCTCGGCATCGCGAACGGAGCAGTCCGCAAGCTTACCGGGAAGGGCTGCGCTCTCGAGAAGGCTCTTGCGGCGCGTGGCCTCGCGGGCCTTGCGGGCGGCCGTGCGGGCCTTGCACGCCTGCTGGGCCTTGTTCACGATCGTACGGGCCTGCTTGGGGTGCTCTTCGAGATACTCGGCCAGGCCGTCGGAGACGACCTTGTTGGTGAGCGAGCGCATGTAGGAGCTGCCGAGCTTGGCCTTGGTCTGGCCCTCGAACTGCGGGTCCGGAAGCTTGACGGAGATGACGGCGGAGAGGCCCTCGCGAACGTCGTCGCCCGTGAGGTTGGGTTCCTTCTCCTTGAGAAGGCCCTGCTTGCGCGCATAGTCATTGATGACGCGAGTAAGCGCGGTGCGGAAGCCCTCGAGGTGCATGCCGCCCTCGGGCGTATAGATGTCGTTGGCGAACGACATCACATTCTCGCCGTAGCCGGTATTCCACTGGAGGGAGACCTCGACCTCTCCCATCTTCTCGACGGGCGTCCCCTCTTCGGTCTTGCCGGCAAGGTAGATGGGATCCTTGAGGCCCTCGGGAACGTCCTTGCCCTCGTTCAGGAACTTAACGAAGTCAATGATGCCGCCGGCGTAGCAGAACTCGACGACACGCGGCGTCACCTCACGCTCATCCGTCAGGACGATCTTGAGGTTCTTGTTGAGGAAGGCCGTCTCCTGAAGGCGGTTGTGGAGGGTGTCGAAATCATAGACGCACGTCTCGAAGATCTCGTCATCCGGCCAGAAGGTGACCGTGGTGCCCGTGGTGGTGGACTCTCCGACGACCTTCATCTTCTCGACGGTCTTGCCGCGCGAGAACTCCATCTCATAGATGTGGCCGTCTCGCTTAACCTGAACGACGACCCTCTTGGAGAGTGCGTTCACGACGGAGATGCCCACGCCGTGGAGGCCGCCCGAGACCTTGTACGCGCTGTTATCGAACTTGCCGCCGGCATGGAGGATCGTCATGACGACCTCGAGGGTCGGGATCTTCTTCACGGGGTGCAGGTCAACGGGGATGCCACGGCCGTTGTCGACGACGGTGATGGAGTTGTCGGCGTGCACCGTGACGCGAATCTCGTTGCAGAATCCGGCCATGGCCTCGTCGACAGAGTTGTCGACGATCTCCCACACGAGATGGTGGAGACCGCTCGAGCTGGTCGAGCCGATATACATGCCAGGACGCTTGCGGACGGCCTCAAGGCCCTCGAGAATCTTGATCTCGCCGCCGTCGTAGCCATGTTCATTGGGAGACTCTGACACCCGACAGTCCTTTCCCTAGGGTTTCTAGTCAATCCTTACTAGTTTAGTACAGGCGTCCTATTTGGCACAGCCTAAACCTAAATCGACGAAAACCCTTACGCACAATATGGCTCTGGCGGATTGTCAGGGATTCTGCGGGTCTCTTTTGATTTCTCGCGTACTTTCCAACTTCGCGCGACGAATTGAGTATTCCATCGCTTTAGACGCGGTGTCGCGCAGACGAGGGTCAAGCCCCGAAACCTTATCGGCAATGCGCGCTGCCTCGATAGTGGAAAGGGGCGGGAGTTCCTCCTCGGCACGAGAGGGCTCCTCTTGCGCTACGGCGCGCTCGCCCGCCTTTCTACTCAGTTTGAACCTCACGCGGGCGACCTCGAGCCCCTCGTACGAGAGACGGTCAACGAATAGCTCCGCGTTAGTGGTGAGGTCAACCATGAGCGCGTTGCCATCGAGGTAGACGACGAGCTCCGGCAGGCCCACGCCGCTTTTGGGCTTATTGAGCCAGACGGCAACCGTGTGCTTGGCGGCGCGCTTGCCGCAAACCTTCCTCCATGCGTGCAGGGCCTTGTTCACGTCCGATGCGCCGCGAGCGACTCTCTTATCGACATAGGCGGCGACAACGTCTGCCGCGGTGGCGGCGGCGTGTTGCTTGGCAGGATCGAGCGGGTCATAGACGCTCCTCGCCGCGGCGCGAGCACGGCCGCCCTCGTGTCCGTAGTACCTAGCCGCCATAACGGACCACCTTCATCCCCTCGAGAAGGCTGTCGTCGAAGTAGCCGAGGTTGGTCGTCGTGATGACCGTTTGAATCCCGCCCTCGACGAACTTCGTCACGCAGGCTCGACGGTTCTCGTCAAGCTCGCTCATGACGTCATCGAGCAAAAGCAGCGGCCTTTCACCGAGAAGGTCTTCGCAGAGCCTCACTTCCGCCATCTTCCAAGCGAGGGCGACGGTACGCTGCTGCCCCTGGCTGCCGAACGCCCGAGCGTCGCGCCCCTCGATCTCGAAGGAGATGTCATCACGATGAGGGCCGACAAGAGTCTGTCCTCGGCGGAGGTCGTCATCGCGGCTCTCCTCCATGCGCCGGAGCATGAGATCGCGAAGCTGGTCGCGTCCCATGCCCGCCTCGGCGCCGGCAACGCTCGGCACATAGCGACAAGCGAGCGCCTCTCCGGAGGCAACGTCCGCGTACACCTCACCCACGAGTGAGGAAAGGCGCGTGAAGAGGTTGAGGCGATGGTGAAGGAGCGTCGCGCCGCCCAGGGCCACCGACTCGTCCCACGCGTCGAGGAGGACGGGGTCGCAGCCATCCTTCAGAAGGCGGTTTCGTTGTTCGACGGAACGTGTGTATGCCGAGAGGACCTTGCGATACCCGACGTTCGCCTGGGCTCCAAACGAATCGAGCTCTCCCCTGCGCATCGAGGCCGAACCCTTTACGAGCGACAGGTCATCGGGGCAGAAAAGAATCGAGAGAAGGGTTCCCGGCAGGTCCTGGCTACGACAGGGCTTGCCATTTCTCAGGAACTTGCGCGAGCCCTCAGCAGCGACGAGCTCGACATCCACCACTCGCCCATCGCCCTCGAGACGTGCGGACACACGTGCCTCCCAAGCTCCGGGAGCGACGAGCTCTGCCGGAGACGGGCGGCGGAACGATTGCCCCGCGGTGAGATATTGGAGCGCCTCGACGGTGTTCGTCTTTCCAACGGCATTGGGTCCCACGAGGACCGTCACGCCGGGCGATGGCTCGAGGACGACCCCATCGAGATTCCTATATCCGCTGAACGAGATTCGAGTGACGACGAGAGACACGAGCTACATCCGCACGGGCATGAGCAGGTACAGGTAGTTGATCTTCGAGTAGCTCTTGAAGACGCCGGGACGCATCTTCTCCTGAAGTTCGAGCGTGACCTCGCTCTCCTGGTTAAGGGCGCTCACGCAATCGCCGACATAGCGGTAGTTCATGCCGATGGAATTCGACTGACCCTCGACGTCGACGGAAAGCTGCTCGCGAGCGTCTCCTTGATCCGGCGAGGTCGACGAGAGGAGCATCTGTCCGGAATCGGCGTCGACGTCGAGCCTCACGGAGGAGTTCGACGTGGCGATGGAGCTGACGCGGCGCAGGGCGCCGGCAAGATCCGCGACCTTCACCTTGACGGAGGTCAGGCAAGTCGAGGGGATCAGCTTCTTGTAGTCGGGGAAGGTGCCTTCGATGCGCCTGGAAACGTAGGTGGTGTTACCGAACACGAAGATGACCTGGTTCGCAGTGCTGCCGATGATGATCGTCGGGGACTCACTGGGAAGCGACAGGACGTCGTGGAACACGGTGCCGGGGATGATCATCTCGAAGGTCCCGTCGAGAGAGGAGGTCTCGACGTTGGTGTCGCACACGACGAGACGATAGGAATCCGTGGCAACGAGACGCACGAGGTTCTCCTCGACGTTGAGCAGGACGCCCGCAAGGATCGGGCGGCTCGTGTCGCGGGAGGTTACCTTATAGACCTTGTCGACCATCTCCGAGAGGATGTTGCAGGGCAGCTCGACCGAACGCTCCATCGCGATCTCCGGGAAGCTCGGGAAGTCGGCGGCGTTCAGGCAATTGAGGTGGAAGGAGCTCTTGTCACACGTAAGGTGGATGGTGCCCTCGCCACCATCAAAGGTTACGGCCGAGTCAGACAGGTTCTTCACGACGCTCGTGAGCATGCGCCCGGAGATGACGGTTTCGCCCTCCTCCTCGACGTTGGCTGCGATCTTGTGTCGAATCGAGGTGTCGAGATCGGAAGCCTGCATTTCTAGAGTGCCGCCGGAGGCCTTCATGAGGATGCCCCCAAGGACGGGAATGGTCGAGTGAGTGGCGATTCCCTTCGAGACGATGGAGAGCGCCTTGGCAAGGGATGACTGGCTGACGGTGAAACGCATGTGTCTCTCCTATCTATATCTATTTATATATAGATATACATGTTAGTAATGGTAGTAAGGCGTGTAGAAACGTAGAAAACTTCTTAACGGTGCTGGTAGATGGCTTATTTCGCTGGCGCATTCACAGATGATAGAGAGCCTGAGTTATCTACAGAGAATAGCGGCTGGAATTCTTTCAACATTTTGACCCTGGTTTTCCACCATCCTCTACCACCTTTCGACATTTCGTTGTCGAATGCTAAGAGCTCGCCATCAGGTCCTCCTTGAGGCGCATGATCTTGTCGTAGACGATGCGGTCCTCCGTGCGGCGCTCCTCGACCCACTTGAGGCTGTGCTTTACCGTCGCGTGGGTGCGGCCACCAAAGCGCTCGCCGATGTCTGCGAGGGTCGAGTCCGTGAGCTCTCGCGCAAGCCACACGGCGACGTGGCGTGGTTCCATGAGTGTCTTGTTGCGCTTGTCTCCCACGAGGTCCGCGTGGGAGACGTTGTACCTAGTCTCGACGAACTTCTGAATCTGCTCAATCGTGAAGGTGCGCGTGTTGGCACCCCATTTTGCCTCGGCGATCTTCGTGATGTCCTCGCGCGTGAGGGGTAATCCTCCGCGTTGCCTGTTGGCGGCCTCGAGGATGCAGACCTGGCAGAAGCTCTTGATGGTGCGGATTGACGCGCCAGAGCGCTCCGCCATGAACTCGAGGTCCTCTTCGGTGAGCTCGCCGTCGTAGGCGGCGTCACCCGTCTCTCGCGCGAAGTCCTTCATCCTCTTGTAAAAGGTCCTGAGGAGGCCGAGCTTGAGCTCGTAGTTCGGGACCTGGATGGAAATGGTCACGCCTGAGTCGAGGCGGGTGGACACGCGTTCCTCGAGACCGAGCTCGATGGGGCTCTTGTCTGCGGCGAGCACGATCTGTTTGCCGTGGCTCGTGAGGAAATTGAAGGTGTCAAAGAAGAACTGGACGGATCCCGCCTTCGAGCGGAAACCCTGAATGTCGTCGATGATGAGGACGTCGACGCCGTGGTAGTTGTCCGTGAGCGCCTGCTTGACGTCCTTCGTGGTGTCCACCATCGCAGTGCTGTAGTCGTTCACGAATTCTGTCGCGGTTCGATAGACGCAGACGCGCTCTGGGTCGTTGACGGCGAGGTAGTTCTGGATGGCCTTGAGTAGGTGGGTCTTGCCCATCCCCGGGCCGCCGTAGATAAAGAGCGGGTTGTAAGCGTGGCTGCCGTTGGCGACAGCCTTTGCCGCTTGGAGAGCCATGCGGTTCTCCTCGCCCTCGATAAACGTTTCGAAGGTGAGTTCTGAATCCTCGGGTGCGATGTCTCCCACGAGGGGGTTCTTCCGAGGAGCCGCCGACGAGGGCGCCGCCTGCGTCGCGGCGGGTTCTGCGGAGGGGTTCATCAGGCGCTCGAGCTCCTCACGCGAGATGGTCGTCTGGGTTTGGTGGATGTGGGGCATGGACGCTGGCATGACTTGGGGCGCAGGCGCTTGAGGAGTCGGTGCCTGTTGCTGCGCGGCGCTGGGACGCGCAGCGGACGGGTTGCCGGAAGGCGCCCCTCCCGCCAGCGTCACGCAAACGTTGAAGTGCTGGAAGGCCGCTCTTTCGAGAGCGTCTTCAATGATTGGTGCGTTTCTCTCGACGTTGCGCTTCACGAACGCGCCCTTGACCGAGATGGTCAGGGTATCCTCCGTGAGGTCCTCCGCCGTGCAGCTGCGAAGCATGGCGAGGGTGGCGGGCGCCATCCCCTCTTCTTCGAGCATGTTCGTCACGTCGTCCCAGAGGATCTGGGCGTCTGACTCTTGGGTTGAGAGATCACTCATTGTGCGTGGATCCAAACTGTCTGGACGGCGCGTCGCCGTCCTTCTCCCAAAATGTTGAAAACTCATTATATGTGAGCTTTGAGCTGAGGTGGAGCAAGTGTTGAAAACCGATTCGGGCGGCGGTGAAACTCTGATGTCACCGCCGTCCGAAGCGATTCGAAGCTGTTTGGGGAGACGACCGGATATCCTCACTGGCTCACCGGTTTTCTACTGCTGGATGAGTGTCATGCCCATGTCCGTGAGGAATCGCTTCTGCCCCCTCTTGGCGACTATGCCCTGGTTCTCCATCTCCTGAAGCTGGCGGCTCCAAGTTGCGTTTGATCCGCCATATGCCGCCACGAGGTCGACCACACCCACACTCTCGTGCTGGGCGAGATAGGCGATGACTTGCTGTGCCCTCTCGCTGAGAGGAGCCGGGTGCATTTGCTGCTGCCATGGCATTTGCTGCTGGTAGGGAGCCTGCGGCATTCCCTGGGCGTAGGGGTAGTAACCCTGTGGCGCGCCTTGTGGCGCCGGCCGGGCCCCGGCACCCCATGGCTGGGGCATCTGCTGCGGATAGCCCTGCTGGTATTGGGGCATCCCCTGCTGCTGTGCTTGCGGCTGGAGCTGCCCCATGCCCTGCTGCGGATAGCCCATCATCTGCTGGGGATACTGTGCCCCTGCCTGCGGAGGATATTGCTGCGCGCCCTGCTGCCATCCTTGCTGATAAGGATTCTGCCCGGGTGCTGCCGCCATACCCTGGGGCTGTTGCCAAGCCTCGTTCGCCGGCTGCATCGCAGGTGCGGGCTCATTCGCGCTCTCATTGGGCATTGAGATCGTCACGATGGTGCCGCAGTTGATGTTGTCTTCGATGGTGAGCGTGCCGCCGTGGTCTTCCATGTACTGCTGGGCGTAAGGAAGGCCCGACCCCACACCTCGAATGTATTTCTTCATCTCCTCCGTTGCGGAGCTGGTTCCGTATTCGAGTGCGCGGTCCTTCTCGCGGATGCCGGGTCCCTGGTCTGAGAAGCGGATGGTGTTTCCGCCATCGAGGATGGAGACGGTCGGCTCCTTGAAATATGCGTGGACGAGGTTCTCAACAACTTCGCGGATGACCGTGAACGAAATCTTGCCGCCCTGTTCCTTGGCGAGGCGCGTGACGTTCGCGGTGATCTCCTCCAGATATGAGCGCACGTCCGACGGTTGAATGACGACCACCCTTGGCGCTGCCGCGGGGTCATCGAAGATGGCGATTCGTGTGGGATTGGTGACGACCTCGCCAAGTTCAGGCGAGGTGGAGTTTTCCACCTTGTCTGCTCCCGTGCCTATTTCCGTTGGCCCTTCTCCTACGAAGGGATAGAAGGCATCTGCCATCTTTCATCCATTTCTTTCACGGCCCTAGCGGGGCTTTTCATGCTCTTTCAACAAGATTCCAACAGATGATGAAAACTTGCACAAGCATTTTTTCACCAACCGGAAGTTATCAACACCTGACGAAAGATTGTTGATAACCTGCGATGACAAACCTCAAGCTACTCGTGAAATACCTTGTCTACAGGCAAAATGTTACACGTTGCACTGTTGATTATTTCATCCTTTGCGGATGATTTCCGCCTATTTCTGAAATGTTTGGCAACAGATTTTCTCCTCATGAAAGACCGATCGAAAGCGAACACAAGGTCTTGTTGTTGCGTCCCTGGTGGACCTCACCCGTTGTGGTTTCGTGGCCAAGGCGTGCAAATGAGGTGCTTTTCTGTGGGATAACCTCGCAATTTCCCAATATTCAAATTGACATCACGTAACCCACACCCCTACAATCGGAGAGCTTGACTGCTAATGCAGTGATGAGATTTGTCACTCAGGAGGAACCACTATGAAGCGTACGTACCAGCCCAATAAGCGCAAGCGCGCCAAGTGCCACGGCTTCCGTGCTCGCATGGCCACCAAGGGCGGCCGCGCCGTTCTCGCCCGTCGCCGTGCCAAGGGTCGCAAGAAGCTCACTGTCTAGGACATTCATGGAGACCATCAAGTCCAAAAGGGATTTTGAGAAGGTCTTCCGTGGTGGTAAGCGGCTCAGCCATCCTCTCGTCAGGCTTACTGTGAGTCCTGTCGAGGGAGATGGTGTGGGCCGCGTTGCCTATGTCGCTGCAAAGAAGCTCGGATGTGCGCCACATCGCAATAGGTGCAAGCGTGTACTTCGAGCTGCGGCGGCGGAGGCGGATTTTCCGCCAGAGGGCTTCGATGTGATTCTTTTCTCGACGCCAGCGACGTACGAGGCTACCTCTCACGAGGTTGCCGCGGCACTTGCAAAGCTGAGGAAGAGAATCAACGCATGATTACTACGGAGAAGGATGGGCAGGGCTTTATCGCTCGTTGCCTCATCCGTTTCGTGAAGGCATACAAAAGATATGTCTCGCCCATCCTTCCTCCGTCATGCATCTATGAACCAACCTGTTCTGAGTACGCCATAGAGGCACTTCGTCGGTATGGCGCACTCAGAGGTGGTTGGCTTACCCTGTCGCGTCTTGTCAGGTGTAATCCTTTCCACAAAGGCGGCTATGACCCCGTCCCGTAAGGACGGAACAACTGGAGGTACTTCCCATGTGGGATGGAATCATCTACGTCATTGCCCAGATCCTGACGTTCATTGCGAACCTCGTCGGTGACTGGGGCCTGGCAATCATCATTCTTACGGCCATCATCCGTATTCTGCTCACCCCTCTTACCGTGAGCTCGACGCGCTCGATGGCCAAGATGCAGGTCCTGCAGCCGAAGATGCTGGAGATTCAGGAGCGCTATGCGGATGATCCCCAGCGCATGAACCTCGAGATGCAGAAGTTCTACAGTGAGAACAAGTTCAACCCGCTGGGTGGCTGCCTGCCTACGCTCATTCAGATGCCCGTGTTCTTCGCGCTCTTCTCCGTCCTTCGTTATCAGATTCCCGAGAGCGCGTGTTTCTATGGCATCTTTGAGTCCCTCGCCCTCTCACCGAACGGCGCCGTTCTTGAGCTCGGCTGGGCTGGCGCTTGGATCTACATCGTGTTTGACCTTGCCTTTGGTGTCCTGACGCTCGTTCCGATGCTGCTTAACCAGCAGGCTACCGAGTCTATGCAGGGTCAGCAGACCAAGATCATGGGTATCGTTATGGCGCTTATGATGATGTGGTTCGGCTGGTCTGCGCCCATCGGCGTTGTTCTTTACTACGTCACCTCTTCTGCCTGGGGCGTAGTCCAGCAGATCTTCATCACTCGTAAGGTGACCGAGAAGGCTAAGGCTGAGCAGGCCGAGCGTCTGGCTAATCAGCCGGTGAACATCAACGTCGTTCGTCGTGAGCGCAAGCAGCGCCCGCACAAGAAGTCCTAGGTCTAACGACATATATCCGTGCAGGTCGCGCATCCTCGTTAGAAGATGCGCGACATGTCTTATCTGGAGGTAAACATGAGCGAGGAGATTGTGGATACCGTCGAGGAGTTCGACGCCATCCGCTCCGCCTACGAAGAGACAGGCGATCTCACTGATGACCAGGTAGATAAGGTCGCAGACGCTGCGATTGAGATTCTTAGGTCTATCCTGGGCTGCTTTGGAGAGAACAATAGTTCGATTGATGAGTATGACGGCGACGAGGGCGAGCTGATCCTTGACGTCAATGGTGGTAACCTCGCCATTCTTATTGGTCGTCATGGTGTGACTCTCGATGCCCTTCAGGTTGTCTTCTCTTCCATGCTTTCCAAGAAGATTGGTTTCCACTATCCGATCGTTGTCGATATTGAAGGCTACAAGAGCCGTCGTCGCGATAAGGTTCAGTCTGTTGCCCGCAACGCCGCCTCCAAGGCTTGTAAGAACGGTCGCGCCGTGAAGCTTGCTCCGATGAATGCCTATGAGCGCAGGCTTGTTCACCTTGCGCTCCGTGGTGATGACTCTATTACCACGCATTCTGAGGGTGTCGATCCTGAGAGGTGCGTTGTTATTACTCCGGTCAAACAGCAGTAATTTGTTTTTACATAGGGTTTCATTCAGGGAGGCTTAGGCCTCCCTTTTCTTTCAAGGCTTTAGTCTGCTGGGCGCGCAGCGGCCAGCTCTAAACCACCCGCTATG
>UQWE01000015.1 GCA_900544655.1 uncultured Coriobacteriaceae bacterium
GGCCCGTGGGTTATACCCTAAGAGCAAACCACCCTTTTTAAGGGTGGTTCTGATTTTGTCGAACGAATTTGTGTGTTTGGGAGCGTGTTTGCCGTTTCTCAATCTCAGTATTGAGACTATTTAGTACGCGCTCTCATACCTTCCGTATCATCTTCGATTGTCTCCTTTGATGATTAGTCGCGAGGTAGTAAGAGAAGCAAACCAACTACGTATATCGTGCATTGAGTAATTCGACTACGTATTCATTTGCTTGGTACTTCTCTATCTCTTGAAGGCCTTTGGGGCACCCTTTGCACCGGGTTCTGTTGGATCTCAAGACGTGTTACTCAACTTGGATATCTACGTAATATATTGTCGTTCGGCTCATTTATCATTGAATCTGTTGATCATTCTCTAATGACAAAACTTCTCGCTTCGGGAAGTTTTGTCATAGATTGGATTTATTCAATGGTTGCTACTTGGAATGAGTTTGAGAATCAGTCATGGCTCGATTCCCAACTTTCAATTCGAGGCTCTGAGAGCATTTCTCAGGCTTTAAAACAACTTCTTGCTATGGCTGATGCGTTTGACATTAAACTAGGCCTTAGAGAGGCTTCTATGGCCATACGACACCTTCAGCTAATGCTTGCTAAGAATGAGTGCGTGAATCTCACGGCTATTAAAGAGCCCGAGAAGGCACTCATCCTTCATAGTCTTGACTCCCTTCTATTTCTTACGGTGCTCCAGGGTCTAAACCTTCTATTTGATGAAAATCAGAAACTTCTTGATATGGGTACTGGTGGAGGTTTTCCTGGCCTTACTCTCGCGTGTTGTCTTCCGTGTCAAGTGACGCTTCTGGATTCGGTCGGTAAGAAGGTAAAAGCCTGCTCCGAGTTTGCAGATGATCTGCTTCTCTCGGATCGTGTCCAGTGTGTACATGGCCGTCTTGAGGAATATGCAAAGGTCATTCACGGTTCACAAGATGTGGTTGTTGCACGCGCTCTTGCACCTCTCGACATTCTTCTTGAATATGCCGAACCTTATCTAAAGCGAAATGGTTATCTCGTATTTGGTAAGGGTAAGCCTGATGAGGAAGAACTTTCTAAGGCAGCATATGTCTCTTCCCTACTTGGTTATTCGAATGTTTCACGTGAAACATTCGAACTTCCATATGATATGGGTCATAGAGAGATATTTGTCTATCAAAAGACATCTCGTAGTAAGGTAAAGTTACCTCGTAGGAATGGCGAAGCGCGAAACAACCCCCTGGCAAAGCGCTAGTGTTTCACGTGAAACAATTGACTTAGAGAATGGAAAGCTATGGGATATAAAGATGTAAAACGCAGTAATCCGAGCAAACCATCCCATGTCCTGGCGATTATCAACCAGAAGGGTGGCGTTGGTAAATCGACAACTGCAATCAACCTCTCTGCTTCACTTGGTGAAGAGGGTAAGAAGTGCCTGGTTGTTGATTTTGATCCCCAAGGAAATACAACCAGTGGTTACGGCATAGATAAAGAAGAGCTTGAGCACGACATTTATGATGCTCTCCTTGATGGTTACAAATTCAGCGAGCTTATCGTCGGAACTCCTGAGAAAAAGGTGTTTGTTGTCCCTGCGACTATTCAATTGGCGGGTGCAGAGATCGAGCTTGTTAGCAAGATAGCTCGCGAAAGCATTCTTAAGAACCTGATTGATAGCGTTAAGGACAATTTTGACTATGTCTTTATTGACTGTCCTCCGTCTCTTGGCCTTCTAACGATCAATGCCCTGTCTGCAGCTGACGGTCTTCTCATTCCTATTCAGTGCGAGTACTATGCTCTTGAGGGCGTTACAAAGCTTCTGGAGTCGATGAAGCTCGTAAAGGGTAGCCTTAATAGGGAACTCGATGTATTCGGTGTCCTTATGACCATGTATGACGGTCGTACTACGCTTTCTAACCAGGTTGTTGAGGAAGTAAAGAAGTATTTTGGAAAGACAGTATTTAAGACCGTCATTCCTAGAAGCGTAAAGATATCCGAAGCCCCAAGTCATGGACTCCCCATTGCTATGTACGCCGCGACGAATAAGGGCGCAATCGCATATAGGGCTCTTGCAAGAGAGGTGATCCGTCGTGGCTAAGAAAGCAGCCCTTGGAAAGGGTTTGAATGCGCTCTTCACTGAGACGGCGGCTGAATCAGGTTCCGAACCAGAGGCATCTCTGCCAATTGCGAGTATTGTCAGGAATCCTGATCAGCCTCGTAAGAGTTTTGATGAAACGCTGCTTTCGGAGCTGTCTGACTCAATTAAGCAGAATGGTGTTCTTCAGCCCATTCTTGTCAGGAAAAAGGGTGACAAGTACGAGATCGTTGCAGGAGAGCGCCGCTATCAGGCAAGCAAGCTTGCTGGTCTGAAAGAGATTCCTGCAATTATTCGTGATATTGATGATGCCGAGGTTTTCCAACTTGCTCTGATTGAGAACCTGCAGCGATCTGATCTCACACCTATTGAAGAGGCAAGAGGATATAGAAAGCTGCTAGATACTAAGGGACTTACTCAGGAGGGGCTTGCGAAGATTCTCTCGAAGTCTCGCTCTGCGATTGCAAACACGCTTCGTCTCATGGATCTTCCTCAGGAGGTCCAAGACATGATGGAGGAAGGTCAGATCACGGCGGGTCATGCTCGTGCGATTCTTGCTGTGCCTACTGAGGAAGGCAGAATCAAACTTGCCCAGAAGGTTGTTACTGAGAATCTGACCGTCCGACAGACAGAAAATCTCGCACCACTTTTTTCTGTCACGCGCGACGAGATAAAGCCTAAGAATCCCGCTCCCCAATACTTTAAGAGGGCAGCAAGGACGCTGAGGCAGGCTCTTGATACAACCGTTAAGGTTAAGCAGGTCCGTGGCAAGAACAAGATCGAAATCGAATTCAAGGATGAGGATGATCTTATCCGTATCATCGATCAGTTGTCTTCCGGTTCTCAAACGCAGGAGAGCTCATGGGAAGACTAGCAAAGTCGCTAAACAGCTTGATGCTGCTTGGTGGAGTGACCGCCGTTGCTTGGAACCTACTCCTTGATGAGAGGGCCAAGCAAAGCATTAGAGGTGCTGCTGATCAGGTCATGAACCTGGGAAGCCATCTTCTCAATACATATATGGAACCAAATCAAATGGCGAATGACGAGGCTGCGGCCGCATACAACAAAGCTTGGGTCGAGCAGCAGTGGAGAGAAGCTGGCTACTAAGGGAGATTGACCAAAGAGCACGGTCAGATGTCGTTGACCAAACATACTGGTGGAAAATGAAAGGGGAGTAGAACATTTGTTCTACTCCCCTTTTTACAATAGCGAACTACTTAGAGATGCAGAAGAAATCTTAAAGATCTGCGTTGTGACGCTGCGAAAGTTGGCCGCAAGCAGCATCGATATCATTGCCACGAGAGTTCCTGACAGTGGCCTCGACACCAACCTGTGCGAGCCTGCGAACAAACATCTCAGCCTTATCCTCGGTTGAGGGTTTGAGTTTCGACCCTTCGAGGTCATTGAGCTGGATGAGATTGACGTGAGACAGAGTTCCACGGCAGAAATCGCAAAGGGCATCGAGCTCTGGCTTCGTATCGTTAACACCGCCGATGAGGGCGTATTCGTACGTCGGGCGACGACCAGTGGCCTCAACATACTCGCCCATGACTTCGTGAAGGTGAGCGAGAGAGTACTTCTTCACGCCGGGCATGAGAACGTTGCGCGTCGCTTGAACGGCGGAGTGGAGGGAGACGGCGAGGGTGAACTGCTCGGGCTCCTTGGAGAAGCGCCTGATCATGGGAATGATTCCGCAGGTAGAGACTGTAAGATGGCGCGCGCCAATGCCTAGACCGTCGGAAGAGTTGAACATGCGAAGGGCTTTGAGGACTTCGTCGTAGTTATTGAAGGGTTCGCCCTGGCCCATCATGACGACGCTAGAAGCGCGCGTCTGGAAATCCTCGCTGACATGGATGACCTGGTCATAGATTTCCGTTGCGGTGAGAGATCGGGAGAAGCCACCCTGTCCGGTGGCGCAGAAAACGCATCCCATGCGGCAGCCCGCCTGAGAGGAGACGCAAACGGCGAGCTTGTTGCGGGTGGGCATGCCAACGCATTCAGCGCGCGTGCCATCCTCATAGGAAAGGAGATACTTGCGGCTGCCATCAGCGGAGATCTGACGAACGAGTTCGGAGGTTCCGCCAAGAGAGCAGTGCTCGGCAAGCTGGGCGCGAAGAGCGGCGGGGACGTTGGTCATCTCATCGAAGGAGGTAACGTGCTTTTTCCAAACCCAGTCCTCCACCTGCTTTGCGCGGAAGGCGGGCTGGCCAAGTTCGGTGACGAGTGCGACCAGTCGATCGTGAGAAAGAGTACGAAGGTCGAGCTTGCGTCCGGATGAGTCGGTATCATTGAAGGGCATGTCGCGGCCTTTCTGGCGTGACGAGGAATAGATTGCCGCAAATAGCAGCGACACGAGTGTATATCACGGGAGACGGAGGACTTGAGAAACCGTGCCTGTACCTCGCAATCTGCGCAGCTTTAGCGGCCAAATGGACTGGAGGGACACAATGGACGTGACTGAGTGCAAGGTGGCACTGCTGTGCGGCGGCTGGTCAGACGAGCGCGAGGTGTCCCTGACGAGTGGCCGCGAGTGCGCCAAGGCCCTCGCTGAAGCTGGATTCTCGAGCGTCGACGTCTTTGATATCGCCGCCCCTGATTTCGTGACCTCGATCGCGAGTGGCAACTACGATGTCGCATTCGTGGCGCTTCATGGTCGCTATGGCGAGGATGGCTGCGTCCAGGGATTCCTCGAGCTCCTCGGCATTCCCTATACCTTCTCCGGAGTGCTTGCGAGTGCCGTGGCCTCCGATAAGGCGATGGCCAAGGACATCTATCGCGAGCACGGCATCCCGACGCCGAAGGACGTCTGCCTCTTCCAGGGGGATGACGTCGATTTGGACTCCATCGTCTCCGCGCTTGGCCTTCCCCTCTTCGTCAAGCCCGTCTCGAGCGGCTCGAGCAATGGCGTTTCTCGCGTCGATGATGCCGCAGAGCTCGCCTCCGCCATCGACGAGGCGTTTAAGTATGACACGCGAGTCCTCATTGAAAGCGCGGTGAAGGGAACTGAGATCACGGTCCCCGTCCTGGGTAACTCGAAGCCCGAGGCTCTGCCCGTGGTTGAGATTCGCTACGAGACTGCCTTCTATGACACGAACGTCAAGTACGAGGATCCCTCTAAGCATCACGTCATCCCACCTGAGCTTCCGGATGCTGTCGTCGCTCACGCTCAGGAGCTAGCCTGCAGGGCCCATGTTGCACTTGGCTGCATGGGTGCCTCACGCAGCGACTTCATCGTGGACGAGTCTGGTGAGCCCTATATCATCGAGACGAACATCATCCCCGGCATGACCGGTTCCTCCCTGCTTCCCGACTCTGCGCGCCGCTCGGGCAGGAATTTCCCGGACCTGTGCCGTTACCTCGTTGAGCTGGCGCTAGAGCGTGGCGCTCGCGGTACGTCCGATAAGCCGCGTACCTCTATGCCGGGAGAAGTCGAGTGCTAGAGCAGGGACAGAGTAACGGCAGAAAGACAATCGCAGACATTCTTCTTCCGGAGACGCCGGAAAGCGTCGCGGCTGCGTATGGCCGCCTCGCCGAGCGCGCGAAGGTCGAGGATTTCGGCCTGCTAGAAGAAGACGTCGTGGTTCTCGACACGGAAACCACGGGGCTATCTTTCGCGGATTGCCAGCTTACGGAGATTGCCGCGGCCCGCCTGCGCGGGCGGGAAGTGGTGGAGACCTTTCGCACCTTCGTAAACCCAGGCATGCCGATACCAAAAAACATCGCGACGCTGACGCACATCACGGATGCTGACGTTGCGGATGCCCCGACGCCAGAAGAAGCGGTCTCAAGTCTGGCGGAGTTCGTTGGTGGCGCACCCGTGCTTGCTCACAACGCTACTTTCGACAGGACCTTCGTCGAGCGTGTTTCCGGCGGGCGAGAGGTTAGCGACATGTGGGTCGACACCCTCGCCCTCTCGCGCATCGCCCTGCCCAGGCTTGCGACGCACAAGCTCCAAGATATGGCCGAGGCGTTTGGCTGCGACTCCGTGACGCATCGCGCCATGGATGACGTTGAGGCGCTAGCGGGCATGTGGAGGATTATCCTCTGCGCCCTCACGGATTTGCCCGCCGGCCTGCTTGAGGTTCTCGCCAACATGCATCCCGAGGTCGAATGGGCCTATCGACCCATTCTCTCTCACCTGGCCCTCGCGAATCCCGGCGTACCGTTCTCCCTCGTCGGCGCGCGCCGCGAGCTCGTGGGCGATCTCAGGGTCTCAATGAGGCCCGATGTGGATGAAAAGCCCACTCCCGCGACCGCACCCTCCCGCGACGAGGTCTCCCAGGCATTTGGCCCCGATGGTGTCATCGCTTCCATGTACGAGGGCTATGAGGCGAGGTCAAGCCAGGTGGAGATGGCCGAGGAAGTGCGTTCGGCGCTGGAGAGCAAGACGCTCCGCTCCATCGAGGCGGGTACGGGTGTAGGGAAATCGGTGGCCTATCTCCTACCCCTCGCCCTCTATGCGAAGAAAAACAGCGTCACGTGTGGTGTTGCCACTAAGTCGAACGCACTTACGGATCAGCTTGTCTCTCATGAGCTGCCGGCGCTTTCGGGGGCGTTGCCTGGGGGAGTGAGCTACACCTGCCTCAAGGGATATGACCACTATCCGTGTCTTCGTCGCCTGGGAAGGGCCGCCTCCGGTGACCTTCCCATGGGCGAGGCGAGGCAGAATGGTCGCTCGGACGCCACGATCGCCGCGGATATGCTTACCGCAATCGCGGTGACTTACGCATACGCGTGCCAATCCGTCGAGGGCGACCTGGACGCGCTCGGGATCAGGTGGGGAAGCGTCCCGAAGAGCATGCTTACGGTTTCATCCGGAGAATGCCAGCGCTCTCGTTGTCCTTACTATCCCAATCTCTGCATGCTCCACGGTGCCAGGCGTCGCGCGGCGTCAGCTGACCTCGTTGTCACGAACCACTCGCTGCTGCTTAGAAATGTCGAGGCAGACGGCAAGATTTTGCCTCCGGTCCGAAACTGGGTCATCGACGAGGCCCACTCGTTTGAGAACGAGGCTCGCCGCCAGTGGGCGCTTGAGGTTTCCGCGGAGCGCGCGCGGGCGCTCTTTGAGTCCCTTGGTGGCACGAAGACCGGCGTCATCGCTTCGTTCTCCGCGCTCGCCGCGGGTAGTGAGGCAGCAATGCCGGCGATGGGGCTCCTGGCGAAGGGCGCGAGCAGCACCCAGCGCGCGAGCGTCGCCTCAGCCGATTTCTTCGACGCGGTGAGGGGTCTCATTCGCCTCGCCCGCGGAGGAGGCGGCTATGACACGGTCAACGTCTGGCTTGGTGAGGAGAACCGCTCGACCGACGAGTGGGCCGCGGTCAGTGAGGCTGGTCTCACGCTTATCGACCGTCTCGATGCCGCTCGTCATGACCTTGAGGGCGCGCAGCGCGTCTGCTCGGCAGCCATCGAGAACCTGCCTGGTGACCTCGCGGACGCCTGCAGGCAGCTCGAGGAAATGTCGAAGGCGTGTCGCGTGATAGTCGAGGGCAAGGACGACTCGTACGTATGCTCCGCAGAAGTTTCTCGAGCGAAGAGGCGCCAGGGTTTCGAGCGCCTCGTTGCCGAGAAGCTCGATGTGGGCGAGGAGCTTGCAGACCGCTGGTATCCCGAGATGCGGAGCGTTACGTTCTGCTCCGCCACGATGAGCGTTGACGGGGACTTCTCGCACTTTGAGGAGTCCATGGGCCTCAATCGCCTGCCCGCGGCTCGCCATCGCGAGATTGCCCTGCCTAGCTGCTATGACTTCGATAAGAACATGTCCGTTATTGTTGCCCGTGACCTTCCTGACCCGCGCGATTCCGGATATTTGGCCGCGCTCGAGAACTTGCTGTATGACGTGCACGTTGCGATGGGTGGCTCGGTGCTCACGCTGTTCACGAACCGCCGAGAGATGGAACAGGTATACGCGGCTCTCTCCGACAGACTTGCCGCGGCTGGGATCGAGGTCGCGATGCAGGAACGTGGCTCCTCGACGCGGAGGCTGCGCGAGAAGTTCGTTTCCGAGAAGTCACTTTCCCTCATGGCGCTCAAGTCGTTCTGGGAGGGATTCGATGCCGCGGGTGATACCCTGCGCTGTGTTGTTATCCCCAAGCTTCCGTTCTCGAGCCCCGCGGAGCCTCTGTCTCAGGAGCGTTCGAGCAGGGATCGCCAGGCCTGGAGGCGCTGGAGCCTTCCAGAGGCCGTGATTTCGCTCAAACAGGCTGCAGGTCGCCTCATTCGCACCTCAACCGATACGGGCGTGCTCGTTCTCGCCGATAGCCGAATCACGACGAAGGGATACGGAAAGACATTCGTAAGGTCTCTTCCGTCGGCGAACGTATCGGTGCTCGGCGCCGATATGGTTGGTCGATATCTGGAGTCGTGGAGAGAGAACCACTAGAGGCGGATGGCCGTTCAGATGTGGGCGGGGATGATGTGATTTCGTCCCCGCCCGCTCGTTGAAGCGATGGCGGCCGCGGCTATGCGGTTCTCAGTCGCGATTATGCGCGCCGTCGAATTATTCCCACGACAAAGTATGCGTGCTGGTCATTTCCGCGACTGATAGTTTGCAAGCTTGCGCGCTGCCTTGTCGAGGTCGCGTCGTGCCGTGTCACGCATCTCCGCACGAAGGTGTGCACTTGGACTGTCGCTCTCGGAAAGGCCTGGATCCCTATCCTCGAAAGAGACCTCGCAACCGAGCGCGAGGATGTGGCGGGGGAGCCAGTCGGCGCGAAAGTAGGGAACATCCACGAGGATGTGACCGTCTGGGTTTTCGCCTGCCGCAACGGCACCCTCCCAAGAGAGTACGGTCTTGGCTGCAAGGGGCGTGCAAGTGAGTCTCAGCACACCCATATCCGGCCGCTCTGCCCCGGAAACGCGCGCACGGACGGGCTTGTCCTCAAGCTTGACGTCAGACATGCCCTCGGCCCTAAACGTGCGAGCCGCTCGTGCGTCAAGATCGTAGCCATCAATGAGCCAGCCGTCGTCTCCTGTGCGCAGTGACAGGGGGACGAGACGCCGTGTCTTGACAAGCGTGTCATTCTCCCCGCGGTACTTGAAGGTGACGGGGGGCTGCTCAACCTCTGTGTTCTCATCGTTCTCGCGCGTTCCGCGAACGATGGAGCGCGCGCAGGCAACCAGGGCGTGGTGAGCTTCGGCAGAGACTTCCGAGTCAAGCGGCTCGTTCGAGCGGACGTAACGGGTGGGGAAGAAAGTGTCTTCGAATTCGGTTCGAAGGGGATCGTTCTCCTCAAATCCGAGAAGGTCGAATGCGTCTGCAAAAACGTTTGCCTGTTCGGTCGTGAGACGTAGCCGCCAGGGGTGGGTTGTGGCTGCCGTGGCGCAGATGTCACCGCGCGACCCCTCGAGCGAATAGAAGGAGACGATGGGCTCGGAGGGGGAGTCCGACTTTGGCGGTGTGCCGTTGGCGAGGTCGTTCAGGATCTCCAGGACCCTCCCTTCGGTAATGCCGAGGAGTCGCGCGAGGTCGGCGGGGTTGGTGGTGCCGTGGGCGCGCCAAAGGGAGAAGACGACAGACAGCATTTCGCTTAGCCTGCGCTCGACAGGACGTCCTCGCTGCGCGCGAGGCTTATCAATGATGTTCGTCACGAAATCGCCCCCTCGAGAAGTCCCTTCCAGGAATCGACAAGTTCAGCGGGCTCAAGAGGCCAAACTCCCTGCTCCACACACCACTTCGCTGCCGCATCGACGTCTTTTACGATGCCAGTCCACACGCAAGCGCCACCCTGGCGACTTTTGATCACTCCGGATTTTGGCCCTGATTTCTTGAACGCCTTGACCGTGTCTCGCCCAGCGTAAAGAACGGCTTCGACGTGGTCATCTCCGATTTCGAAGGGAAGGAGACGCCAGTCATTGATGTCAAAGTCTGCAGGGACTTCGTAGTGATCGTCGCCCTCGCGCACCTTGACGCTCGTAGCGCGAGATAGGTTGTATGTGCGCATTGCGGGGTCTCTGCCCTCGCGCTCGCTCAGGCCAACAACGTACGTGGAGCCCTTGAGCGAAAACATGCCCATGGGGCGCAGAATGCGCTTCTTGGGGCGTTTGTCCGCGACAGCCTGATAGGTGAGCTCGACGGGAATCCTGGAACGCAAGGCGTCAGCCACGGTTTCCAGAATCAACGGATCGCAATCCGTCTTGGGAGAGGCGACATCGCCGGGACCAGCGCAGGTGGATAGCGTCACGCGCGGGATGGCTTCTCCGAGCGTCCTCCGTCCGGCGGTGGAAGGGTTCTCGGCAAGCGGGCGGAAGAGCGTGCCGAGGACGCGAGCATCCTCGTCGGCTTTTGCCGTGGGCTTGGCGAGAGAGCGCTGCCCGTCGATTCGATAGCTCTTGGCGGTGCCATGGGTTTCCTCGACGAGGAAGATGCCTTCCTCCTCTAGCTTCAGGCAGTCGCGGCCAAATGTCTTGTGGAACGACGTGACGGCGACATCACCGTAGAAGCAGTCCTTCAGATCAGAACCAGTCAGCGGTGTGCCTTCGGCAAGTTTGAGGGCCACGCGAGTGCGCAGGACTTCGCGGTGACCGATGTGACCGCCCTTATTCGGGGAGCTTTTGGCCATGGTGTCCCCCTCACTTGAAGTTGGTGCTCCGACAGCTGTTACCATGTCAGCAATGATCACTCCTGGGTGTGCCCACATTTTATTATGGGTTATTCCGCCCCGGTGTGACCGGTGTTTCGCGGAAGGGGACATTATTTGGCCACGAGAGGTGCAAACGGGCGTGCCGACGGTCGTCGAGGTCGCGTTGTCAATGACGGCAGAGACCGTCGCGCAGCCAGCCGGTCCGCTAGCCATGCCCGCCGCCGCGCACATGTGCGTGACGGGGCGCGGGAAAAGTCTGGGCTTCCCCTAGCTGCGAGAATGGTCATCGTATTGGCCGTAGTGGTGGTGCTTGGGACGGGAGGCTTCTTCGCGTGGCGCTGCCTTACCGGTGGGATGCAGGCTCGAGAACAGATTAACCTTGCGATCAAGGCTGTCCAGGAGGCGGATACCGTAATCGTTGAGGTTAACGATGCTGTGAGCTCTCCGATTGGCGACACCGCCTCTTTTACGGATGAACAACTCAGTTCTGGATCGAGGTCTGCGACCGAGGCACTTATGCGCGCTTCCGATCACATTTCGCGCGCTCGCGGCCTCAACGAGTTCCTCGACGATGATCAACGCGCAGTCCTTTCTGCGCTTGATGATTCGATTTCGGCGCGTAAGTCCATGCTCGGAGCCGGGCAGGTGATTGTGAGCGTCGATGCTTCTGTGGGCAAGGCGCGCAACCTGCTTGAGCAGTCACTTGCCAAGGCGGCCTCGGCGGATGCGAAGGCCAGGGAGGCGGCGACCGCGGCGAACGAGTACGCGAAGCACCTTGCTGGGCAAGAGAGCCAGCAAGCGGACGCAAACGTGCCGGTGACTATCGACAATGAGGCGATTTCCCTTCTTAACGAGGCAAACGGTTTGCTCGGACAGGCAAAGTCGGCTTTTGGCGATGCTGATTACAGTGCTTATGAGGCCTACCTTTCCAAAAAGGTGGAAGCGGCGCAGCTGATGCTCGAAGCTGACTCGGCGATTCTGTCCGGCGATTTCGAGAGGGTGGGGGAGTGCGTCGCCAAATACAACGAGACGGATGCCGCGGCTTCTGAGCTTGCTGCCGCTCTGCCCACAACGACCAACGATGTTTTCCTCGACCCATACACGCGACTGACGAGTGCCGAGCGCGAGAGCTATCTCGCTGCCCAGCAGAAGGCAACTGAGGCCGACGCTCTCGTGCGCAAGTATCTGGGTGTTGGAGTCAGTGTGGCCACGACTGATCCCGCGGCTGCGTCTTCGACGCCGGGCTCAACCGCGGCAACTACCGTGGGCGCCGCCGGGGATTCAGCGGCGGGCGATGTGTCTGCATCGGATTCCCCCACAATCCAGGCACCTTCTGCTTCCTAGGCCGACCGAAGATGCGGTATTGCCTGCTATTTGCGATGATTCTGACTCACCGTTTTTAGTTTCTTGTCACTGGCCCTTGAGCACTTACCGTGCAGGGATGCCGCATATGATGCCCCCGCTCTGCGAAATGTGCAGGCAGACGTATACTCTTGACCAACGATTGCAGGTAGCGGCGCTACCGCTATTTGGAAGGTGAACGGATGAGCGTTACGAAGGAATATCTCGAGTCCCTCGACTCTGAGGTTGGAATTGCACCGGCTAGCAGCCAAGAAGAGCTTGATTGCGCGCAGTATCTGGCGGGGGTCTTCTCTTCTCACGGTATCGATCCGCAAATCCAGGACTTCACCGCGCCGTCGTTCGGCTATCTGCCGTACGGCGTTGTCATGGTGCTCCTGTTCGCGGGCGTCGTGCTCGCGGGGCTTGGCCAGGTTGCCACGCTCGCCGTCGGTATCATTCTCGTGCTAGCTTCCGTGGCTCTGCTCGTCATGACCTACAAAGGCAAGGACGTTATCTCGAAGGCGAGCCCGCGTTCTCATAGCCAGAATGTCGTCGCCCTTCATAAGGCAGAGGGAGAGGGCAATTCGCGCAACCGCCCCATCGTGATCGTTGCTCACTATGACACGCAGCGCCTCGACCTCCTTTCCCGTCCCGAGCTGGCCGTGGTCAAGAAGTATCTTGCCGTTGCCGCTCCGTATACCGTCTGCGTTACCGCTCTGTGCGTCTTCGTTCAGCTCCTGGGCTTCCTTCCCGAGGCTGCGCGCCGCACCTTCTGGGTTATCGGCATCATCGCCGCTCTTCCCATGCTCCTCTGGGGCATTGCCCTCATCGCCTCTCGATTCCTTCCCTATGCTGCTGGCGGCGTTGACAACAAGTCTTCGCTCGCAGCCATGCTTGGCGTGCTCGATCGCGTAAATCCCGTTGCCGGGCGCCCTGCCGCCCCTTCCGAGTCCAAGCCTGACGAGGCTGAGGAGGAGGGTGTTCCCGTTCGCGACTCTGCCGTTCGTCCGGCTCGCCGCGAGCCGGCAATGCGCCGCGAGGTCGAGGAGGTCATCGGTGCCCGTCACGGCGAGACCATCCTTCGTGAGCTTGGCATCCTCCCTGAGGATTGCGACATCACCTATATCGAGCCCGAGGTTCGTCTCGTTCCCGTTGACGAGCCCGACATCGAGGAAGGTCTCGACCGCATCACGGACCCCTCCGCCACGTCCGATCTTCCCCTCACGCCCGCGGATGAGGCCACCGACGTCGTCCAGAGCGATGTTGAGGCCGCCCACGTCGCCCATACCGAGGTTGACGATGATGCTGCGGTTGATCCTGGCGCAACGGCACCAATGGAGGTCGTCGCCGAGGAGGCTGACCCGGATGCCACCAGGCCCATGCCCGTGCTCGACGACGCTCCTCGCATTGATGCCGCCGAGGTTTCCCTTGACCCCGCGACCCTGAATCAGCTCGAAGATGGCGAGAGCATCTCCGAGGGGCCGACCGTCGAGAACGATCAGTCCGGCATTACCAATATGGCCGAGGAGAGCGACGAGGATGCCGCCGAGGCGACGCGTCCTGAGCGCCCGCGTCCTTCCGCGGTCGAGGATCCGGAATGGGGGCACAGCACGTATGTCCCCAAGGCGCATCCCGCCGCTGGCAACGTCGCCCGCCGTGCTGCGCTTTTCGACCTTCCTGACCCCCTTGCGAAAGAGAACGATCCCTTCGCTCCCTCCGCCGAGACCGCGCCGGCTGCCACCTATGTCGCTCCCGCGACGGTACGTCTCGATGACGATACCGACGCCACACAATTCGTCCCCGCGAATCAAGCGGCATCTCGTCCTGTTGCTGATGACATTCAGGTGCTGTCCGCTCCGGTCGAAAGCCATCAGGAACAGCCCGCTCGAAAGAAGCGCCTGGGCGGACTCTTCGGGAAGAAACGTCGCCAGCAGCAGGAGTCCATGTCCGAGTGGCTCGGTGTTGACGAGGACTATGATGCCAAGGCGTCTGGCGAAGGCATCGGTTCCTGGGATAATTTCAACGATGACAACCTCGAGCACCATGGCGGTGGCTACAAGGGTGGCGCCGCTCTGAACGTCAATCTTCGTGGCCTCAAGGACAAGATTCCAAGTCTTCGTCCGGGCGACGTTACGGAGGAGGCCGAGCAGCCCTCCGACGAGGAAGTGCCGCTCGACGATGCTGCGGGCCTTGACGCCATTCCTGGCGAGAACCCCGTCGCCGAGGCTCCGCAGGAGCCCGAGAACGCCAATGACTCTTACGAGCCCGAAGCGTATGACCACGAGGCTCCAATGCCCGAGGTTCCCGCCGAGACCATCGAAGCCATCAACGAAACCAATGTTGATCGCAAGCTTCGTGATGCGATTCTCGCGATGAGCGATGATGACCTCCGCGCTCATGACATTTGGTTCGTCGCGACCGGTGCTTCCGCGCTTGGCCATGCTGGCATCAAGGACTTCATTGCCAAGAACCGCAAATCGCTTCGTGGTGCGTTCGTCATCAACCTCGAGTGCGTTGGTGCCGGAGACCTCACGCTTCTCACGAATGAGGGCCTCGGTGCTCCTCGTCGCGCAGACCGTCGTTTGGCGAGGCTGATTTCCTCCGTCGCCTCTGACCTCCATCTCGACCTGGGTCAGCTATCTCGCACCTGGGCCGACACCGAGGCGACTCCGCTCATGCGCAGCCACCTCCGTGCCGTCACGCTCATGGGCCTTGGCGACAACGAGCTCCCCGCCTTTGCCCACACTGCGGATGATGTCCCGGAGAACGTGAATCCTGAGCAGGTCGAGAACGTCTGCGCCCTCATCATGGAGACGATTCGCCGTTCGTAGGCTGGGTCTCGACAAACACAAGTAGCGTCCGATCACGCTGGCCACTTTGTTCTGACGAACAGGTGGCCAGCGTGATTGCTTTTTGGGCACCAAGACACAACGCTCGGGCGTCAGCCGCTCTCGCGGTCGAATCACAGAGGATGTTCGAAAGCCAGTTTCTTAGCTCCGTCTCGCTGCATGCATCAAATGACTGTATCTTCTGGTACGTTTTATCGGCTCTGAGGGCGCAGAAGGGTCTGAAGGTAGATATACCGTCGGTCGTTTTCCATTCAAGTGTGCCGATGCGGTTGAACTCTTTCTGCTGCCAAGTCTCGGCGATGGGGGAGAACTGCCTTTCCGTTGTTCCCATCCGGTGGGCATAGACGAGTTTTTGAAGCCTCGCATTTGAGCAGCGCCAATCGAGGAAGGGGCAACCTGATCTTGATGAGTTGCCCCAGATGTCATGAGACAAATAGAAGAAGGGATCGCTTTCGTACGCTTGTGCGACGGGATAGCTGATGCTTGTGCCGTTGACGCGCAGCCATGCTACGGCACCGTCTGGTAATAACGGTGTTGCCGTGCTGCCATCGCTGGACTCGCTTTGATACTCTTCCGCTACTCGCTCGTATCTCCATTCGGTTATCTCGTCTGCGGTGACTTCATGTGCTCCAAAAACTACCAAGACCAATCCGGTAATTATCAACGTGATAGAGCACGCAAATCCCGCGATGCTTGGCAAGTCGAACGCAAAACCCATGCCGTTGAGCGGGGTCTTCTTTCGCCCCATTTCTATTCGCTCTCCCTTCTGGCGAGAAAGACCAGCGCGTCAAGCTCCACTCTCCCTTCTGGCGAGAAAGACCAACGTCCAAGCGGCTCGCGGTGCGGAGACAAGAAGGTGCGCCACCTTGCCGCCTGCCCGCGAGCCGTCGGCTCACGATGCTCGCTCGAACGTGTAGGAAATTGAGCAGAACTCAACGGGCCCTGTCGCAGCCTCCTGGGCGCGCTGTCTCCACTCGCCCGTGCCAGAGACGTTTGAGATGCTGAGCGCGAGCTCCTTGCTTCCCGATCTTGCGATTTCGAGGGTAGCCCCCGGTTTATCCCCTCCATCCCACGAGTGGATGACTTCGCCCGCGTCGGAGAGCTGCCAAGAGGCGTCGCCGGGCGTGCCGGTCGTTTCGATTTGCGAGGCCCTTACGTCTACGACGGATAGGTTTTCGATGACGTAACCGCCGGGAACCGCCACCGTGCCATCGGAGAGAATCCTGCAAGGGAGCAGTGAGGGAACTCTGATGGCTATGGTCGGGCTGTATGTTGCGGTTACGGTCATGTCCTTGCCGACGGATGAGAAGTCCTCGCTCCAGCCATCGAAGTGCCAACCATCATGGCTCGGTGCCTCGGGAGATGTGGCGCCGCTTCCTTCGTCAACGGTCTCTTCCCCGAGCTTGTCTCCGGTGACTCCGTCGACGAAGGTAACGGTCCAGATCTTCTGGAACTCCGCCGAGATCGTGTGGTCGCTCGCGACGTTCGAGAAGGTGTAGGTGTCTCTAGCCCCCACGGATTCACCGTCTACGAACACGTTCTTGATGCGCCAGCCAGGCGAAGGCGTGATGGTGTACTTCTTTGAGTCCCCTGCTGATACGAGACTATGTCCTGCCGGACTAATTGAACCGCCTGCGCCTGCCTCCGCGGAGATGCGATAGGGGATGTCGATGTAGAAGTCCCAGCCCGCTACTGTTCCCGCCGAGTCACGGAAGATTTTCTCGACCGATGTGATGTGGTGGCTTCCTCCACCACGCACCGCGAAGCTGGCCTTTTGGGAGATTGAGTCTCCTTTATAAGCCTTGGAATTCCAATCGGGCCCGATGTAAGCGCATTGTGTGCCGTTGTCATAGATGGTCTTCGTCGTTGTCCACCAGACACTGCCGCTCTTGCAATAGAGCTCGGTTTTGATGTCGACCTGAACGGTTCCCTCGGGGTTGGCGTCGGGATGGATGTAATAGGCGCAGGTCTGGATAGCCGTGCCACCCTCGCTGCGCTTGACCTCTACCCATTTGCCGGTTGGCGAAGACTGGGCTCTCGCGGGGGCGCGTCTCGGAAGAGGACCCGTCTGCTGCTGGGGAAAGGTGACTACCACGTCGTCGTCGAGCAGCTCGATATCGTCTGCCAAAGCAGCGCTGGGTGCGGAGATCATCGCGAGGCACGTTACCGTTGCGAGTGCGGCGAGGACCTTCCTAAGCCTACGCATGGTGCCTTCTCCTCCTTCCCAAGTAGATCATCAGCATGAGCGAGATGGCAATGAGGACAGCTCCGACGGTGATGCGTCCCCATACTCCGCCTCCGGAGCCAGTCTGTGCGAGGACGCCGGCAGGACCACTCCAAATCTCGGGAGGGGCGGTGACGCCCCTCAAGGTAACGTCGGTGCTGCCTTCTGAGGCGGAGGCGACTCTTGGGGCGAGTGCTAGGTAGGCGAAGATACTGCCAAGCAGCTTTTGGGCGGTGGATATGGCGTGCCTCGCCGGCTTACGGCTCATGACGTTGCCTGTTCGCCGGTGTGGGCGCCAGGGGCGAGGGTGAAGGTGACGGTGCCGATGTGGACGGGGGAGGAGATGTCCGTGGCTACTCGCCCGACGGTGCCGGAGGTCTCGAGCTTGATGTCGTCGGTTTCGACCGCGTCGCTCTGGTAGGTCATGTTCCACTGGGGGCTCGTGATGTCGATGCCGCCATCAGTGGCGGCAGCGGCGGCACGGATGGGCGCTCCGGTAGGCCCGAGGGACCAATCGATGGAGTCGTCCGCTGCGGAGATGTCCTCTGTGTGGTTCCATCCGTTGTTGGAGGTTACGTTCACGTTGGTGACCTTGAGGCCGTAGGCGGAGAGGTTCTCGATGCGCGTCGCGTCTGCGGTCGGGCCGGTGAGTGTGCCGTCGGAGGCAGCTACGAACGGGATGACGGTGGGCACTTTGAAGCGTAGGTTGCTGTCATCCGCCTGGACGGTCACCTTGGTGTTTCCGGTGTTGCCCTCCGCCGCGATCGCCGGTGTGGGGGAGAGCGCGGCAAGGGTCGCGCCCGCCGCGGCGGTCACGGCGAGGCGTCTCATCGCCAGGCGCACCCACTGTCGGCAGAACCTCTCCTCAGGGCGTGTGTCTCGTGCGTTCATCCGATCTCCTTTCGTTGTGTCGGGGTAATGCCCCGCTGATGGCGTTAGTTGGTGGCAGGCTTCGTGCTGGGCACGGACGCCCCGGCGCTTGAGTCGATTGGATTTGCGGCGGTCG
>UQWE01000016.1 GCA_900544655.1 uncultured Coriobacteriaceae bacterium
CTCGGCCACGGCATCGGCCGCGGAGAAGACGACCTTGCCCACGGCGGCGCCGGGACTTGCGTTGAGGCCGCGGGCGAAGACGTTGCGTGTGGCGTTCTTGGCGATCTGGGGGTGCATGAGCTGGTCGAGCTGAGAGGGATTGATGCGCTGAAGCGCCTCCTCGCGGGTGATGACGCCCTCGCTGACGAGATCCACGGCAATCTTGAGGGCGGCGGTGGCGGTACGCTTGCCCACGCGGGTCTGCAGCATGTAGAGCTTGCCCTGCTCGATGGTGAACTCGATGTCCATCATGTCGCGGTAGTGCTGCTCGAGGATGCCGAAGATGTTCTCAAGCTGCTCGCCGGCGGCCTCGAGGCCGGGTGTGTGGCGCAGCATCTCGATGGGCTCGGTGTTGCGGATGCCGGCCACGACGTCCTCGCCCTGGGCGTTCACGAGGTAATCGCCGTAGAACTCGCGTTTGCCGGTGGCGGGGTTGCGGGTGAAGGCGACGCCGGAGGCGCTGGTCTCGCCCTTGTTTCCGAAGGCCATGACCTGGACGTTGACGGCGGTGCCGAGGTCATTGGGGATGTTGTTCTGCCTGCGGTAGAGGCGTGCGCGGTTGGACTCCCAGGAGCCGAAGACGGCGGCTACGGCAAGGCGGAGCTGGACGGTGGGATCCTGCGGGAACTGGGCGGTACCATCCTCGCCTGCGAGCTCGGGGTGCTCTTCGAGGCTTACGTTCTCGGCGAAGATGCGCTTGAACTCGCCGGCGAGGGCACGGAGGTCCTCGGCGGAGAGCTCGGTGTCAGTGGCGACCCCGGCGGTCTCGCGGGCGGCGGAGATCGCGTGCTCGAAGAGGTCGGAGTCGATGCCCATGACTACGTTCGAGAACATCTGGATGAAGCGGCGGTAGCTGTCCCAGGCGAAGCGATCGTTGTTGGTCTGGTGGGCGAGGCCGAGAACGGACTCGTCATTGAGGCCGAGGTCAAGCACCGTGTCCATCATGCCGGGCATCGAGAAAGGAGCACCGGAGCGGACGGAGACGAGCAGCGGATCCTCAGCGTCGCCAAGGCGCTTGCCGCAACGGCGCTCGAGGTCCTCGCGGGCCGCGGCAATGCCGTCGAGCGCGCCCTCGGGCCAGGTGTTGCCGCCGTTGGCGTATTCCATGCAGGTCTGGCAGGTAATCGTGAAGCCAGGAGGAACCGGAAGGCCGATACGGGCCATCTCGGCGAGGTTAGCACCCTTGCCGCCGAGGGTGAAGTTGTCGTGCGCGGTTCCCTCGGTGACGTCGGTGCCGTTTTCATCAAGGCCAAATCTGTAGATGCGCTTCTCCATGATCCTCCCCTGTATTGAGGTTGGGCGGCACCTATTGCCGCCGCCGTCTCGACGCCCATCTGAGGTGTCGACTAGGGAGAGGGTATCGCGTCCATGTGTGAACAAATGACCACGAAACAGCATACATATAGTCTTCGCAAATGACTATCGATAAGTGGACAACTAAAATCGAGCAGCGGTCTTGCGCTTTGTTACCCAACCATTCGCGGAGAGATACCTGCCGTTCGCGACAAATCAAGAGACTGATGGTGAAGCTGGAAGACCTCACGACTGCCATTGCACCTGACGCTCGGCTGGCTTGCGGCGGGCGCGGATGGGCGTGCGACAAGCGCGCAGTGGGCACGGGCGTCTTGCTCTTGCTGCACCTGGCGTGCGGCGTTCGTGCGAATTGACGCACATAGTGGCTTGGACGCTTCAATTGTTTCGTGCCGGATAACTTCGTTGACACATTAAGCATCGACGCTATTCTCTTGATTCGTCAATTATTGATAAATCAAGCATCTTCAAGAGGCGGAGTACTATGGGGGAAGATAAATATGCGGTTGGCGAGGGTTACTCCCTGGTTGACGCGCACATGGCTCTTTTGAGGGCGTTTCAGGCGCAGAAGGCGCTGCTGAGGCCGTATGGGTCATCGCTTGGCCTTGCCTGCGGCCAACCCCGAGTCATCTCGTATCTAGCGGTTCACGAGCGCGCCACCCAGCGAGAGATGGCGTCGTTCTTTGGCATGGACCCAGCCGCCGTTTCGCGCATGCTCGATGCGCTCGAGAAGGGCGGCTTCGTCACTGTCGAGGCGAATCCGGGAGACCGGCGCACGAAGCGCCTCAGGCTCACCGATGCCGGCCGAGCGTTGGTGATGCCATGGGAGGAGCGCTGTGCCGAAATCGACGAAGCCATGCTTGATGGGTTTACTGACGAGGAACGCGAGTCTTTCATTGAATACCTCGAGCGTGTGAGGAAGAACTTGGTGGCGCGTCGCGCCGAGGAGGCGGGCGTCCGTGAGTGACCTCAAAATCATCTTTCGCTATTTCGGTCCATATAAGCGCGACTTCATTCTGGCCGCCATCTGCATGGTCTTCGAGGGTACGCTCGAGCTCCTGATTCCCTACCTTACGGCGGGCCTTATCGACCAGGGCATCGTTGCGGGGGACATGAGCCGCGTCTGGATTACTGGTGGCCAGATGCTCGCTTGCGGCATTGTCGCCATGGGCTTTGGCATGGCGTTCGCCCGCTGCAGCGCTCGAGCGGCAATGGGTCTCGGCGCCAATCTCCGCGACGCTCAGTTCGAGGCGGTCCAGCGTTATTCGTTCGAGAATCTTGACCACTTTGATACGTCGTCTCTCGTGACGCGCATGACAACGGACGTCACCGTCATCCAGAACGCCTTCATGAACGGTTTCAGGCCCATGATGCGCGGACCCGTCATGTTTACGGCGGGTCTCATCCTCGCCAGCATGCTTTCGGTGCGTCTCGCCTGCGTCTTCTTCGTCATGCTTCCGCTCCTTGCCGTCGCCCTCGTTCTCATCGTTCGTCGGGTGGCACCGCTCTACGGCGTTCTCCAGGATGTTATGGACCAGCTGAACGGCGTCGTTCAGGAGAGCGTCACGGCCATTCGCGCGGTTAAGACGTTCGTGCGCGACGAGTGGGTCGGAGACCGCTTCGGGGCGGTCAACGGGGACCTTGCCTCCACTTCGACGAAGACCTTCGGTACCGCCGTTTTCAACCTTCCGCTCTTCCAGGCAACCATGTATACGAGTGACATCCTCATCCTGGCCTTGGGCGGCACGATGATCATGGCGGGCGAGCTGAAGGTCGGTGAGCTCACGGGGTTCATGAGCTACGTTCTTCAGATCACGAACTCCCTCATGATGATCTCGAACGTCTTTCTGCTCATGACGCGTGCGCTTACGAGTGCCCGTCGCGTGGGTGAGGTCCTGCGCGAACAGCCTACGATCGCGAGCCCGGAGAATGCGATCGCGGAGGTTCCGAATGGCTCCATTGAGATGCGCCATGCGAGCTTCAAGTACAACGCCGATGCCTCCGCTGACGTCCTCCATGACATCACGCTCTCGTTCCCTGCGGGTTCGACGGTCGGCGTCCTTGGCGGTACGGGGTCGGGCAAGAGCTCTCTCGTCCAGTTGCTTCCGCGCCTGTATGACGTGACGGATGGCGCCGTTCTTATCGGCGGCCATGACGTGCGCGAGTATGACGTCGCTGCGCTGCGAGAGAGCGTGGGCATCGCGCTTCAGCGTCCCGTGCTCTTTTCCGGAACGGTGCGCGAGAACCTTCTCTGGGGTCGTCCGGACGCTACGGACGAGGAGCTGCTGGAGGCATGCCATGTCGCTGCCGTTGACGAGTTCCTTGACCGAATCGGCGGCCTTGATGCCGACCTCGGCCAGGGAGGCGATAACGTCAGCGGAGGCCAACGCCAGCGACTCTGCATCGCCAGGGCGCTCGTGAGGCGCCCGCGCGTCTTGATTCTCGATGACTCGACGAGCGCGGTCGATATGGCGACTGACGCCCGCATCAGAGAGGGGCTGCGCGCTCTTACCGACGTCACGAAGGTCATCATCGCCCAGCGCATCGCGTCCGTGAACGATGCGGACCAAGTCGTGATCCTTGATGACGGTCGCGTCCATGCCGTGGGCACGCCTGCGGAATTGCTTGCGACTGACCCAATCTACCAAGAGCTTTATCACACGCAGGTTGCTGAGGGGGATGAGGAGTAATGGCCGTCTATTCAACGAAGGGTGGCTCCTCGAAGCCAAAGAATCTCGGCAGCACGGTGCACAGGCTACTCGAGTACATGGGCGCGGCTCGCATGAAGCTCTTGCTTGTTGGCGTCCTCGCAAGCACGTGCGCCCTCTGCCAGCTTGCGGGCACCTATATGATCAAGCCCGTGGTGAACTGCCTGACTACCCAGGATGTCGACGGCTTCAAGGCTGGCGTCGTGCTGGCGGCTGTCATTTACGTGGTCGGTGCGCTCTCCGCGCTCGGCTATACGCAGACGATGGTGAGGGCGGCGCAGCGCGTCGTCTTCGATATCCGCCGCGACCTGTTCGCGCATCTGCAGACGCTTCCGCTCAGCTATTTCGACCGTACCCGCACGGGTGATGTCATGAGCTTCTTCACGAACGACGTCGACACGGTCTCAGAGGCGCTCAACAACAGCTTCGCGAATGTGATCCAGGCGGCAATCCAGGCCTTTGGCACATTGGTCCTGCTGTTCGTTCTCGATTGGCGCCTGACGTTGGTAAGCGTCGCGTTTGACGTGATACTCGTCGTTTACGTGCGTCTCGCCGGTAAGCGCAGCTCAGCATATTTCAAGTCTATGCAAGGAACGCTCGGACATCTCGATGGCTATGTCCAGGAGATGTGCGCTGGTCAGAAGGTCGTCCAGGCGTATACGCATGAGGAAGCTTCTCTCGAGGGCTTCCGCGAGCATAACGAGCGGCTTCGCGAACAGGGCACGGCTGCTCAGACCTACGCTGCGACCATGGTGCCCATTACGGTTGCCATGACCTATACCAACTACGCCGTGGTGGCGGTCATGGGGTCCTTCCTCGCTGCGAGGGGCCTCACGGATATGGGCAGCCTCGCTAGCTATCTCGTATTTGTTCGTCAGGCGGCTATGCCGTTCAACCAGGTGACTCAGCTCGGCAACTTCCTTCTCGGCGCTCTGGCCGGCGCGGAGCGCCTCTTCTCCGCCATGGACATCGAGCCCGAGGTGGATGAGGGCAAGGTCATCCTCGAACGCCTCGAGGCGAAGGAGGATTCTCCGGAGCGTGCCGCCGCCGGGGCGAGCGGATGGGCCTGGCGTCAGGAGGACGGCACGCAGGTGCCCCTTGCGGGAGACGTCCGCTTCCATGACGTTACCTTTGGGTACGAGCCGGGCCAAACTGTTCTCAAGGACCTCTCGCTGTTCGCGAAGCCCGGCCAGAAGATCGCCTTCGTGGGGTCTACGGGCGCTGGAAAGACCACGATCACGAACCTTATCAACCGCTTGTATGACGTTCAGGCTGGTTCCATCACATATGACGGCATAGACGTTCGCGACATCGAGAAGGCGAGTCTCCGCTCGAGCCTCGGCATCGTGCTCCAGGACACGCACCTCTTCTGCGGAACCGTTGCTGACAACATTAGGTTCGGCAAGCTTGACGCCACGGACGAGGAGGTCAGGGCCGCGGCTCGCACCGCGAACGCGGACGGCTTCATCAACCGGCTGCCCAAGGGCTACGACACGCTCGTGACTGCAGACGGCGCCAACCTCTCTGCCGGCCAGCGCCAGCTTCTGGCGATTGCCCGTGCAGCTGTGGCTAACCCGCCCGTCCTCATTCTAGATGAGGCGACAAGCTCGGTCGATACGCGCACCGAGGCACTCATCGAACGTGGCATGGACGCCCTCATGACGGGGCGCACCGTCTTCGTGATCGCCCACAGGCTTTCCACCGTCCGCAACGCCAACGCAATTATGGTGTTGGAGCAGGGAAGGATTGTTGAACGTGGCACGCATGATGAGCTCCTCGCGCAACACGGCGAGTACTGGCAGCTGTACCATGGAATGAGAGAGCTTAGTTAGGCGGGCGTAGCCTGTCACGCGCTGTCGCGCGGTCGAGGAAAGGCGGGCAAAGTTGCTCAAGGCACGCAAGAGGGATGTCGAGAATCGTCGTCTTCGCGGAGTCAACCTGTCGGGTTGGCTCGTCCTCGAGCCTTGGGTGACGCCGTCCCTCTTCGCTGGTACAGGCGCATTTTGCGAAGCCGAGCTTGCCAGTGTGATGGAGGACTCGCGTTACGCCGAGACCCTCGAGCGTCACCGCTCGACGTTCATTGACGGGGGAGACTTCGCCCGAATTGCCTCGCGTGGCTATGATGCGGTCAGGCTTCAGGTTCCTTGGTACGTATTCGGCGAGGCAGGGCCCATGCCCGGCCCTTCCGAGGGCTGTCTGGACTACGTTGATCGTGCATTTGGCTGGGCTGAGGCGGCTGGCATCGAGGTCCTCGTCGATGTCGCCGTCGTGCCTGGCACGGATTCCGCCTCGCCTGCGAGCTTCTTCGGCGATGCCGCCTCTTTCCGTCGCGCTGTTATCGATGTCGCCGCGGCGCTCGCGTCGCGTTACGCGGAGCGTGAGAACTTCCTTGGCGTCGAGCCGATCGGCGCGATAAAGGGCCGCTCGCGTCGCGGATTGTCCGTCAGTGAGGGCGTGCCGCCGCACCTTCTCCGCAACTTCTATCGCGATGTCTACGAGGCGGTCCGCGAAGCTGCCGGAACGCGTCCTGTTTTCGTCGTGAATGACGCCGGATTGCCGGATGCGTGGCGAGCCTTCATGTCGCCCGCGCGCTATGAGAACGTGTGGCTGGACAGCCATGTGTTCCACTATTCGGACTCCATGAACGCCGCTGGTCCCACGGGCGTGCGGCGTCTCGTGAAGGATACGGAGCAGTATCTCGCTCGCACAAAGAAGAGTGGCCTGCCTGTTATGGTGGGTGAGTGGTCGAGTGCGTTGCCTCTGGCGGATGCTGGCATGACGCCGGAGGGTCGCATCGCGCTCGAGCGCGTATTTACTGCAGGTCAGATGAGCGCCTTTTCTGGCTGTGTCGGTTGGTTCTTCCAGACTTGGAAGACCGAGGGTAGGCTTTCGAGCTGGGACGCCCGAGTGGCGCTTTCGAGCTTCGAGCACGGAATGCTTGAGTAATGGGGGGGGGACGCGTGAACGATAACGAGACGACGCTCGCGAGGGATGCTGGCGTTGAGCGGGCGCGTCTGGTGCAGCCCGGCGGCATACTGTCGCTTGTTGGCACGCCGATCGGCAACCTGTCTGACGCCTCGCCTCGAGTGATTGATACGCTTCGCTCCGCCGATGTCCTTTTGTGCGAGGACACGCGCGTGACCTCGAAGCTCCTTGCTCGCTTTGAGATTCGCGTGCCGCTTGAGAGGTGCGATGAGAACGTCATCGCCAACCGAGTGGAAGGCGTGCTCGCACGTGTTGCCTCCGGTTCTCGCGTCGCCTTCGTAAGTGACGCCGGCATGCCGGGCGTGTCCGATCCCGGTCAACGCCTGGTCGACGCCGCTCTCGACGAGGGGCTCCCCGTCGAGGTGATTCCGGGACCCAGCGCCGTGACCTGCGCCCTTGTGGCGAGCGGTCTAGGTATGGACCATTTCTTCTTCGAGGGATTCCTGCCGAGAAAGGCGGGGGAGCGTTCGAGGCGTCTGGCTGAGCTCGCGCCGATTCCTGGCGCGCTCGTGTTTTACGAGAGTCCCCATCGTGTGGTGGCGACGCTCGATTCCATTGCCGAGGCTTTCCCGGCGCGTCGCGTGGCGCTCGTGCGCGAGCTCACGAAGCTCCATGAGGAATGCGTGCGTGACCTTTCTGGCGAGCTCGCGCGACGCATTCGTGAACGTGGTGAGGTGCGAGGGGAATGCGTCGTCGTCGTGGAGGGCCCGAGTGTGGAGGAGCTCTCTTGCCTGCGCGCGGCCTGCGCTCCAGGTCCTGCCACTCTGGAGGAGGCCATCGCTGAGGGACTTGATGCCGGAGAGCCCAAGAGTGCTCTGGCAAAGCGCCTGGCCAAGCAGTTTGGTATCCCAAAATCCGAGGTCTACGACAAACTCGTTTAACCGCGCATGGCTGCAAAAGGAAACCTGCAAAAGGGACAGTCCCTTTTGCAGGTTTCTTGATGTTGGTCTAGGTTACCCGCGCTTTGAGCCCTGACGCCGGATGCCGCCCTTGTGGCCGCAGGCCTTGTTCGGGCCTATGCCCGCGCCGCGCACTGGCCCGCCGAAGGCCTGGCGTCCGCGTTGCTGCTTGGCAGGTAGGGGCATATCGTAGTGGCGCTTGACATCGCTGGGCTTCGTCATCGCTGGTCTCCTTCGCATTCCGACCCGCTTACGGTAGCGTCTTTCCATCGTGATTCCAAGCGCGCCCGGCACCGGCGTCGTGGCCGGCGGCGCCCATCTCCCTCATAAAAAACCGCCGAGGCCAGCCCGTGGCTGGGCACGGCGGTCATACGCCACGCAATGGTGCGGGGCCTATCGAAGATCTTGCCCTACTGCAGCGAGTGGCTCAGGAAGTCCCTGCCCTGGTCGCTTGCGAAGGCGACCACGCGGTCACCGGCGCTAAATACGGTGTCACCGTTGGGGACGAGGATGTTGCCATCATGCTCGAGGGCGACAAAGATCAGGCCGTCGGGAATCTGGAGCTCGGCAATCGGCTTGCCCACCATCGCGGAGCGCGGGCGAACCTCGCCTCGGACGATTTCGTGACCATCCTTGCCGAGGCGCATGATAGTGAAGACGTCCTCCATGTCGAGACCTTCTTCGACGGACTTCGCGATGATGTCCGCCTGGTCAACGGCGATGTCGACGCCCATGGACTCGTCGAACATCCAGGCGTTTGCTGGGTTGTTCACGCGGGCGACGACGCGATTCACGCCGTACTCCATCTTGGCGAGCATCGCGACCACGAGGTTGACCTCGTCATCGCCCGTTACGGCAATAATGACGTCGGCCTGGAGCACGCCGGCCTCTTCGAGGACATCCGGGCTCGAACCCATGCCCCTCACAACGGAGCCTTCGGGCAGCTTCTCCTCGAGGCGCTGCGCAACGGCCTTCCTTGACTCGACGATGCGAACGTTGTAGCCGCGGTTGCTCAACCGAGTGGCGAGGTAGGAACCCACCTTGTCGCCGCCGACAATGATGATGTTCATACAGCCTCCTAATCCGTCATGCCGAGCATGGCGCGGAACTTGCTTGCCGAGGTCGCCTGGACGGCGGCGTAGATGATGTCGCCATGGTCGAGGACCGTGCCCTGGGTGGGAACGAAGGTCTCGTTGTCGTGAGAGACGGCGACGATGCTAATCTCGCCAACGACGGTGAGCTTGCGAACAGGACTGCCCTCGAGCATTGGCGGCACGTCGGCGCGAACGAGGCGCACGTCGCCGGAACCGATGCCGGTGACGTCATCGAGCTCGTTGAAGGTCAGAAGCTCGCAGACACGCCTCACGCCCCAGTCGGTGGTCGAGATGCTCTGGATGCCGAGCCTGCGGTACGTCTCGGCATTGCCAATCTCGTACAGGCGCGCGATGACGCGCGGGACGCGATAGGTCTGTCGGGAGATGCGGGCGACGACGATGTTCGTCTCGTCAGAAGCCGTGCAGGCGATGACGGCGCTCGCACGATCGATGCCGGCGGCAGCGAGGACCTCACGGTCGAATCCGACGCCCGCGACGGTCTGGCCGCCAAACGTGGGGCCGAGCGCCTTGAGGCGCTCGAGGTCCTGGTCGATGGCGCAGACCTCGTAGCCCTGCCTGTCGAGCTTGCGAGCGAGGCTCGTGCCCATGCGGCCCATTCCTACGACGATAACTATCATCTTTACCTCTTTTCCGGTGCCTGCTTGATGGCGACGCCGTTTCGATCGATGTGGTTCCTCTTGCGAACGATGGCCTTTCGGGCCTCCTCGAGGAGGAGGATGACGGGCGGCAGCAGCACCAGGAATACGAAGTCATTCAGGACGAGCGGGCTGGTGTGGAAGACGCTCTGGAAGGGCGGGAACAGCGTGATGAAGATGATGAGTGCGATCTCGAAGAGAATACCCTTATTGATCTGCTTGTTGGAGAACAGACCCACCGAGAAGACGGATGCGGTCTCCGTGCGGCAGTTCCAGACCTCGCCGATCTGCGTGAAGACGATGGCCGCAAGTGCCATGGTCGTTGCGCGGACGTAGATAGGATCAAGGTCGTTGCCCACGCCAAACATCTCGATGCCGGGGTGCCAGCCGTTCATGACCTGGCAGAACATAAACGCGGCGAAGGAGAACAGGGCGCCGAGCATTCCGTACCACAGGAAGGCCTTACGCATGACCTTGCCGGAGAGCAGCGGCTCGTTGGGGTTGCGAGGCGGATTGGCCATGACGTCAGCCTCGGGAGGCTCGGTGCCAAGACCAAGGGCGGGCAGCATGTCGGTGCCAAGGTCGATGGTGAGGATCTGCATCGTCGTGAGCGGCAGCGGCACGGCGCCACCGGAGAGCAGGTAGATCGCAGAGGGGACAGCCTCGGGCACGTTGGAGTTCAGGATGTAGAGCATGAACTTCCTGATGTTCGCGTAGACCGCGCGGCCCTCTTCGATGGCGTGGACGATCGAGGCGAAGTTGTCGTCGGTCAGGATCATGTCCGCGGCCTCCTTGGCCACGTCCGTGCCGGTGATGCCCATGGCGACGCCGATGTCAGCCCTCTTGAGGGCGGGGGAGTCGTTCACGCCATCTCCGGTGACGGCGACGATCTCGCCCATCTGCTGAAGGTTTTCGACGACGCGCAGCTTCTGCTCAGGCGCCATGCGGGCGAAGACGACCTCGCCTTTCAGGGCCTCCTTGAGCTCGTCGTCAGAGGTCTTCTCGAGCTCGACGCCAGAGAAAACGCGAGGATTCGGGCCCTGGACGATGCCGATCTTGCGGGCGATCGAGAGGGCGGTCAGGCCATAGTCGCCCGTGATCATGACGATGCGGATGCCAGCACGACGGCACTCGGCCACGGCGTCGGCAACCTCGGGCCTGGGCGGATCCTGCATGACGAGGAGGCCGACGAAGGTGAGGCCACACTCGATGTTCTCGGGCGTGTAGTCGCTCATCGAGCGGGGGATGGAAGTATCGTCTGGGCTCAGAGGACGGTAGGCGAGGGCAAGCACACGCAGACCGATGGCGGCATAGCCGTCGTTAGCGTCCATGATGCTCTTGCGCATCTCGTCGCTCATCGGCATGACCTTGCCGTCAGTGCGGTAGTTGTCGGAGAGGCGGACGACCTCGTTGGGGGCACCCTTGACGAACGCAACGCGCGAGGCGCCATCGAGTGGACGCTTGAGCTGGTGGATGGTGGTCATGCGCTTGCGGCGGCTCTCGAAGGGGAGCTCTCTCACGCGAGGCATCTCACGCTCGAGGCCCTCGAGGGAAAGGCCGGCCTTCTGTGCGCTGACGAGCAGGCAGGCCTCGGTCGGGTCGCCGAGGACGGTGTAGCGGCCACTCTCCTCGTCCGGCTCGACGAGACGGGCGTTGGAACAAAGGGCACCACCGGAGACGAGCAGGCGAAGCTCCTCGTTGTCCGCGGCCTCCCACTTGTCCTTGCCGCAGAGAATCTCGCCCTTGGGGGCATAGCCAACGCCGGAGACCTCGTACTCGCGGTCGCAGGTCCACAGGTGGTTGACGGTCATCTCGTTCTGGGTGAGGGTGCCGGTCTTATCGGTGCAGATGACGGTCGTTGAGCCAAGTGCCTCGACGGAGCTCAGCTTCTTCACGAGGGCGTTGCGCTTGCTCATGCGCTGGACGGCCATGGCGAGGGACAGCGTGACCGTGGGGAGCAGTCCCTCAGGGATGAACGCCACGACCATGCCAAGGGCGAAGATGAACGACGAGGCTAGGCCGTTGCGAACAAACAGCACGTCGAGGAGGAAGAAGACGATGCCCATGCAGAGCGCGAACAGGGTGACCTGCTTGGTCAGGCGGTCGAGCTGACGCTGGAGCGGGCTCTCGGAGTCCTCCATGTTCTGCGTGAGGCTGGCGATCTTACCAAACTCGGTCGCCATACCAATCTTGGTGACGACGACGCGCCCGTTGCCCTCGGAGACCGAGGTACCGGCGAAGACGAGGTTGGGGGTCTCGGCGGCGGTGAGGTCGGCCTCGAGGACGGCGTCTGCGGTCTTCCTCACGGGGTTCGACTCGCCCGTGAGCGTCGACTGGTCGACCTGGAGGTCAGACGCGCGCACGACGCGGCCGTCCGCGGAGATCTTGTCGCCCTCGGCAAGGACCATGACGTCACCGGGGACGAGGTCCTCCGCGAGGACCTGGGCCTGCTGGCCGTCGCGGATGACGTTGACGTAGGACGGCAGCATCTTCTTCAGGGCCTCGGTAGCCTTGTCTGCCTGGTGCTCCTGCCAGAAGCTGAAGCAGCCGTTGATCAGGTTGACCAGCCAGACGGCGACGCCGAGCTCGGGCATGCCGGCGATGAAGGCGATGATGCCGGCGACCCAGAGGAGAATGGCCATAAGGTGCGTGAAGTTTGAGAGGAACGCAAGGATGGGCGACTTTTTCTTACCCGCCTGGATAAGGTTCTTGCCGTACTTAGCCTGCAGTTCGCTCACTTGGTCACTCGCGAGGCCGGCTTGGCTCGTGCCTAGCGACTTGAATACCGCGTCGCTCGTGAGTGCCGCGATCTGCGGCACCTCTTCCTCGTGCGTATCGGACATGGTGTTCAAGGACCCTCCTTTCCTTGTTTGCGCATGCGTTTTCTGACGCGTGCGACCGACGGTTGTTTCACCGTTGCAAGGGGAGTATATCCTCGCGAAGACACTGGCTTTCAGCCTATTATGGGTGCGTGCAATTCTACACCTCACATGCATAAAGCGTGTGTGAAGGTGACCTAAAGATAGGCTAAAGACTGAGGTAAAGCGTTTAATACGTCCTTATATGCTTTGTTGACATATATGTAGGCGCGAAGCTTGCGAATCGGGCTCGAGTCTACTCGCGATTCAGCTCGAACCACCAGTCGAAAGCCCTATTCGTCCGTGACGCGCATCATACGGTAGCCCACGCCAATATGCGTCTGGATGTTGCGCGGGTGAACCGGGTCGGGCTCGATCTTCTTGCGAAGGGTTCCCATAAAGACGCGAAGCGAGGCGAGGCCCGCCTGGTGATTGTTGCTCCAGACTTCGTGCAGGATGAAGCTGTGTGTGAGGACCTTGTCGACGTTGTGCGACAGAAGGCAAAGGAGCTTGTACTCGATGGGCGTCAGGTGCAGTTCCCCGTCGCCGAGATATGCAATGCCTGCCGTGTAGTCGATTCGCAGGTCGCCGTTCTGGAATGTCGAAGGCTCTTGCCCTTGCGCGGGTGACTGATAGTTGAGACGGCGTAGGGTCGTGCGGATTCGCGCCAGCAGCTCGCCCACGGAGAAGGGCTTGGTGAGGTAGTCGTCCGCGCCTGCGTCGAGCGCGCCGATCTTGTCGGCATCTTCGCTCCTTGCAGAGACGACGATGATGGGCATCTGAGACCAGCTGCGAATTCTTTAATGCCGGGGCATCATCTTCAACCCTGATAATGGCCTCGGTGCCTCGCGAGCACGTTGACGATAAGCGTATCGGTCGCGAAGCGCTTGGGCGTGGGCTTATCGGGCCACGCGAAAACCCTCTGCTCGAACCACGAGACTATGCTCCAATTTGAGCACGGGCTTACCATGCCGTCCCCATTCGTATTTCGCCCTAACACGAGCTCGATCTTTCTGCTTTCCTTTGAAATATGCCGTATTTTTAGAATAGGCAGGCGTCAATCAGGTCCTTGGCTCTGAGCGTCTCAAGCCATGTATCCGGTATTCCCTCAATACCATAGACGATGCCGGCAAGCGCCCCGGCCACCGCGCCGGTCGTGTCGGTGTCGTCTCCCAGGTTGACTGCCATGAGCACGCACTCCGCAAAGCTCTCGGTGTTGGCGAGGCACCACAGGGCTGCCTCATGTGTGTCTCTGACGAAACTGCCGGAGCGGATGTCACTGCGGTCCTTGTTGACATCGACGCCGTGGGCAGCGGCGACATCGCGTGGGGTGGCGCCCGCTATGAGCTCGCGCGCCGCATGGACCATGTCTACGCAGGCTTCGGTTGAGACCCTGTGTGCGTGGGTAATTGCGGAGACGGCGCGAATCTCGTCGTCGGTGGCGCTTGTGAAGGCAAGTGGGTCCGTTCTCATGAGCGATCCGTTGCCGTTGTCACGCTCGCCCGAGAGGCCTGTACCACGCTTGAGCGCAAGAATCGTGGTGTTGCCGATATCGAACAGCCTGTCACAGGTGTAGGCGTCGTCGCGGTACCAGGAAACGAAGCGTCTCCGAATGTCGTCCTTGTCAATACGTCCGAGCTCACGATAGCTGTCGCATATGGCGAGCGCCATCGAGGTGTCATCGCTCCAGGTGCCCGCCGGTTGGCGGTGGGTGCCGTTGCCAATCATGTCTGAGCATTCATAGCTGTCGCGAGGACGGAATTCGAAAGGTACCCCAAGGGCGTCACCGATGGCCTGGCCATATACGCAGTCTCTAAGCGTCGCAGTCATGGTATCCCGCCTCTCTTCGAGGGCGTATGGAAACGGACGTCCCAAACTCCTCTCGTAGGACCGGCCTTGATGGTAGACCAAATCGAGAGGCTAATGGCATGAGGGGGAGAGTTCCCATCCACCTCTCGTTCAGACGAGAAGGTGCTTAGATACCTTCCCCCGATTGACCGCGAACAGCCCTTGCGCTCCCGGGCCGCGTGATGACGCTCTCGCGATACAATGTCACGCGGCTCATTCGCCTGCGGCCGGCCCATTTGCCGACGCACGTCCTAAGAAGAGGTTCCACATATGGCAGACAAGCCCTCGTACTTCGTCACCACCCCCATCTACTACGTCAACGCCGACCCGCACCTCGGCACCGCGTATTCCACCATCCTGGCTGACGTCCAGGCCCGCTACCGCCGCGCCGCTGGCTATAACGTCAAGTTTCTGACCGGCATGGACGAGCACGGCGAGAAGGTGGCCGAGGCTGCCGAGAAGCACGGCATGACCCCGCAAGAGTGGACTGACTCCCAGGCCCCGCACTTCAAGGACCTCTGGCAGAAGCTCGAGATTTCCAACGACGATTTCATCCGCACCACCGAGCCGCGCCAGTACAAGGCCGTGCAGTGCCTCTGGGAGCGCATGAAGGAGTCCGGCTATCTCTATAAGGGCAGCTATGACGGCTGGTACTGCGTGCCCGATGAGACCTATTTCACCGAGACCCAGGTCGAGAAGGGCGACGAGGAGAACGGCACCCCCGGCGCCCACCTCTGCCCGGATTGCCATCGCCCGCTCGAACGCGTGAAGGAGGAGAGTTACTTCTTCAAGCTTTCCGCGTTCCAGGATCGCCTCCTCAAGCTCTATGACGAGCGCCCTGACTTCGTCCAGCCGGACTTCCGCATGAACGAGGTGCGCAGCTTCGTCGAGGGCGGCCTGAATGACCTCTCCGTCTCTCGCACGAGCTTCGATTGGGGCATACCCGTTCCGTTCGATGACGGTCACGTCACCTACGTTTGGTTCGACGCCCTCCTCAACTACATGACGTCTGTCGGCTATGGCGTCGATACCCCCGAGGCGAAGGCCGAGTTTGCCTACCGTTGGCCCGCGAACACGCACGTCGTTGGCAAAGACATCATTCGCTTCCACTGCGTGATCTGGCCTGCCATGCTCATGGCCATTGACGAGGCCCTTCCCGAGCATGTCTTTGCCCATGGCTTCCTCACGGTCCGCAACTCGGAGACCGGCAAGGCCGAGAAGATGTCCAAGAGCCGCGGCAACGCCATCGCCCCGCTCGAGGTCGTCGACCTTCTCGGCGTCGAGGGCTATCGCTACTACTTCATGACCGATGTCGTGCCTGGCACGGATGGCGCCATCAGCTTCGAGCGTATGGAGCAGGTCTACAACGCTGACCTCGCGAACAGCTGGGGTAACCTCATCAGCCGCTCTGCCAACATGAGCGTGAAGTACTTCGACGGCTGTGCCCCTGCCAAGCCTGCGAGCGCTGACGCCTTCGCCAACCCGCTCGCCGAGCTCGCGGGCGGCCTCTTCGAGCGCTACTCCGCGCGCATGGACGTCTTCGACTATGCCGGAGCCAAGGACGAGGTCATGGCGCTCGTCCACGCGGCAAACCACTACATCGAGGATTCTGAGCCCTGGAGCCTCGCGAAGGATCCCGCCAAGGCTGACGAGCTCGCCTTCGTGATCTACAACCTGCTCGAGGCCATCCGCATCTCCGCGCACCTGCTTGCGCCCTTCATGCCCGAGACCAGCGCCGAGGCCCTCCGCCGCATCGGTGCCGAGTCCGAGATCGGCACCGATGACCTCGTGGGCGCTTGCGCCTGGGGCGGCCTGGCCGGTGGCGCTCCCGTCGAGAAGGGCGAGGCCCTCTTCCCGCGCCTCAAGCTTGACGAGGACAAGTAACCTAGCTCTTTGACGCTGTGCCCGCGGTCGCCCGGCTTGCCCAGGCGGCCGCGGGCGCTCTTTTGATTGGACGGTCCAATGACCACATCCCCGCTCGCAAGCCCGGCCGCCACGAGGGGCCTGCTGGAGGAGTTTGGCCTGGCGACCAAGCATCGCCTGGGGCAGAATTTCCTTGTCGACAATCACGTGATCGAGCGCATCATGTCCCTCGCCGAGCTGGATGGCAGCGAGTGCGTGCTCGAGGTCGGTCCTGGAATTGGCACACTCACGCTCGCGCTCTTGAGAGAGGCTTCGCGCGTTGTCTCCGTGGAGGCAGATCCCGAGCTCGAGCCCGTTCTCGAGGCCCATGCGCGGGAACACGACGGTTTTGCCTTCATCATGGGCGATGCGCTCAAGGTGGCGCCGGCGGAGATCGCCGAGGCTGCCGGTGGCGAGCCCACCGTATTCGTCGCGAACCTTCCCTATAACGTTGCCGCTACGATCATCCTCCAGTTCTTCCAGACGATGCCTGCCCTCCAGCGCGCCGTCGTCATGGTGCAGAAGGAGGTCGCGGACCGCATCGCCG
>UQWE01000017.1 GCA_900544655.1 uncultured Coriobacteriaceae bacterium
AGCCGCTCGCGCACGCTCGCCGCCGCCTAGTGCCTGGGCGCGGCCCGCATGACCGGGCCCGGGGAATGCGCCACCCCTCATCTGGTCCGCGCCGCGCGACCTAATCGTGCGGATAATTCTCGTCCGGGGTCTGCTCTTCGTCGCTTTCATCTGCTCCTCCCTTTCGCGTTGGTGGAAGGAGCATAGGGAGGGGACCTGACAAGAATGGGTGTGCCTGCCGACAGGATTCTTACCGAGCAGCTACGGGATGGGGTGAATTCTGTGGTCGTAATAGGCCGGCGGTAAACGTTGGCGTTTGGCCCGCGAGTGGCACTTTGGGCTCCCGTGCTCGTGCACATCCACAACCGCTTCATTCCTGCGGCACCACTTTGATTGTTGAAAGTCGAAAAAGGCCAGGCAGACGGACGGCATGACATTACACCTCGCTGTCAAGCGTCCCCTTCTCGCGCCTGGTGCTCTCCCCACGGACGTTTGCTGTGTTAGAATCATCCAGAATGCGGGCATCGCCAAGTGGTAAGGCAACGGCTTCCCAAGCCGTCATTCGCGGGTTCGAATCCCGTTGCCCGCTCCATGAGAGACAGGGCCCGGCGCACGCGCGTCGGGCCTTTTTTGTGCCGATTCGAGATGGCAGCCGTTGGGTACATCACAAGACGCGTGGTTGGGTACGCAACATTCGCGTGCCCCCCATGCGTCAAGTCGAAAGGAATTCCATGAGCGACATCCCCATGAGCGACGCCGAGTGCGCGCTCTCCATGAAGCGCCTTGAGCCCCGTCAGCGCCTCTACGCCCAGCTCCTCGTGCGCAATGGCGTGAACGTCCAGCCCGATCAGGAGCTCGTCGTTACCGCTCCTGTCGAGGCCGTGGGCTTCGTCCGCCTCGTCGTCGCCACCGCGTATGAGATGGGCGCCGGCCACGTCACCATCATCTGGGGCGATGACGAGCTGTCGCGCCTCGAGTACGACAACTGCCCGCTCGAGCGGTTCAAGAAGCTCCCCTCCTGGAAGGTCGAGCAGATGAATTCGCTCGCTCGCGAGGGTGCGGCGTTCCTCTGGCTCGATGGCGAGGATCCGGACGCTCTCCTTGAGGTCGATCCCGCGAAGCCGGCCGCCCGCTCCGCCGCGTCGCATCGTCAGTGCGCGGAGTATCGCCACGGCCTCGACTTCGGCGAGAACTCCTGGTGCATTGGTGGCGTGCCGGTCAGCGCCTGGGCGCACAAGATCTTCCCGAGTCTTTCTCCCGCAGAGTCTATGCTGCGTCTTTGGGAGGCGATCCTCGAGACCGTCCGTATCGTCGACGAGGACCCGGAGAGCGCCTGGGAGACTCACGACGCCACCCTCGTCAAGAACAAGCGCCACCTGAACGAGGCTCACTTCGACGCGCTGCGCTATGTCTCGGAGAATGGTACGAACTTCACCGTCGGCCTGCCTGCCCGTCATGTTTGGGAGGGTGGTTCTGCCAAGACGAAGGATGGCGTGAGGTTCTTTCCCAACATGCCCACCGAGGAGGTCTTTACCTCCCCTGATCGCAACCGCGCGGACGGTATCGTCCACTCCGCGCTTCCCCTCGTTCACAATGGCTCCGTCATCCGCGACTTCTGGCTCAGGTTCGAGGCCGGCCGCGTGGTCGAGTTTGGTGCCGAGCAGGGCGAGGAGGTTCTGCGCCACATCATCGAGACGGACGAGGGGTCTCGTCACCTGGGCGAGTGCGCGCTCATCTCGAAGAACACGCCAATTCGCCAGAGTGGCCTGCTCTTCTATAACACGCTCTATGACGAGAACGCCAGCTGTCACCTCGCCCTGGGGATGGGCTTCCCGGATTGCTACGAGAACGGTGTCAACATGGACAAGGAGTCTCTGCTCGCGGCTGGCGTGAATGACTCCGCCACCCACGTCGACTTCATGATTGGCGCCGATGACCTCAACATCTTCGGCATCACCGCTGATGGCGAAGAGGTTCCCATCTTTGACCACGGTCAGTGGAGCTGGGAGTAGCGAGTTCGGGGCGATGGCTGACCAGTTTCCGCGAGGACGCGTCGTCAGCTCGTCACGTGTCCGCTTTATCGGCTAGAATCATGCAGACGCGCCGTTAGCTCAGTTGGTAGAGCAGGGGACTTTTAATCCCAAGGTCCAGGGTTCGATCCCCTGACGGCGCACCAGAACAGAGTCGCAGGCTGGAGTGCTTAGGTGCTTCGGCCTGCTTTCTTTTGCGCGGTTGGCGGCATGTGCCCATCGCGCGGTAGAATCAAATTGTTGTGCAGATTCGTCGCGTGTCGCGACGCAGGCCAAACCCTTGGAGGAGCCGCATGATCGACCGTTATACCCGTCCTGAGATGGGCCACATCTTCTCGCTCGAGAACAAGTACGCCATCTGGCAGGAGATCGAGGTCCTCGCTTGCGAGGCTCAGGCCGAGCTTGGCAAGATTGGCATCACCAAGGACGAGGCCGCCTGGATCCGCGACCACGCCAACTTCGAGAAGGCCAAGGTCGACGAGATCGAGGAGGTCACCCGCCACGACGTCATCGCTTTCCTCACCAACATGAAGGAGTACATCGACGCCGACGTCCCGGCTGACGCTCCCAAGCCCAGCCGTTGGGTCCACTACGGCATGACCAGCTCTGACCTCGGCGACACTGCCCTCTGCTACCAGCTCACCCAGGCCTGCGACCTCATCATCGAGGATGTGCGCAAGCTTGGTGAGATCTGCAAGCGCCGTGCCTTCGAGGAGCGCGACACCCTCTGCGCCGGCCGCACCCACGGCATCCACGCCGAGCCCATGACCTTCGGCATGAAGTTCGGCTCCTGGGCCTGGGAGCTCAAGCGCGACCTCGACCGTCTCGTCGACGCCCGCAAGAACGTCGCCTTTGGCGCCATCTCCGGTGCCGTGGGCACCTACTCCAGCATCGACCCGTTCGTCGAGGAGTACGTCTGCGAGCACCTCGGCCTCGTCCATGACCCGCTGTCTACGCAGGTCATCTCCCGTGATCACCACGCTTATCTCGCTGGCGTCCTTGCCACCACGGCTGCCACCTGCGAGCGCATCGCGACCGAGGTCCGCAACCTCCAGAAGACCGACACCCTCGAGGCCGAGGAGCCGTTCCGCAAGGGTCAGAAGGGTTCCTCCGCCATGCCGCACAAGCGCAACCCCATCACCATGGAGAAGGTCTGCGGCCTTTCGCGCATCGTCAAGTCCAACGCCCAGGTCGCCTTCGACAACGTTGCCCTTTGGCACGAGCGTGACATCTCGCACTCCTCCGCGGAGCGCGTCGCCCAGGCTGACTCCTTCATCGCGCTCGACCACATGTTCCAGTGCCTCATCCGCGTGATTGACGGCCTGCAGCTCTATCCGGCCCGCATGATGGCCAACCTCAACAAGACCCGCGGCCTGATCTTCTCCTCCAAGGTGCTGCTCGCCCTCGTCGACACGGGTATTACCCGCGAGGAGGCCTACGCCATTGTCCAGGAGAACGCCATGGCCACCTGGCACGAGGTTCAGGACTGCGTCTCCGGCCCGACCTTCAAGGAGCGCCTCGAGGCCGACCCGCGTTGCACCGTCAGCGACGAGAAGCTTGACGAGATCTTCGATCCATGGGACTTCCTGACTCGCGTCAACGTCGTGTTCGACCGTCTCGCGCAGCTCTCCTTCGAGTAAGCCTGGCCTCTGCGTGATTCTCGCGCGTGAACCCTCCCGTCAGTGGGGATACTGGCGGGAGGGTAATTGATAGAAATTGACCAAACATGGAGGGGAACATGTTCACCTATGACTTCCGCCCGAAGGGCGTCTGTTCTCGCATGATTCACATCGCGCTTTCCGATGACGGCTCCACCATCGAGCAGGTTTCTTTCGAGGGTGGCTGCAACGGCAATCTCAAGGCCATCTCCAAGCTTGTCGCCGGGCACCCGGTCGAGGAGATCTCTAGCATCCTTGCTGCCAACACCTGCGGTCCTCGCAAGACCTCCTGCGCCGATCAGCTCACGATCGGTCTGCGCGAAGCGTCTGAGGCTGCCCGAGAGGCGTAGGGGACTACCTTGTCCATCCTGCCCAAGAACATATCTCGTCGTGGCTTCCTCCGTGGGACTGCCGCAACCGCTGCCGGTGCAGCGGCGATTTCGGTGCTCTCGTCCTGCAAGGGTTCCGACACTGCTGACGAGAGCGACCCTATCGTCGTGGAGTCTGGAACCGCGACGTACGTTTTGGGTTCTGGCGACATTGAGGGAAAATACCAGGAGGCTAGCGAGGGCGCGGGCACCGCGTCGCTCGCGGAGGCCGGCTCCTGGAATCTTCCCCTCGGCTGTGTGCTTCGTCCCTCGGAGGGGTCATGGAAGCCCTATGTCATGCCGGGTGCCTCTCCTGCCGCCATGACCTCCGCGGGTGCGTTCTCGATTGCAGGCGGCACCAATACGGTGTTCCTGCCAGCGGCGACTGCCGGTGGCAATTACGTCATTTATGACGCGCAGTGTTCGGATTCCGTGTATGCCTGGATCGAGCTTGATATCGTCACTCATGACTGGAAGCTCTTCGCGGCCTCCCTCACGGATGGCGGTCTTGGTACTGCCTCGGCCCTTTGGCAGGCGGACGCAAACTACGACCCTCCGCTCATGTGCTGCTCGGGCAAGAGCGTGATCTGGCTCGTCATGCCTTCAACAGACGGAAGCAGCACGTCGGAGCCCTCCTCCTGCTATGTCTGGCAGGCTGGCGCGAGTTCTGCCGACGAGGTGGTCCGCTCTCAGGGACGCTTCGGTTGCGCTCCGTCGGTCTCCGATGGCAACGTCGTCCTTGTTCCACGTGTTCGTGTGAACGAGGGACGCTATTTCGGCATCACTGCCTACTCTCTCGAGAGCGACCTGTCTAACCAGGTGGCGCAGCTTGTCCTGCCTGCCTCCGTCATGCCGCTCTCGGCCATCTACATGGGGGGACAGTTCGTCTTCTCCATTGAGAAGAACTATGGCGGCAGCACCGGTCTGCTTGGTTCGATGGGCACGTATATCGGTTCGGGAGATGGCGCGTTCATCGCGGTTCCGCGCGAGCCGGCATCCGTGGTTGCGGGCAAGGGTGGCGTCTACCTCGTTAAGGTTCGCGCCTCGCACCTTATCGTGGACACGAACGCCCAAACGTATGCCACACTCGTGGCCCCCAATCGATGCCTCGACTTTGGCGATTATCCGGCGAGTATGGGAACGACCTCGACCTTCGTGACCTTTGCCACCGTCAAGGATGAGGACACCGGTTACCCCAGCTCGGTGAACGTGAGGGCTTGGACCCTGTAAGCATGGAAGCACGGCATTCGTTGCTGCCGGTCCAGCTCGCCCACGTGCCTGCCGCCGACTCGATGTGTGCTAAAACCCTCTTGTGGGGTAGACTGAACCCAGGAATGCCTGGAGCGCATGTGCCTCCAGGGCGCCAAACAGCTGATGGGAGGCCTTCATGGCTTCAGATACGAAAAAGATCCTGCTTGTCGAGGACGAGAAGAACATCCGCGAGGCCGTCGCGGCCTATTTCGAGCGCGAGGGCTATTGGGTCCGCGCCGTGGGTGACGGCCAGACTGCCGTCGAGGAGTTCGAGAAGCATGGCTTTGACCTCGTTGTTCTCGATCTCATGCTCCCCAAGCTCTCGGGCGAGCGCGTCTGTCGTGCCATTCGCGACCAGTCTGACGTGCCCATCATCATGGTCACGGCGAAGGACCAGGTTGAGGACCGCATCATCGGTCTCGAGCTTGGCGCTGACGACTACCTCGTCAAGCCCTTCTCGCCGCGCGAGCTCGTCGCCCGCGTGCGCGCTCTTCTTCGTCGCGCCCGCACGGAGAACGAGCCCACCGTCGAGGTCCTCGATTACGGTGACCTGGTGATCAACATCTCCGCTCACAAGGTGACCGTCCGCGGCAAGGAGGTCGACCTCACGGCTTCTGAGTTCAAGCTGCTCGTTACGCTCGCTCGCTATCCGGGCCAGGTCTATAGCCGCATGGAGCTCGTGGAGAAGGTCCTTGGCTATGACTTCGAGGGCTACGAGCGCACCATCGACTCCCATGTCAAGAACCTTCGCGCCAAGCTCGGCGACGACCCGCGCAACCCCACCTGGCTCTATACCGTCCACGGCGTGGGTTACCGCTTCGACGCTCCCGAGCCCGCAGCAAAGGACGAGAAGTAGCCGGTAAGCAGTGGTTCCCGCCAAGTTCGTCATAGGTAAGCGCCTCCGTCAGGATGCGTCTCGCGAGGATGACATCCCCGAATCCCTTCGCACGAGCGATTCCGCTCGTGCGTCGTGGAAGACGTTGTCGAATCGCAAGTCGCGGCACATGTCGTACCGAGCGCGCATGACGCTCATGTTTGCGAGTATCGCGGCCATGACGGCCGTGATACTCGTCACTGTTCTCGGCGTGAATTGGGAAGCCCAGTTCATGCACTACACGCGTTCGAACATGGACCGCTACGCCGCCGTCATCGCTGATGGCCTTGCCGAGGATTACGACCCAGCGATCGGCCTCTCTGGCAGCGCGGTGGATCGCATCGTTCAGGCGTCGTCCATCTCAAGCGAAATTGGTGTGCAGGTCCTCGATGCTGACGGTAATATCGTCTATGACGACACTTGGGCTGGCAGTAGCCATGGGACGGCGGTAACGCTTGACGCCGCAACTGATGCCGCTGACTCTGCCGAGGAAGAGACCTCTGCCGTTTCCTCGTCCGCGCCGGCGCATGGCAATGCCGTTTCGCTCGCGCCCACGGACGCCGAGTCCGTCGTTATGCGTGAGGTAAAGCTCGAGGATGGTTCCGTGATCGGCACGGTCAGCCTCTGGGCCTTCGGGTCTGACGCCTTGCTCACCAAGGGTGATGCTGCCTTCCGCACCAACTCCTATAAGGCCGTCGTCACGGCGAGCGTTGTTGCCATGATCCTCGCTTGCCTCATGGGTGTCCTTGCATCTCGCAAGCTCGCCAAACCCGTGAAGTCGATTACCTCGACGGCAGCCCAGATTCGCTCTGGTGACCTGACCGCCCGTACGGGAATCGTTGGCGATGACGAGATCGGTCAGCTGGGTGAGACCTTCGATGACATGGCGACGACTCTCGAGCGCGATCTTAAGCTCGAACATCGTCTGACGAGTGACGTCGCCCACGAGCTGCGCACGCCCCTCATGGCGATGCTCGCTACGGTCGAGGCCATGCAGGATGGCGTCCTTCCCTCTGACGAGGAGCATCTTGAGACCGTTGCCTCGGAGGTTCGTCGCCTCTCGCGTCTGGTTTCCGCGATGCTTACGCTGTCGCGCATCGAGAATGGCACTACGCCCTTCAGGCCCGAGCGTACGGAGATGGTCGGCCTCGTTCGCTCCGTGGTCGAGTCTCAGGAGCAGCTTTTCAACGATCGCGGTTTGCGTCTGCGCTTCGACGCGAACGCTCCTCGTGGCGAGCTCTATTGCGAGTGCGATCGAGACATGATTCGCCAGGCTCTTATCAACCTGATGTCGAACGCGCTGCGTTATACGCCCGAGAACGGGTGGGTTGTCGTGAACGTTGGGCAGGAGGGTCGAGACCTCAAGATTGCCGTTTCCGACACCGGCATTGGCATCGCCAAGGAGGACCTTGCCCGCGTCTTCAGCCGTTTCTGGCGCTCGGACGCGAGTCGCGAGCGCGCGAGTGGTGGCCTCGGCGTCGGCCTCTCCGTGACGAAGGAGATCATCGATCGCCACCACGGTTACATCAGCGTCGAGTCTGAGCTTGGCAAGGGAACGACGTTCATCCTCCACATCCCGCGCGAGCAGGAGCGTGGTCGCCAGCAGGATGCCAACAAGGGCATGATTGAGTAACGCGGATGCGCCGAGCGTCATGGTTGGCTAGACCCGTGCGGGTGATTGGGCCTGTGGGGAGTAGCGCGGCTCATTCTATTTCGCTCCAGTACGTGGTCGTTGCATGAGTGTCCGGTTTGCCGGTTCGATGCTTGCCCCATGTTTTCCTCCCGCTCCACGAAGCTATCCATAAGACCCGCTTTGATGTGTCCGCGCACCTGCTATTCTTCTACAATGGATTAGTTTGATAAATGCGGTAACTCTTACGAGAGGAAGCGGTGCTTCATGGCGACCATGGGTATTCGTCCGGATTCGCAGGGCAAGGTTCGCGACATTTATGATTGCGGGGACTCCCTGCTGATGGTCGCAAGCGACCGTATCAGCGCGTATGACTTCATCCTCCCGGATGAGATTCCCTTCAAGGGCGAGATCCTCACGCGTATCTCCGCTTTCTGGTTCAACAAGTATGCGGACATCGTCCCCAACCACATCATCTCGATGGATCCGGCGGATTATCCGGAGGAGTTCGCTCAATACTCCGATTACCTCCTTGGTCGATCCATGCTCGTGAAGAAGGCCACGACGATCCCCATCGAGAGCATTGTCCGCGGTTACCTCACCGGTTCTGGCAAGAAGACCTATGACGAGAACGGCACGGTTTGCGGCATCAAACTGCCCGAGGGCCTCGTCGAGGCTTCCAAGCTCCCCGAGCCCATCTTCACCCCCTCGACCAAGGCCGAGATTGGTGATCACGATGAGAACATCTCGTTTGAGCGTTGCGTCGAGATCGTGGGCGAGGATACCGCCAACAAGCTTCGTGACGCCACGCTTGCCATCTACAACGCTGCCTCCGCGTATGCCGCCACCCGTGGCATCATTATTGCCGACACGAAGTTCGAGTTTGGCTTCATTGACGGCGAGTTCTCGATTATCGACGAGTGCCTCACGCCCGACTCCAGCCGTTTCTGGCCCGCGGAGGGTTATGAGGCCGGTAAGGTTCAGCCAAGCTTCGACAAGCAGTACGTCCGCGATTGGCTCCGTGCCAACTGGGACATGACCGGCGAGCCGCCGCACCTGCCTGCCGAGGTTGTCGCCGGTGCTTCCGAGCGTTATCAGGAGGCCTACGAGATTATCACCGGCGAGAAGTTCGTCCCCATGAAGGAGAGCAATGTCTCAGCGTAGTCCGTTCAACCAGCGCAACATGTCCAAGATCGGCTCCGGTGCCGCCGACGCCGAGTCCGAGAAGCCCGCTTCTGCAGGCATGGCCCGTAAGTCGCCCAGCTCCGCCAAGCCCGCTCGTGAGGCTGCCGCTTCCGTGCGCGTCGTGAAGCAGCGCAAGAACCTCGATGGCTCCACCTCCACCGTCGGCATGACGAAGGAGGAGAAGAAGGCTCGGCGTAACGCCGAGCGCGAGGAGGAACGCTTCGTCGAGGGTCTCGTCGACTCCGTCATGAAGCTCGATCCACTGTACAGGAAGTATCGGCGCATGTGGTGGATCTTCATGGGCATCGGCATCGTGTGCGTCGTCCTCTCATTCGCTTGTGGCTATATCGACTCGCCCGCTGGTGAGAATATCTTCAAGCTTGACACTATCGGTGGCATTGCCTCCGTCGTGTTCCTCTTCCTCGCCTACGCGTTCATCATCACGACGATCGTGTGGGAGTTCAAGATGATTCGTCCGCTTCGCAAGACCGCCGAGCACAAGATTGCGAGCATGAGCGATAAGAAGCGCCACGCTCTCATGGAGGAGATCTACGAGGCCGAGGAAAAGCGTCGCGCCGAGAAGAAGTCCGGCAAGTAGTTTGTGTTCCTCTTCAGCTCGATAGACCGAAGGGCCCGAGAGCTGTAGAATATTCTCCCGTTCGCATTGGTGCGAGCGCCGCCAATGGCGGGACACAGTCTGCCTTCGTAGCTCAGGGGATAGAGCACCGCTCTCCTAAAGCGGGTGTCGGCCGTTCGAATCGGCCCGGGGGCACCAGACATTCAACAGGCCAGGGGCATCGAGTCCCTGGCCTGTTTGCGTATCTTGCGCAGCGGCGCGTCGAGCCATCCCGTCGGTGGGACGTTGAGCTCTCCCGCCGGCGAGGCATCGAATTGTCCCAACGCAACGAGAAACGCCCGGCGTTCGCTGAGAACGTCGGGCGCTGTGCTATCGAGCTATGTGTTTGAGCCTAGCTGTTGCTCTGGCTGGAATCGGTCGAGCTGTTGGTGTTCGGGGTCTCAGATTCGCTTCCGGAGGTGGTTGCATTCCCGCCGGTGTTGCCACCATTACCACCGCTCGAAGGCCTCTGACCCTTCGAGATGATGAGGGTGATCTGGGTATCCTTGCTCTGCTTGCCGGTGGGACTCTGCGAGATGACACAGCCGGACTCGACTTCATCGCTGTACTGGCTGTTGCTTGTATCGATGTTGGTGAAACCAGCAGAGTTTAGGTCAGAGATGGCGCTCGACTTGCTCCAGCCGACATGGTTGCCAGCGTTTGCGCTCCCCACGCCCGTGGAGATGTGATAGGTGATGGTGTCACCCTCCTTGGCATCGCTTCCCGCCTGCTGGTCTTGGCTGGCGACCTTTCCACTATCGACCTCGTTTGACTCGACGGAATCGCCTACGGCACCCTTGAGGTTGACCGCGGCAAGTGCCTCCTCTGCCTGCGCGGGCGTCAAATTCTTAAGGTCGGGAACCTTTACGGTCGCCGCGGGCTCCTTGCCCTTGGAGAAGACGAGCTTTACCTTCGTGCCCTTCTCGCACTGGGTGTCGCGAGACGGGTCCTGGCTTACGAGCTTGCCCTTCTCGATGTTGTCGTCGTACTGCTCAGACGTGCTTACGACAAACCAACCATCACCGTACTCGGCGAGCTTGGCGGTGGCCTCATCCGCCGTCATGCCTTCGAGGTTCGGCATCGCCTTCGCGGAGGAGTTGCCATTGAGAACGCTCATCGCAACACCGGCGATGATGGCGATTGCGGCAATGACTCCGATGACGATCGCGACGACCTTGCCCTTGCCCGCAGGCTTTTCATCCGACTCCTGTGTGCCGGAGCGATTCGTCTGGGCAGTGGATATGCGGCCAGTGGTCGCGGGGGACATGCCGACGGCGGCGCGAGGCATGGCTTGGGTGCGGCTTCCGGCCTGCGGGCGATTCATAGTCTGAGTCTGACCGGCGGAAATGAGGGACGTTGCCTCACCAAGGTTGACGATGCGTCCGGCAAGGTAGTCATTCAAGACGCGGCGAAGCTCGTCGGCGGTCTGGAAGCGCTCCGCGGGATTCTTGCGCATGCACTTGAGGATGATGCCCTCGAGGGTTGCGTCGACGTTGGGATTAACCTGGCTGGGCGGAACAGGCTGCTCGTTGACTTGCTTGAGGGCAACGGAGATGGCGTCGTCACCGTCGAAGGGAACGCGGCCCGTCGCGGCCTCATACATGACGATGCCGAGGGAGTAGAGGTCGGAGGTGGGCCCAAGCTCCTTACCCTGCGTCTGCTCGGGGGAGACGTAGTGGGCAGTGCCAAGCACGGAGTTATCGGCCGTGAGGTGACTGTTCTTGGCGCGAGCGATGCCAAAGTCCATCACCTTGATGTTGCCGTTGGGCTGCACCATGATGTTCTGCGGCTTGATGTCACGGTGGATGATGTCGTGCCTGTGGGCCTCGGAGAGGGCCTGGCAGATCTGCGAGCCAATCTGAGCGACCTTGCGGCAGTCGAGGGCCCCATGGTTGCGGATGCCGGTCTTGAGGTCCGTGCCGCGCAGGTACTCCATGACGATGTAGTACGTGTCGCCGTCCTTGCCCCAGTCATAGACGCCCACGATGTATGGGCTCTGGAGCGCCGCGGCAGCCTGAGCCTCCTGCTTGAAGCGCGCAGCGAAGGACGGATCGGTTGCGTACTGCGGCAGCATCATCTTGATGGCGACGGTGCGACCGAGCACCTGATCGAGACCGCGATAGACGGTCGCCATGCCTCCGATGCCGATCCTGTCCTGGACGGCATAGCGTCCGCCGAGTAGCTTGTCTGCCATGTGTGCTCCCATCAAACCTATGCGCCCGTTGGCGCTCGTATCCATCATGCCATCATTGACGCCTGGAGGGCGTCCTCGTTAGTGTTGGTTGTCCATTAGCTTGATCCTTGCGCCTGCGCGTTGAGTGACTTGGAGAGGACTTGGCCGGCAAGTCTTGCCGCAAGGCCGCTCACGTTGTCATTATCAGAGCCCTCGACGCATATCGAAATGGCGAGCGTCGGGTTGTCATAGGGCGCGAATCCAATGAAGGTGGAGTTGATCTGGCCGTTCGCGACCTCGGCGGTGCCCGTCTTGCCGGCCACGCGCGCGCCGTAGACCTGGGCAGCCATGCCCGTGCCGTTTTGGACGACGTCGAGCATTGCCTCCTTAACCTGCTGCGCGGTCTCAGCCGTCACGGCCTGCCCGAGGCTTCGGGGTTTGGTCGTGGTGATGGTGACGCCCTCGGGGGAGAGGACGTGATCGACTAGATACGGGCTCATGACAACGCCGTTGTTGGCGATGGCGGCGGCCACGACGGCGTTCTGCATCACTGTGGTCTGGGGGCCAGCCGGGCTCGAGTGCTGGCCGACGGGCTGGCCGGCGCCTGCCCACGCGGTCTCCCACTCCGTTATCTCGGATGCGTCCGGCATGAGCGACGCCGTGGCGTGGAAGTCCTGGCCCAGCGTCGTGCCGTAGCCGAAGGCCTTGGCGTAGTCGACGAGGGTGCTTGCTCCAATGTTGACGGCTAGCTGGCCAAACGCGGTGTTCGAGCTGTGCGTGAAGGCGTTGCGAAGCGTGGTCGTTCCGAAGTCCTCGCCCGCGACGTTCGTGACATCGGCGCCTCCGATGCTGATGCGTGCGGGTGCGTCAATCGAACTGTCGAGGGTTGCCTTGCCGGAGTCGATGGCTGCGGCAAGGGACACGACCTTAAACGTGGATCCGGGCGTGTACAGCGCGGCGCAGCTGCGGTCGATGAGTTCGCTGTTACTGTCTCCGTTCGAGAGAATGGTCGAGATGTCGTTGTAGGAGAACGTGGGCGAGGATGCCTTCGCGAGGACGGCGCCCGTGGTGGGGTCGAGCACGACGATTGAGCCGACGTGCCCCTCGAGGGCTTCCTCAGCTGCTTGCTGAATCCGAGAGTTGAGGGTGAGAACGACGGAGTTGCCCGGTTGGTTCACGCCCGCGAGCGAATACAGAGCATTCTGCCAGTTGGAGTAATCTGCGTGGCCGGTGAGGGAGTCGTTCATCGACGCTTCGACGCCTGTGGCGCCGTACTGGGTCGAGACGTATCCAACGGTGTGGGCGGCGAGGCTGCCCTGCGGATACGTGCGCACGTAGGTGCCGTCTGCCTGCTTGAGGGACTCTGCGAGCGTCACGCCGTCGGAGGTGAGGATGGCGCCGCGCTGCACGTAGGCACTTCTCGCAATCGTGTGGTTGTTGTTGGGCAGCTGCTGGTAATAGCTTGCCTTGATTACCTGGATATAGGTCAGGTTTGCGATAAGGGCCGCGAACAGCAACGTGAAGAAGGTCACGAGTAGGGTCAGTCGGTTGCCAAGGGCAACGCGTCCGAGAACTCCACCCTCAGAAGTGCCGAGGCCGAAGTGCGCTCGCGCGTGCTTGCCCTGCACGACCGGGGCGCCACCCGTTGATCCGGGTGCCAGGAGCGGGGAGGGGCTTGCGCTCGTGCCGTCGCCAGAGGGCAGTGTCGTGCGCCCCGTGCCCTCATCGCCGGCACGCAGGAGCAGGCCGATGACGATGAAGCTCGAGAGTAGGCTCGATCCGCCCTGGCTCATGAACGGCAGGGTCACGCCCGTGAGGGGGAGAAGCTTCGTGACACCTCCGACGATGAGGAACGCCTGGAAGGAGAGGGCCGTCGTGAGGCCAACCGCGGTGAACGCGCTCATGTCGCTCTTCGCGCGCGCTGCGGTGGTGAGGCCGCGCACCGCGAGAAGCATGAAGAGGAGCAACACGGCGGCGCCGCCGAGAAGGCCCATTTCCTCCGCGACGGCGGAGAAGATGAAGTCGCTCTTCACCACGGGGATGAGCGTGGGCATGCCCTTGCCGATGCCGGAGCCGACGAGGCCTCCGTCGGCAAGGGAGTAGATGGACTGAACGATCTGGAGTCCAGAGCCGGACGGGTCTGCAAAGGGGTCGAGCCAGATCTGGAAGCGCACGCGGACGTGCGAGAAGAACTTGTAAGAGAGGATGCCGCCGATGGCGAGCAGCGCCAGGCTGACGAGGACATAGCCAATGCGACCGGTCGCGACATAGAGCATGACCACGAAAAGGGTGAAGAACAGTACAGCGCTGCCAAGGTCGCGCTCGAAGACGACGACGACCATGCACATGCCCCACATGACGAGCATCGGGGTGAGCATGCGTAGGCGCGGCAGCGTGAAGGGGCCCACCTTGTGCGAGGACGCTGACAACAGCTCGCGGTTCTCGGAGAGGTAGGCGGCGAGGAACAGGACGATGAGAATTTTCGCGATCTCACCAGGCTGGAACGAGAAGCCGCCGATGCGTATCCAGAGCTTCGAGCCGTAAATCTCCGTACCGAAGATGGCCGGCATGAGCAGGAGCGCCACGCCGGTGAGACCGAGCGTGAACTTATAATCCGCAAGCCTATCGAGGTTGGGGATGAGTATGAGCGTCGCCACCATGGCGGCGACGGAGACGAACAGCCACACGACCTGTCCCACGGCGTCCTCGGGCGCAAGGCGGGTGACAAACGTGATGCCAATACCCGAGAGGATAAAGACGATGGGCAGTATTGCCGGGTCTGCACCCGGAGCAAGCAGGCGTATGGCGATGTGCGCCGCCACGAAGGCGACGATGAGGCCGATGGGCACCGAGAGCGTCTCGAACGAAAGCTGCGCTCCCGTGTTCATGACATACATGGAATAGAGCAGGAGCACCGGCACGGCTCCGGCGATAAGCAGGAGGAGCTCAGTGGCGCGGCGAGAACCGCAAATCTGTCTGGTCATGCTGCGCCTCCTTCGGCACTTGTGGTCACTACGTCTGCTCCGGTTTCCGCAGCCTCCGGGCCGGATGCCCCGAGGGCGCTTCCAACTGCGCCATCCGTGCTGTCGGATTGCGCGTCGTCCGCGGCCTTTTGGGCCTTGGCGCGCGCTTCTTCAATCTGGGTCTGGTAGGCCTGGACTGCGGTTAGCGCGTCGTCCTTGCTGGCAACCGGAATGCCGGCAGAGAGCTGGTGCTGGGTTGACTCGGGGAGGTCGGCGATGCTCACCTGGGTGCTCTCCTCGAGGCTCGAGAGCGGGATTCCAAAGACGCTGCTATGGATGCCCTGGTAAATACCCACTCGTCCACCGCCTACGCCGATATACCAAGAGGAGCGGATAAAAAACCCGAGTGCAATGGACAGAACGACGGTAAGCCCCAACAACACCGCGAGCCAACCAAGTACCGCCCGGCGCCGCGCCAGACGGCGAGCCTCCTCGCGCCCGTCGCTTACGACATCGACGACGATGACGGACACGTTGTCATGGCCACCGGCTTCAAGCGCGGCGGCGACGAGCTGGTCCGTGCAGTCGATGGGCGTCGCCGAGGAAACGGAGAGAAGCTCGATTTTGGCGTCGGGAACCATGGATGAGAGCCCGTCAGAGCAGAGGATGATGCGGTCCCCGCGCTCGACATCGAGCGAGAAGTGATCCGCGTACATGTCTGGGTCGGAGCCGAGGGCTCGGGTGATGATGGAGCGCGAGGGGTGTACACGCGCTTCGTCCGCCGTAATCTCGCCAGCGTCGACAAGTTCCTCGACATACGAATGGTCATGCGTGAGGCGCACGAGGGTACCGGCGCGCAGGAGGTAGATGCGCGAGTCGCCCACGTGCGCGATGGCCATCTTGGTGCCCTCGATGATGCAGCAGGTTGCGGTGCATCCCATGCCGGGCTTGCCCTCGCCGTTCGCCGCCCCCTGGATGACGGCCTCGTTTGCCGCCTCGATGGCGGCGCCAAGCAGCATGTCATCGGCGTGTTCCGGGGCATGACTGGCGATGGAGCGAACCGCGATGGCGCTTGCGACTTCGCCCGCCGCGTGTCCGCCCATGCCATCGCAAACGCCAAAGAGCGGATTTCTTACGAGGTAGGAGTCTTCGTTATGGCCGCGTACGAGGCCCACGTCCGTGCGTCCCGCCCAGGATAGGCGCGTATCGGCGCCCATTTCGAGACCCGCGCCGGGACGAGAGTCGAGGTCGAATGCCGGTGCGTGTGGGTCATGGGCATCGTGACGGCGATGCCCATGAAGATGGGGTCCGACATGGCCGATGTGGCCAATGAGGGGCAAAGGGCCCGTCGAGTCCAAGGGATTATTGTGTCCGAGAGCGGAGCTCATCGACGGCTCACCCTCATGACCACGTCTCCAACCTGCACCTCGTCGCCGTCACGCAAGGTGACGGGATCGAGGATGAGGCGGCCGTTTACAAGCGTGCCGTTCGTGGAGTGAAGGTCTTCGAGCACGAGCGCGGGTCCCTGCAGGGTGAAGCGCGCATGGGTGGAGGAGACGATCGGCTCGGCGATGACGATGTCGCTCGAGGGCGACCGGCCGATAACGACAGGGCCGAGCATGTCCACGTGGAGACCACGAAGCTGGCGCGGACCCTTGTCCACGTCAACGCACCAGATTGCCGGGTCCTTGCGCTGACCCCTGACGAGGCCGATTCCCGTCTTCATGACGACGAACAGGAACAGGTAGAGGACCACGACGAGGGCAATGCGCCCCATGAACAGGACGAGGTCGATCATGTTAGTTCTCCCTGAACTCGAGGTTCGTGAGACCCAGAGTGATCAGGTCGCCGTCGCGAAGCGAGCACTCGTCGACGTCCACGTCGTTCACGAGCGTGCCATTGGTCGAGTTGAGGTCGCGAATGCGCCACGTTTGGCCGTCAAAGGAAAGCTCCGCGTGCGAGCGAGAGACGTTGGGGTCGTGAATCACAATGCCGCCCGCGGAACGCTCGCGGCCGATGACGGTGCGCGGCGCGCTCGCTGTGAAGGTGCGGCCAGACTTGCGGTCGATGAGCAGGCATGCCGCGGGGTTGGCTGCGGGTGCGGGAGCCG
>UQWE01000018.1 GCA_900544655.1 uncultured Coriobacteriaceae bacterium
GCCGCGCTGACTCGCCCACGGACAGGCCCACGGGGCGGGTTCGTCCACGGGCAGCCGCCACGGAACGGAACGCGTCGCGCACCCCGCCGCGCGTCTATGCAAGCCCCAGCAGCATGAACACCGTATGGAACAAGAACGCCACCACCCACGCGACACCGATCTGCAGGGCGAAGACCGCAGCGGCGGAGCGCCCTCCCAACTCGGAGCGGACGGTGCCGATCGCCGCCACGCACGGCGGATAGAGCAGCGTGAAGACGAGGAACACAAAGGCGGTCGCCGGCATGAACAGCTCGGACAGCGTCGCGACCGAAGTCGAGCCAAGCAGCACCGTCAGCGTCGATATCACGCTCTCCTTGGCGATGAGGCCGCAGACGAGCGCCGTGGAGACACGCCAGTCGCCAAACCCAAGCGGTGTGAGCGCGGGGGCGATCAGGCCGCCCAGCTTGGCAAGCATGCTGTGCGACTGGTCCGTAACGACGTTGAAGCGAATGTCGAACGTTTGGAGGAACCAAATCACGACAGACGCCGCAAAGATGATGGTGAACGCCTTAGTGATGAAGCCCTTCGCCTTATCCCATGCGAGCATGAACGTCGTCTTGACGCTGGGGAGACGATAGTTGGGAAGCTCCATGATAAAGGGGACGGGCTCACCCTTGAACGCGGTGTGGTTGAGGATCACCGCAACGACCATACCAACGATGACACCCAGCACGTAGAGCGCGACCATCGCGGCGACCGTCGCATTGGGGAAGAACGCCGCGCAAAGCAGGCCGTAGACCGGCAGCTTTGCGGAGCAACTCATGAAGGGCGTGAGCATGACCGTCATCTTGCGGTCGTGCTCGGACGGAAGGGTGCGTGTGGACATGATCGCCGGGACGCTGCAGCCAAAGCCCACGAGCATCGGCACGAAGCTGCGCCCGGACAGGCCAAAGCGACGCAGGAACTTATCCATAACGAAGGCCACGCGTGCCATATAGCCCGAGTCCTCGAGAATCGAGAGCAGGAGGAACAGGACCACGATGATGGGCAGGAACGAGATCACGCTGCCAACACCCGTGAGCACGCCATCAACCAGCATCGAGCGGACGACCTCATTCGTGCCAAACGCCGCAAGCGCCACGTCCGCGGCCTCGATACCCGCGTCGACGAGGTTCTCGAGCAGACCCTGCAACGCCGCGCCGACCACGCCAAACGTAAGCCAAAACACAAGCGCCATGATGGCGAGAAACGCAGGGACCGCGGTATAACGACCCGTGAGCACGCGATCGATTGCCATGGAACGCTTGTGCTCGCGGCTCTCCCGAGGCTTGACCACGCAGGCGCTGCACACGCTCTCGATGAAGGTAAAGCGCATATCCGCGAGGGCGGAGAAGCGGTCCGTGCCGGACTCCTCCTCCATCTGGCGAATGACGTGTCCGATACCCTGCAGCTCGTTCTCGTCAAGGCCGAGGGCCTTGATTACAAGCTCATCTCCCTCGACGAGTTTGGTTGCCGCAAAGCGAACGGGAATCGACGCGGCACGCGCGTGGTCCTCGATCAGCTTGGCGATGCCGTGGATGCAGCGGTGGAGTGCGCCGTGGTCAGGCGCGTCCTCGGAGCTCGAGCAGAAGTCGACGCGGCCGGGGCGCTCGCCATAGCGCGCGACGTGCATCGCATGCTCCACGAGCTCGCCGATACCCTCGTTCTTGGCGGCGGAGATGGGAACCACGGGCACGCCGAGCAGGCTCTCAAGCAGGTTCACGTCGATGGTGCCGCCGTTGGCAGTGACCTCGTCCATCATGTTGAGCGCGATGACCATGGGACGGTCGAGCTCCATGAGCTGGAGCGTCAGATAGAGGTTACGCTCGATGTTCGTGGCATCGACGATGTCGATCACGGCGTCAGGGTTGGCATCGATGATGAACTGGCGGCTTACGATCTCCTCGCCCGTGTAGGGCGAGAGCGAGTAGATGCCCGGGAGGTCCGTGACCGTTGCCTCGGGGTGATTGCGAATCTGTCCGTCCTTGCGATCGACCGTCACGCCGGGGAAGTTGCCGACATGTTGGTTCGATCCGGTCAGACGGTTGAAGAGCGTGGTCTTGCCGCAGTTCTGGTTGCCGGCGAGCGCGAAGGTGAGGGGCTCGCCCTCCGGCACCGCCTTGGTCGCGCTGCGGGGATGCACGCCCTCGCCCAATGCCGGGTGAGCCGTAACGCCCGTCTTGGGAGCGACGCGCGGAGCGGTGTCCGTATCATGCACGCCAACGAGCTCGATCCTCGCGGCGGTGTCACGGCGAAGCGTGAGCTCATAGCCGCGCAGACGGATCTCCATGGGGTCGCCCATGGGGGCGTACTTCATCATCGTAACCTCGGTACCGGGCGTAAGGCCCATATCGAGGATATGCTGGCGGAGCGCCGCGTCATCCGCAGACACCGACGCGATCACCGCGTCCTTACCAATTTCAAGCTCATCGAGTTTCATCTTCCAGCCTCCCGGCACAGCATGATAGCGCGAGCAAGGCCCGCCTAGCCACAGGCGGCGACGGAGCCGCCTCCCTCGCCGCCATGCCTACCAGCGGCGGAGCCACTCCCCCATCGAGCGGCCCATCTCGGCCATGAAACCACTCGTGTGCTTACGCGTGTAGATGTCGCAGACGCGCTCTCCTGCCTCCGTTGCATGCGGACGGAACATCGCGTCCATCTCCGCGACCTGAGCGTCCATCTCCTCCGGAGTCGCCCGGTGATAGCGCTCTCTCATCACGAGGTTCTTCACCGGATGTCCAATGGCGGGGCGCTCCTTGGCGGGCGTACCCAGGATGAGCATGCTAAGGGGAAGCGTGTGCGGCGGCAGGCCAAGGAGCTCAGAGACCTCCTCCGCATGCTCGAGGATGTCGCCAACGAAGCAGCTACCGAGACCCACGGCATCGGCGGCGATCACGGCGTTCTGCGCGGCGCACACGGTGTCCTGTAGCGCGAGCCCCAACTCGCCAAGGCCTGGCTCGCGACGCGGCGCCTTGCCCGTACGCTCCGCGAATTCGTCCGTGAAGCAGCCCACGTGCTCGAACAGGTCGATCCACTTGACGTAGTCGGCAACGAACAAGAGCGCCCACGGAGCATGCGAAATCATGGGCTGGCCGTCGCACAGCACGCAGAGGCGGTCGAGCGTCGCCTGCTCGCGGACGTCGATGATCGAGTACATCATCATGGCGCCGGCGGAGGGCGCGCGGCTCGCGGCATGCAGCACGGCAAGCCTCTGCTCGTCCGTCACGGGAATAGCACGACCCTCGGCGTCCTTGGCGAACGAGCGCGTGGACGAACGTCGCTCGATCGCAGCGAGCACGGGGTTTCCCAGCACAGGCGCTTCGTCGTTACCCACCGGCATGCCACCGATGTCCATCGCCCCGCTCAAGGTCGTAGCAGCCCCGTCATCCATAGCCATCACGCATTCGCCTCCGCATATCCGCAGGCGGCATCGCGGCCGCCTTGTATCATTACGTAGAGTACTCCCATAAATACCAAAAGGAGAGGCCGTACGCATCGTCGAAATCATCTTTAGCCCCACCGGCGACACCGCGAAGGTCGCCCGCGCCTTCGCCGAGGGCTGGGAGGGCGAAGTCAAGACCATCGGCCTCTCCAATCCCGAGAAGGACTTCTCCACCTACGCTCATGCCGCGTAGCGCCCGGCTATTTGGTAGACTCACCCCGCAACCTGACCGCCTGTGCCTCACGACACAGAAAGGCACCCCACATGGATTGACGTCCCTCTCACCCCGTCATCAACTACGCGCTCCTCGCCCTCGGCTCCGCAATCGCCGCCTTCGCCGTGGAGGAGTTCCTCGTCCCCAACACCATCCTGGACGGTGGCGTCATCGGCGTGAGCATGATGCTCTCGCACGTAACGGGCGTTCCCCTCGCCCTGCTCACGATTATTCTGAACGCGCCCTTCGTCATCCTGGGAGGCATCAAGCTCGGCCGCGGCTTCACCGCACGCGCCGTCTTCTCGATGGCGACGTTCTCCGCGTGCGTCGAGCTCTTCGACGGCTGGGCGAACGCCACCGGCGAGACCCTGCTCGCGGTTTGCTTTGGCGGCGTGCTCCTCGGCCTTGGCGTGGCCATCGTGATCCGCGGGGGTGGCTGCCTCGACGGCACCGAGGCCGTGGCCATCCTCGTCAGCAGGAAGACCAACCTCGCCGTGGGACAGATGGTCCTCGGCATGAACATCGTCATCTACGGCATGGCCGGCATACTCTTTGGCGTCGACCGCGCGCTCTACTCGCTGCTCACCTACTTCATCACGTCGAAGGTGCTCGACATGGTCGAGTCCGAGATGGACCAGGTCAAGGCGGCCCTCATCGTCACGGACGACGCCACGGAGATTTGCAAGCAGATCTACAGCCGCATGGGCCGCACCGTCACCATCATGGACGGCGAGGGCATGCTGAGCGGAAAGAAGGAGGTCCTCTACTGCGTCATCACGAAGTATGAGGTCCGCGAGCTGCGCGAAGTCATTGACTCGGTCGACAACTCAGCGTTCGTCTCGATCTCGGACGTCTCTGAGATTATCGGCAACCACGTCAAGAGCACGGACGCCACCCTCGCGAGCGCGTAGGAAGTTGACAAAGGGACAGTCCCTTTGTCAACTTCCTCGTCAGGCAGGTCTGCCCCTATCGTCTAGACAGCCAAAGCGCGGACAGCAGCGACACGGCGGAGGCGGCCAGCGCAAGATAAGGAGCCGCACTTGCAACCTCCCCCCGTCTGGGGAAGCCCAGAAGAGGTCCCGCCCTGCGAGGAGCCGGCGTTAGCGGTGCCGGCCCCGTTCTGGCTGCCGTCCCCCGAGCCGGTCGACAAGCCAGTCTTCTCCGTGAACCCCCAGACGCCAACGAAGGCCACGTTACCCTCATCGGGCTTCCCATGCTGACAAAAACGACGCTCGCGCTGCATCAAGGGTTCGTTGCAACTAAATATGTCCGTCTATCAAATTCTTGCTGCCCGATCTACAGCAATTTAGACTAGCTACACCACTCAACAGGGCACCCACAAACCAAGTGCGGCAGGAATCCCGGCATGCGAAATACAAGCTCGCGCGGTTTTTTGCTCCCCGAATCCAACTCAGCCCTTTAAAACCGGTTCAGAAACAGGCATTAGACGCTCGTTTTCCCACCGGTTTATTAACGGATAGCGACAGTGAGCAGCCAAATGGCCTCTGGGCAAATAGCTGACTTTCGAGCGAGCAAATCAACTGGGGTTTTGTAACGCTAAAAGAGGGGACTACTCCTCCGGGCATCGTTTGGCTGCTCACAGTCGCTATCCCCTCATTTATTCGCCGCTTATAGTCGAGCCAAATACGGAGCGTCACTACTTCCCCACGCACTTATAGTGAACGGGACGCCATATCCACCCGAACATACTCGAAGGCAGGCCCCATGGCCCCAACGCAAAATAGATAGTCGTTACGCTCGGGTTTTGCGGGGTCGCCTCCGCCGCAGGCAACTGGTTCGCCTCCGCCGCAGGCAACTGGTTTGTCTCTCCCGCACTCCCGGCGATCACCCATACGCTCGCCATCGCCTCGACAGCATTGCCATTGCCGGCGGCGGCTTCTTTGCGCTCTGGACAATCGACGGCGTGGCGCTTGTCGCCCAGGCGATCGTCGACGCGAGGTTCCTGCCGCGGTAATAAGGCGAGGCGCCAGCGACGAAGCGGCTCGAACGCCGAGGCGTCGCGATCGGCGCCAGTCCCTTCGGCACGCACCTGAGTTCGAACGATTGTTCGATGGATTTCGTGTCAGAAGGGGCAGCTGACGCGCCGGGCTATGTTAAGTTGCTTATCTAAACCAAATTACCCGGCCCCAAACACACAAAGACGCAGCGGCAGGCGCATCGCGCCGCGGCGCTGGGGCCGCAACCAATACGCGCGCCCGATGAGACGCGGGCGCCGGCAAGGGAGCACCGAGAGAGCGAGCATGGCAAACAACACCGCAAACTATGGCAACGACAGTATCCGCCAGCTCAAGGACGAGGAGCGCGTCCGCCTGCGCCCCGCCGTCATCTTCGGCTCGGACGGACTCGACGGCTGCGCGCACGCCGCCTTCGAGATCCTCTCCAACGCGGTCGACGAGGCTCGTCAGGGCTTTGGCAAGCTGATCACCCTCACCGCCTTCGCCGACAAGTCCATCCAGGTGGAGGACAACGGCCGCGGCTGCCCGCTGGACTGGAACCCCACCGAGAAGCGCTTCAACTGGGAGCTCGTCTTCTGCGAGCTCTATGCCGGCGGCAAGTACGACAACAACCAGGGCGGTGACTACGACTTCTCGCTCGGCACCAACGGTCTGGGCTCGTGCGCCACCCAATACGCCTCGGAGTACATGGATGTCACCGTCTGGCGCGACGGCAACAAATACTCGCTGCACTTCAAGAAGGGCAAGGTTGTAGGCTCCAAGAAGAAGGCCCTTGAGGTCGAGCCCACCGATGAGCAGCGCACCGGCACCACCATCAGGTGGCGGCCGGACCTCGAGGTCTTCACCTCGATCGACATCCCCGACGAGTGGTACCGCGAGACCATGCGCCGCCAGGCCGTGGTCAACGCCAACGTCACCTTCCGCCTGCGCATCGAGGGCGAGGACGGCAGCTTCACCGAGGAAGACTTCTGCTACCCCAAGGGCATCGAGGACTACGTGCTCGAGAAGGTCGGCGCCAACTACCTCACCGAACCCTTCTTCATCGAGGCGGACCGCCGTGGCCGCGACCGCGAGGACCTGCCAGACTACAACGTCAAGATCACGGCGTGCCTGTGCTTCTCCCGCACCTTCCAGATGCAGGAGTACTACCACAACTCCTCGTGGCTTGAGAACGGTGGCTCACCCGAGAAGGCGGCCCGCAGCGCCCTGACCAGCGCCCTCGACGCCTACATCAAGAGCCAGGGCAAGTACAACAAGAACGAGAGCTCGATCAAGTGGCAGGACGTCCAGGATTGCCTGGTGCTGGTGACCAACTGCTTCTCCACCCAGACCTCCTATGAGAACCAGACCAAGAAGGCCATCAACAACCGCTTCATCCAGCAGGCGATGACGGCCTTCTTCAAGGAGCGCCTCTCTACCTACCTGATCGAGAACAAGGACGCCGCCAGCAAGATCGTGGACCAGGTGCTCATCAACAAGCGCTCCCGTGAGAACGCCGAGAAGACCCGCCAGAGCATCAAGACCAACCTGCAGCAGAAGACCGACATGGCCAACCGCGTGCAGAAGTTCATCGACTGCCGCTCGAAGGACAAGACCCGCCGCGAGATCTACATCGTCGAGGGCGACTCCGCGGCAGGCGCCATCCGCACCTCTCGCGACGCGGAGTTCCAGGGTGTCATGCCGGTTCGAGGCAAGATCCTCAACTGCCTCAAGGAGGACTACCCGCGCATCTTCAAGTCCGACATCATCATGGACCTCATGCGCGTCCTCGGTTGCGGCGTGGAGATCAGCGACAGGCGCATCAAGAACCTCGCCACCTTCGACCTGAACAACCTCAACTGGAGCAAGGTCATCATCTGCACGGATGCTGATGTCGACGGGTACCACATCCGCACGCTCATCCTGACGATGCTCTACCGCCTGGTGCCCACGCTCATCGACGAGGGATACGTCTACATCGCGGAATCGCCGCTCTATGAGATCAACTGCGGCGAGAAGACCTACTTCGCCTACACCGAGCTCGAAAAGAACGACGTCCTGAAGGAGATCGGCGACAAGAAGTGTTCCATCAACCGCTCGAAGGGTCTTGGTGAGAACGATCCGGACATGATGTGGCTCACCACCATGAACCCCGAGACGCGTCGCCTGATCAAGGTCGAGCCCGAGGACATCGCAAGGATGGAGACCATGTTCAACCTGTTGCTAGGCAATGACGACGAGGGGCGCAAGCGTCACATCGCCGAGCACGGCAAAGAGTATCTAGACCAGCTGGACCTGCAGTAACGCGGAGGCGCGGTCAGGGCAACGCAGCCCAACCACGCCAACCCAACAGACAAGCCAAAGCAGACGTTTCAAGAGGGAATCGTGGCAAAGAAGAAGACGCAGCCTAAAAAGAAGCAGGTCAACGACGAGAACGTCATCGGCCTGCACTCCGAGATCACGGAGCAGCCCATCACGGAGACGCTCGAGACTAACTACATGCCCTACGCCATGAGCACTAACGTCTCGCGCGCGTTCCCGGAGATTGACGGCTTCAAACCCTCGCACCGCAAGCTGCTCTACACCATGTACAAGATGGGCCTGCTCAAGGGCGAGCGCCAGAAGAGCGCGAACATCGTGGGCCAGACCATGAAGCTCAACCCGCACGGCGACGGTGCCATCTACGAGACGATGGTTCGTCTCGCCACGGGCAACGAGGCGCTGCTCGCGCCCTTCGTCGAGTCCAAGGGCAACTTCGGCAAGTACTACTCGGGAGACCTCAGCTACGCGGCCTCGCGTTACACCGAGGCGAAGCTCTCCCCCATCTGTGCCGAGATCTTCAAGGACATCGACAAGGACCCGGTGGACTTCGTCGACAGCTACGACGGCGCAATGAAGGAGCCGCGCCTGCTGCCCACCACGTTCCCCAACATCCTCGTGTCCGCCAACAAGGGCATCGGCGTCGCCATGGCGTCCGACATCTGCGGCTTCAACCTCAACGAGGTCTGTTGCGCCACCATGCACTACCTCGAGGACCCCGAGTGTGACCTGCTCGAGTACATGCCCATGCCCGACTTCTCCACCGGCGGCGAGATCATCTACCGCCGCGAGGAGATGGAGCGCATCATCGAGACGGGCCTCGGCAGCTTCCAGATCCGCTCGCGCTGGCGCTGGATCCCCGAGGAGCGAATCATCGAGGTCTACGAGATCCCGTACACCACCAAGACCGACATCATCATCGAGCGCATCGTCAAGCTCTCCAAGGAGGGAAAGGTGCGCGAGATTGCCGATATCCGTGACGAGACGGACCTCTCCGGCCTGCGCATCGCCATCGACCTCAAGCGAGGAGTCAACCCCGACGAGCTCATGGCGAAGCTCTTCCGCATGACCACGCTTCAGGATTCGTTCTCGTGCAACTTCAACGTGCTGGTCGACGGCTACCCCCGCGTCATGGGCGTGCGCCAGATCCTGCATGAGTGGGTCGAGTGGCGCGTCCAGTCCACGCGTCGACGCGTGAGCTTCGACCTCGGCAAGAAGTCAGAGCGCCTGCACCTGCTGCACGGCCTCGAGGCGATTCTGCTCGACATCGACAAGGCGATCGCAATCATCCGCGGCACGAAGCTTGAGGCGGAGGTCGTGCCCAACCTCATGCGCGGCTTCGGCATCGACGAGACGCAGGCCGAGTTCGTCGCCGAGATCAAGCTCCGCAACATCAACGAGGAGTACATCCTCAACCGCACCAAGGACATTGAGAAGCTCGAGGGCGAAATCGCCGAGCTTGAGGACATCCTGTCGAGCGAGGACAAGATCAAGCAGGTCATCAGCGACGAGTTGGCCGCGGTCAACAAGAAGTACGTGATGCCGCGCAAGACCGGCCGCGTTGACCCGGCTGACGTCATCGAGGTGAGCCTGGAGCCCGAGGTCGAGGAGTACCCGGTCACGATCATGCTCTCGCGCGACGGTTACCTCAAGAAGATGACGGACCGCGTGCTCAAGACGGGCGCGGCGCTCAAGTACAAGGACGGAGACGAGCCATTCATCGAGTTCCCGTCCTCCAACACGCACGATCTGCTCGTATTCACCGACAAGAGCCAGGTGTACAAGTGCAAGGTCGCCGCGTTCGAGGACACCAAGTCCGCCCAGCTCGGCTCCTACCTGCCGACCGACCTCGAGATGGAGCCGGACGAGAACGTCATCTGGGTGATCGATCCCGAGGACTACAAGGCAGACGTGCTCTTCGCCTTCGAGAATGGCCGTGTCGTCCGCGTGGCGCTGGCGGGGTACGTGACCAAGACCAACCGCAAGCGCCTCAAGAACGCCATCTATGGCGGGTCCAAGCTGCTGTTTGCCCAGGTGCTCAAGGAGGACCGCGACCTCGCGCTCGTCTCGAACGACGGACGCCTGATGAACTTCAACACGTCGCTGCTCAAGACCAAGACGACCACCAACACGCAGGGCGTCCAGGCCTTCACGGCCAAGAAGGGCCGCATCATCACCGCCGTCGGCGAGATCGAGGACTTCCTGGGAAGCGACGTCTGGGCAGAGAAGTTCTGCGCCCAGGCCCTCCCCTGCGCCGGTGCCCTCATGAAGGAAAGCGACATGCCAAGCCTGTTCGACTAGGCCGACCGGCTGAAACCGCGGAAGTCGAACCGCCACAAATCCTTAAACAATGGCCCCGGAGCACGGTTAACCGCACTCCGGGGCCCTTGCATACGGTTCGAATTATCTGCTTGCAAGCTCAAGCAAATACCTCCAAGCCGGAATCACTTCTATTTTCAGACCATCCTTTTCGATGGATCCGTCCTCTTCCCGTCTTTTATACTCGACAGATTATATAATAATCTGTCTTATATGCTCGACAGATATTCAGCAACGCAAAGTTAAGCGAGCTTGCGAGCGAGCTCACGCACCTCTTCGAGCTTGGGTGACGATGCCATACTGTCACGCTCGGTCATGCCGCTGATGGTGACAATGCCCTGATCATCCCACTTGCAATACGCGCAGGTAGCCTTGTACATAGCGATCGCCGCGTCATAGACGCCCTCGCTGTGGCTGTCGAGCAAAAGGGCAGTCTTGGTAAACGGGAAACCCGTGGCGCCGAAGGCGTACAGACGGTCGATGACGGCCTTCTCCTGCGCGGTGATATCGAACCAGTAGATGGGCGAAGCGAACACGACCATGTCGGCGTTCTTGAGCGACTCAACCACGCCGGCCATATCGTCCTTCTGCACGCAAGCGCCCTCGTGCTCGAAGCAGTACTGGCACCCCAGGCAACCGGCGATCTTCTTGCCGGCAACGCGCACGACTTCGACCGTGTGGCCACCCTCGCGCGCAGCCTCAGCAAACGTGTCGACCATGGTGTCAGTGTTGGCGCCCTTGCGCGGGCTACCACTCAATACAACGATGTTCATAGGGCTCTCCTCTCCCGGTGTCGCAGGAGCGCGACACGCTGCTATTTGTTATTACCAGAGCGGATGGAGCTATTCAATCGCCCGCTTATCACTTCTTTGCTCAAACCAAATAGCCTTGCGTAAGATCGCATCTGCACAATCCTCGCCGACCGGCGATTGCGAAACCTCAAAAACGGCAAGACAAGGTTTACTCCTGGGAGGAGGGCGACCTCGTGACGTCCTTCGACTCGGTCGTGACCCCGGAGCTCTGGGCGCAGGCGCTCGAGAAAAACGCCGAGCGATAGGCCCGGAGCGCTCCCACCAGCCCCGCTGCCGCACTGAGCTGCACCTCAAAAATGCAGTGAACTCCTATAGCTGGACAGACAACGCCCCGCCTCTCCTATAGGAGTCTTCTGCGTTAGAGGGTTGATTTGCTGGGCAAGGATTAATCCGCCGAGCTCAAGCGGCGCATTGCGAACAGATGCGCCGGCGGCGCGGTCATCGCCATGACGGAACGCATGCCGTCGAATGACGCGACGTCGTGTTTCGTCGGCCTCGAGAATTGAAGCCGGAACAGTTTCAAAAACCGTTTCACTGAACTTCAACACCTCGAGGCAGACGTCAAGTCAGATGCATGCCAGCCGCCCTGCCCACCCCATCCCCACTTCCGCTCGCGCCCTGATCGCAACCGTCCAATTTGTTGCACAGTAAATCCGCTAATAACTTCGGGACAATTATTCGCAGTAGTCAAGACCCAACAACCTCGAGGAATGGGAGCGAACATGGGCAACTACTGCAGCAACAGCATCATGATCATTTCAACCGAGCAGGGTATCAGAGACTTCCTCTGGTGGATGATCAAGAACCTCGAGAACGCAGGTCTATTCGACCCAAAGGACGAGCCGGACAGCGACGCCACTTCGCGCGACCTGCACAAGCTTGTCAAGCCCTACGGCCAAGGGCTTGATTATCTGGCGACTCTCGGTGCCACGGGAAACCTCGGAAGCGACGATGGCAGCTTTTCGCTCTCGCAGTATGACGACGGCACGTACTACCTCGAGCAGGGCTTTTCCACGAAGAATGGTCCCGCCTCCTACAGCCTCAGAGACGTCCAGACAGCAGAACCCTGGGTCGCCGTTCGCGGTGAGTCCGATGAATACTCGTCATGGGGCGGAATTGCCAGAGAGGTAGAGACGAGCAGCAACCACGATGACGGCTCGCTATCCAACGAAGACTATGCCCTCGGATACCCGTATCGCTACTTCGCGATCTTCTACCGCGTCGCCGGCTACGGGGAATTCCCACCCAACCCGGAGAAGATCAAGTACCTCCTCAAGAAGAAGAGGTTCGACGAGATACTCGCGCAGGAGGACGATCCCGTCGTCCGCGAAGCATGCAGCCACGTCAGCCCAATCCCCTTCTTCAAGAAGAACAAGTTTGACGCGTACATCACCCTCCTTAAGATGTCCGACAAGCAGTACCGTCCTGCCAAGGTCGATGAGTACCTCGAGAAGTTCATCGACAAGAAGCGCGACGACGCCCTCTCCGCATTTATCGAGTACTACGCCTGGAACCAGAAGACCGCCAAGCTGGCCCGCGAGTTCCTCGCGGCGAAGAAGGGTGGCGAGAAGGCCCTCACCCTCCTCGAAGCAAAGCTCCAGGAGTGCGGGCTGTAGCGCGATCCGCCAGATATAACGCCGACGCGCGACGGCGTCGCGGGCCGCGCTTTGCGCGCGCGATTCGTTCGCCGCCATGTTTTACGCGCGCATTTCATTCGCCGCCATGTTCTGCGCGCCATTTGCCCTCGGGACACGCAAAACATGGCTGTCGGCGTATTGGTGACATGCGAAAAAAAGCGCCCCGGGATAACCGGGGCGCATTCGTTAAACCATGAAGAGATGCCTTACTCCCACTCGACCGTGCCGACGGGCTTCGGGGTCAGGTCGTAGCAGACGCGGCAGATGCCGGGAACCTCGGCCGTGACGCGGGCGGTGATGCGCTTGAGCAGCGCCCAGTCGAGCTCGGGGACCTCGGCCGTCATGACGTCGACGGTGTTGATGCAGCGGATGATGCAGGGCCAGTCATAGGCGCGCTTGCCCTCGCGAACGCCGGTGGCGCGGAAGTCGGGCACGACGGCGAAGTACTGCCAGATGGTAAGCCCTGCCTTGTCGATCTCCTCGCGGACGATGGCGTCCGCCTCGCGGAGCGCCTCGAGGCGGTCGCGGGTGATGGCGCCGAGGCAGCGGACGCCCAGGCCGGGGCCGGGGAACGGCTGACGCTCAACCATGTTCTCGGGAAGGCCAAGCTCGCGGCCGACGACGCGGACCTCGTCCTTGAAGAGCAGCTTGACGGGCTCGCAGAGCTCGAACTGCAGGTCCTCGGGCAGGCCGCCGACGTTGTGGTGGGCCTTCACGCCGTCCTGGGACTCGAGGATGTCGGGGTAGATGGTGCCCTGGGCGAGGAAGCTGACCTCGTCGCCGACCTTTCGGGCCTCCTCCTCGAACACGCGGATGAACTCGGCGCCGATGATCTTGCGCTTGGCCTCGGGCTCGGCAACGTCGACGAGCTTGCCGAGGAAGCGGTCGGTGGCGTCGACGTAGACGAGGTTGGCGTCCATCTGGTTCTTGAAGACGTCGACGACCTGCTCGCTCTCGCCCTTGCGCATGAGGCCGTGGTTCACGTGCACGCAGATGAGCTGCTTGCCGATGGCCTTGATCAGCAGGGCAGCAACGACGGAGGAGTCAACGCCGCCGGAGAGAGCCAGCAGAACCTTCTTGCCACCGACCTGCTCGCGAACCGCGGCGACCTGCTCGGCGATGAACGCCTGGGCAAGCTCGGGGGTGGTGATGCGGACCATGTCATCGGGGCGCTTGTTGGGATCCATGCAGGGCTCCTTCGAGTTCGGTGGGAATGCGCCGGCGCGTATGCCGCGCATATGTCATAACATCTCATTATATGCGGGGAGTATCCCGTTCCCCCACGTTACCCGCAAGTTTTTGCCCCGACGCCCGCCGCCGCGCCGTCACCCGCCGCCGTCGCCGCCCGCCGATAGATGTCCTCCGCTTGCATAGTAATAATTTATATTCGTTATAAAGCGTGCATACTCACACACGCCAACAAAGCAGCTGGTAGCATGGAGAAGCACGAAAGGTGATCTCCCATGAAGAAGTTCAAGCAGTACATCGCCGCCATCGCGACCGTGGCGCTCGGCGCCACCCTCAGCGTCGGCGCGCTCACCGGCTGCTCCTCCGACAAGGGCGGACAGCCGCAGACCACTGCGGTGAACCTCGAGGGCAAGGCCCTCAACATCTACTGCGGCGCCGGCATGACCAAGCCGTTCCAGGAGATCGCGGACGCCTTCGCCGAGGAGACCGGCTGCGAGATGAACATCACCTTCGCGAACGCCGCCCAGATCCAGACCCAGATCAACACCACCCAGGAGGGCGACTTCTTCATCGCCGGCTCCGGCGACGAGCTCAAGCCCGTCCAGGACCACGTCGCCAACAGCACGGACCTCGTCAAGCACATCCCCGTTCTGGTCGTCCCCGAGGGCAACCCCAAGGGCATCCAGACCGTCAGCGACCTCACCAACTGCGACACCCTCCTGCTGGGCGACCCCGAGTCGACCCCCATCGGCAAGATCGCCATCAAGGCCATGACTGACGCAGGCATCCTCGAGCAGGTCAAGGCGTCCGGCGCCATCACCACCTCCACCACCGCCCCGCAGATCGCCGAGGCCCTGGCCAGGGGCGAGGGCGACGCCGCCATCATCTGGAAGGAGAACGCCGGCGCGGACGGCCTGACCATCCTCGAGAACACCGGCATGGAGAACTACATCAAGACCATTCCCTGCGCCCAGCTCTCCTTCGCCTCCGACGAGGAGGCCGTCAAGGCCTTCACCGAGTTCCTGCAGAGCGACACCGCCAGGGACATCTGGGTCAAGTACGGCTACGAGCTGGTGTAGCCCATGTCCGCTGCCCTTAAGGCCAAGCGTCGCCGCGGCTGCAAGCGCAGCATCTTCCCAACAATCTGCATGGTAGTCACGGGGATGGTGCTCCTGTTCATCGGGAGCGCCATCCTTGCCATTGTGGCGGGCGGCATCTCGCACTTCGGCGAGGCCATCAGGTCGAAGGAGGTGCTGTTCTCCCTGCGCATGAGCATGGTGACCTCGAGCATCTCCACCGCGATCTGCCTCGTGCTCTCCCTGCCGACCGCCTACGCGCTCTCGCACGTGGACTTTCCCGGCAAGCGCCTGGCAGAGCTTCTGATGGAGCTCACGCTCTCGCTGCCCTACATCCTGCTGGGCTTCGCCCTACTGCTGATCTTCTCCTCGCCGTTCGGCAAGGCGCTCAAGGCGGCGGGCCTTCCCGTGGTCTTCTCGCCCGTGGGCATCGTCTTCGCCCAGACGATCGTCAACCTGCCCTTCGCCATCCGAATGATGCGCACGGCCCTCGCCGGCGTGAACCCGCGCCTGGAGTTCGTGGCACAGACCCTCGGCGCGATGCCGTGGGACGTCTTCCGCACCATCATCCTGCCCATGTGCCGTAACCAGATCATCAGCGCCTTCGTCCTCACCTGGGCGCGCGGCGTGGGTGAGTTCGGCGCGACGCTCATGCTCGTGGGCGTGACGCGCATGAAGACCGAGACCCTCCCCGGCAGCATCTACCTCAGCATCTCCACCGGCGACACCGAGACGGCCATGGCCACCGCGATGATCATGCTGCTGGTCTCCGCCTTCACGCTCGTGGTCGCGAACCTGCTCGATCGCCCCACGGGCGCGAGCCGCGTGGGCAGGGCGAAGCGAGGCCTGGGGCTGAGGCGCTCGAGGCCCTGCGAGGAATGCGAGGACCCGCGATGAAGGGCGGAAGCATCGAGATCCGCGACATGCTGGTGCAACGCGGGAGCTTCTCGCTGCGCGTCGACGAGCTGGACGTCTCGCCGCACGAGATCTTCGCCATCGTGGGAGAGACGGGCGCCGGCAAGACCGTCTTGCTCGAAGCGATTGCCGGAGCCTTCCCCCTGGAAGAGGGGCGCATTCTGCTCGACGGCAAGGACATCCGCAAGCTGCCCGTCCAGCAGCGCCGGCTCGGCATCGTCTACCAGGACCACGCGCTCTTCCCGCACATGACGGTCGCGGAGAACATCGGCTACGGCCTCAAGATGGCGCGCGTGCCCAAGGCCCAGGCGGCCCAGCGCGTGGAAGAGATGCTCGAGCTCTTCTCCATCGGCCACATCGCCGACCGCTACCCCGGCATCATCAGCGGAGGAGAGAGCCAACGCACGGCCCTCGCCCGCGCTCTCGTGCTCCAGCCTGAGATTCTGCTGCTCGACGAGCCCTTCTCGGCACTCGACCCCACCACGAAGAAGCACACGTACGAGACCCTGCGCGACGTCCACGACCGCTTCGGCTGCACCGTCGTCTTCGTCACGCACGACTTCAACGAGGCCCGCAACCTCGGGCATCGCGCCGGCATCATCCTCGACGGGGCGCTGCAGGCGGTCTGCCCCGCCGACGAGCTGTTCATGCGTGAGTTCCCTCCGCGGGTAATGGCGTTCCTGGGGCGCGAGGACGAGGCGGCACCCGGGGACGAGAAGGACTGACGAGCCACGAGCGAAGGCGGGACGCCGGCGGACGCTCGGCGCCGGCAAGCGTCGCGGCACCAACCACGGAAACGGACGGGCACGCGAGCGTGGGGGGGGGGGGGGACAGATGTCGCCGGG
>UQWE01000019.1 GCA_900544655.1 uncultured Coriobacteriaceae bacterium
CAGCTGCGGGGCATCCTGATAGCGGCCAGGCTGACGAGACGCCGCAGGCCGCCCATCTCGAGAAGCGCTCCGCTTACGAGAAGAACCGCCCGTACGCGAAGAGGTCACACCCGACGAATAGCCTCCGGCACGACGGTCGCGGGCATACGCATCTCCACGAGGGGCACGCGGATCGCTGGCGTAGCCACGAGCGCCGGTACCAGCCCCATAGCCCCCCGTCCTGTCATAGGCATCAGAGGAAGGCCTTTGACTGCGGTAGTCACCGGCAGGGCGCTGGCCACGGTAGCCTTCACCACTGGAGCGCTGATACGAGTCATAACCACCGGCGCGCGAGTCGCGAGCGCGACGACAGTCGTCGCCGCGGCGCTGACCGCCGTAGGGATTCTGGTCATAGGACATGTCGGTTCCGTTCGCTCGGGAATGCGGGCATGCCGTTACTTGCTCGCGTCCTTGAACTCGCGCAGAAAGCCGGAAAACATGCCCTTGGTCTTGCCAAGCTGCTCCCCAACGGCGCGAGCAGCCTTCTGACCATTATCGGACGCGGCCTTAGCTTGCGCTACCCCATTTCCGGCGGCTGCCGAAGCATCTCCTACAGCCGTGTTTGCCGCAGCCTTGCCGGCCCGTGACGCGGCGTCCGCACCGGAAGCCTCCTGGAAGTCCTCCACCGCGCGCTGAACGCCAACCTTGGCCTTGCCAATCACTTTGCCAAGCCCGTGGCTTCCCTTGTCGACGGCGGCCGAGGCAGCGGCTCCGGCCTTGGAAGCAGCCTGCTTCGCACCCTCCTTGGCGGCCGCATACCCCTCGCCCGCCTTGCCGGCGAGACCACCAGAAAGCTCGATTTTCGCAGCTTGGTCCTTCACGATCATGCGTCCGCGGTCATAGCGAATAACCCACGCCGCCGGGATGTCAAAGGTGCCCACGAGTGAAGAAGCCGCGGAGCCCTCCTGGACACAGAAGCAATCGACCTCGCCCGTCTCCACGTCGACGCGGGCGTCCATGACATAACCGAGAAACTTTCCGGACTCGCAGTAGACGTCCGCACCACCCCAGATGATGCAATGGTCGAGGTCAAGGCTCAGGCGCTTGCAGGCATCCTTGTCGAAGTCACCCTTCTCGCCGCGGCAGATGACGCCCGCGTCTACGAACTTGAGCGCATCAAGTGGAATGAAGCGGTCATCCCGCTTGACCATGCCCGCGATGTCCGGACGCTTGAGCATCACGCCAACGACGACGCGGCTATCCGCGGAGAAGACGAGGTTGTGCACCTTGCCGATCTTCTTGGGATCAGCCGGCTGGTCGTTCTTCCTCTGCTTCTTGGTTTGCTTTCCGTGCACGTAGACGCGTGAGCCCACGAGCTTGACCATCATCTGCTTTGCCATCAATACCCCCGGCTATCTATGGGCACGCCTGAGCCCAAGCACGCGACAGGGCGCCTGCGATTGACCGCCGGCGCCCCGTATCTTCCTACTTCTATGACCGAGACCTACTCCTCGGTGCCCTCGGCATCCTCAGCGATGTCCTCGACGCGGACGTCCGCAGCCTCGGCAGCAGGAGCCTGAGGAACGGCAGCGCCAACCTTCTCGGCGACATCAGACACGGCAGCGGTCACGTTGTCAGCGGCGACGGCAACGTTGTCGGAGATGGTGTTGCGAAGCTGGTCCATACGCTCGCGGGCAAGGTCGATCTTGGCACGGAGCTCGTCAGTCGTGGCGTCAACGGACGGACGAATGTTATTCAGGCGATTGGCAACGGCGTTGCCGCCCTTCTCGTAGGCGTCAGCGGCGGCGTCCCACGCGTCATTCATGGCATCCGCAGCCATAGCGCGGCTCTCGGCACCAGAACGCGGAGCCAGCATCATGCCGGCAGCGGCACCCACCGCAGCACCAAAGACACTGCCAAGGACAAATCCAACTGCACCCTTGCTCATTATTGCCTCCTTAGGCGCTCCGCATACGCGGACGCACGGCTATTCGGTCGTTGTAGGCGATTATACCCACGCAGGCGGTTATGCTTCCTCGTTCTCGGTAGACGCGGTATCAGCACAATCGCCCTCTTGATCGACGACGCTCTCACGCTCAGCAGCATCCTTGGCGGCAGCATCCTCCGCGGCCTCGCGGCTAGCGATCTCCTCGGCGTGCTCCACGAGCTCACGAATGCCGGAGACGATAGCGTCCACGTCAGGCTTAGGGTCAACCGCACCCGCATAGGCCCACTGCAAGATCCACGCCGCACTCGAAAGAGCGGAGGCAACGAGGACGTCATCCGGACAGGAAAGCTGCACGTCATAGGTGCGAGGCTCGCCCGTGACCTCCCAAGTACGGCCGCACGAGATGTCACCGGCGAGGCCGGTGCGAGCGATGAGCTCGATGGTCACGTGCTCAAGCAGGTGGGCGACCTCGGTGGCACCCATGGCCTCTTTGAAGGTCTCCCCCGCGTCACCAAGGCACGCGTGATCGATAATCTCCGGCAGGAGGTTATAGACGTGGGTGGTACCGATCAGGTCTTCGTCCGTGGTGAGCGGGCCACCGTTGGCGATGCGCACGCGGGCCGTGAAATGCTGCGGCGAAACCGCAACGCGCTTGATTTCGATGAGCTGAGCCATGCTTTGGTTCCCTCCGTTGTCGCGCCCCTGCGGCGCGCCCATGCTGCAATGGTAGCCGATAAAAAGACATCCGCCCGACGGCGTCAGGCGGATGGCATGGATTAATGACTCTTATGTGGCCGACGGGCAGAAAGAACCCCCGGCGCCCTCTCCCCTACAGGAAACGATAGCTGACGGTGCGAACGCCCCAGTTATCCGTGGAGGTTGCGCCAAAAGCGCGCCAAACGCCACCTGCGAGGTCAAGATCGCGACCGAGAGGAGCGAAGCCGCCCGTATCGGTGACCTTGGCGGTGACGGTCATGCCGTTGTAATAGATCTCGACCGTGCGGCCGAGAAGATAGGAGCGGCTGGAAGGAACAGCGACAGTCATGCTGTCCTCGGTAAGCTTAGCGCCGGAGGCCGTGGCATCATAGCCATCGTTGCAGGCAAGCGTGTATGCGGAAGCGGTGCCCTGCTGCCAGCCTTCGTCGCGGGTGACAACGACGTTGTCACCGTCCATGACGACGCCGGCGGAGACAGACCCGGCCTCAGAAGGGCCAATGGTCTTAACCACGTAGCCGGTACGCGTGGAAGAGCTGGTGAGATCAGTGGCGACGGGGGTCTCCGCCTCAGCGAACTTGCCCGCGGCATCACTGGAGAGCTGCGCCGTCGAGGATAGGTCGCCAACTCCGATAGCCGCTACGTCATCAGTGCCAATCGTCGCGCGGGCGGGGCCAACGTGAGTGACGGCAAAGACGACGGCCACCATGATTGCAACGCCCAACGTCACCGTGAGCGGCACGACCCTAAAGCGCCTCGTCTTATTCACGCGTTTTGCCAAGCGCGCCCTCCGCCTCGGGGGAGCTCGAAAGAACAGCATCCCTGCGTATGGTCGAGGCGTGGTCGTGTTTGATGTTCAATACCCCGATGCTGCAGCATCCGGCTGCAAGCTTTGATGTCCGCATGCGACATCAGGAGGCCATTTTATCCTAAACATGCAAGGTGCCGCCCGCCCGCCGGCGAACGGCACCCGTTTTATGAAGCGTTAATGAAGAACGCCCATGAATCCGCAGGTCACGGGCTTATACATTTGTTCACCGATTCTATGCGCCATCAAGCGGCTAGTCCTCCTCGGCCTCTTCCTCATCATCCTCGGCGGGAGCCTCCGGCGCGGTCACGCGGAGAAGCGCGATGCGGCGGCCACGCAGGGACTGAACGCGGAAGGTATAGCCGTCGACGGTGAAGACCTCACCGGGGCTGGGCACGGAGTCCGCAAGGTCGAGCACGAAGCCGGCGACGGTCTCGAACTCGTCCGAGTCAGGGATGGGCCAGCCCAGGTCGCGCGCGTCATCGATCGAGAAGCGACCGTCAACCAGCCACTCTCGCTCGGACAGGCGCGTGAGGTACTTGTTGTCCGGATCGAACTCGTCCTCAATCTCGCCCACGACCTCCTCGACGATGTCTTCGATCGTGATGACGCCGGCGGTTCCGCCGTACTCGTCCACGACGATGGCCATCTGGTCATGGCTGCTCTGCATCTCCGAGAGAAGCGGGATGATGTCCTTCGTGTCCGGCACGAAGATCGGGGCACGGACGTAGGCACCCACGGGACGGTCCGCCTCGTCCTTGTCGACGATGGGCGCGAGAAGATCCTTGATGTGGGCGATGCCCACGATGCGGTCGACATCCTCGTGGTAGACGGGGATGCGGGAATAGCCGGTGCGGCGCATGAGCCTGAGAACGTCAGACAGGGTCTCGGTGTCCTCGACGGCAGTGAGGTCAACGCGCGGGACCATGACCTCGCGGGCGATGGTATCGCCGAGGTCGAAGATCTCGTGGATCATAGACTTCTCTTTGTCAGAGAGGTCGTCCGCATCCGTCACCATGTAGCGAATCTCCTCTTCGGAGACATCCTGACGGTCGTCGGCGGACTTGATGCCCAAGATCGTGGAGAGGCCGTCCGAGGACTTGGCGGTGAGCCACACGAGGGGTGCGACCACCTTGGAGAACGTACGCAGGAAGGGCGCGACGCTCTTCGAAACCTCCTCCGCGTTAGCAAGCGCGATGCGCTTGGGAACGAGCTCGCCCATCACGACGGAAACGTAGGACACGATCACCGTGATGGCGATCGGCGCGATGGCCCTCGTAGGGGCAGCGGGCGCGCCGAGGGAGATGAGCCACGACGCCAGCGGGTCAGACAGCGTGGTGGATGCGACCATCGCGGAGAAGAACCCCACGAGCGTGATGGCGACCTGAATCGCCGCGAGGAACTGGCTGGAATCGCCCGAAAGCTCGAGCGCCACCTTCGCCTTACGGTCCCCCTCGTCAGCATCATGCTCCAACATGGCGCGCTTCGCGGCGACGAGCGCCGCCTCTGACATGGAGAAATAACCGTTCGCGAGCGTGAGGAGCAGCGTGAGGATGATGCTGAGTGCTACACCCACGATCCCACCTCCCCCAAGCTGGAGGTTTGGCAGGAAAGGGAGCTGCTACTGTGGTAGTCTCCGGTGTCACTCTTGGCGTTCATGGGCTCCTCGCTCTTAATTCGCCGGACGCCTCCGGCAGGTGCCGGGTCCGTCCCGGCACTTATACCAGCAACGGCCAGCACAGTTCTTCTAGTATACCCGGAGGAAGACGGTGCGCGACATGTACCGATGGTAAACAATATGCGATGGTTTGCTGTTTATGTCCGCTCATATCTATTTTGATTTGTATTTGTAATGTGATGATATGGCGGTAAGAGGTTAATACCGTACCGTTCGCAGATGTTATGTTGCGTCACATTCATAAATGTTCTGACATATTAACTAAGCAAGATCTATGCAGCCGGAGCTGCGCCCCAAACATCCCAACGTCAGAAAGGAGCCGTCATGGCACGCTGGACCATTGACGACCTCGCAAGGCTCGTCGACCACACCAACATCCACGCAGACGCTACCGAGGAGGATCTGGCCAAACTCTGCGACGAAGCCAAGGCTTACCACTTTAAGATGGTCGCCATCAACCAGGGGCCCGTTAAGTTCTGCTCTGAGCGCCTCAGGGGCACCGACATCGACACTGGCGCGGCCATCTCCTTCCCGCTTGGCCAGACCTCCATTGCCTCCAAGGTTTTCGAGACCAAGGACGCCCTTGCCAACGGCGCGAACGAGATTGACTACGTGGTAAACCTCACTCAGGTCAAGGCTGGTAACTGGGCCTACGTCGAGAACGAGATGACCCAGATTGTCGGCGCCTGCCAGGAGGCGCGTGAGGCCACGGGGCTGCCCATCCCCTGCAAGGTCATCCTCGAGACCTGCCTGCTCACAGATGACGAGAAGGTCAAAATCTGCGAGATTGCCACACGAGTGAAGCCCACGTTCGTCAAGACGAGCACCGGCTGCTCCACCGGTGGCGCCACGGTCGAGGACGTCAAGCTCATGAAGGCCACCGTCGGCGACGCCGTGCAGGTCAAGGCCTCGGGCGGCATCCGCGACGCCGACACATTCCTTGACATGGTCAGGGCCGGAGCCACGCGTATCGGCTGCTCGGCGGGCATCCCCATCATCAACGAGATTAGCCGCCGCTTCGAAGAGCAGGGCATCGACTCCATCGACCTGTAGCGTCACGCCAATATATCTGCATCTACTCATAGCGGGGCGCCCACCGGAAAACACTGTTCCGACGGGCGCCTCGTATTTGTTATGGCATTAGCAGCAGATTCTTCCAGATCGCCATGTGCCCTGGCTCGCCGTAATCTTCGCCTCGCGCAGTGTTCCGCCTTTGCGGCGCGTGGGGAGCCACCAGCCGCGTTTCTAGGCGTCTTCGCGACTTACGTTGAACTCGAACGTGTTGTTCTCACCGCGATAGGTGGCAACGGAGTACTCGACGGCACGGCCATTCGCCTCGCGACCCACCGTGTGGAAGAGGAACAGCGGGTCGCCCACCTCGACGTCGAGGAGGGCCGCCGTAGCAGTGTCAGCTTTGATGACGTCGAGACGGCGATGGGCATGCACCACGGGATGCCCCTCATCAGTCATGGCACCATACATACGCTGCGTCGTAAAGTCATAGCTCTCAAAGTTGGGGTAAGGCTCGACGGGAATATAGCTCTCTACGAACACGTTAGGCCTGTCATCGACATAGCGAAGACGCACGAGCTTATAGACCTCATCGCGCGGCTTAAGCTCGAGGTTGGAGGCGACTTCCTCATTCGCCCTCTCGCGCTTGAAGATGATGACCGTGCTGCGCACGGCACGGCCTGCACGAGTCATATCATCCTCGAAGCTGCGCACGCCCATCGTAAGGCCCTGGGAGACCTTTGGCTTCGTAACGATAGTGCCGCGGCGCTTACGCTTCTCGACGTAGCCATCGTTTGCAAGGATTTGGAGAGCCTGTCGAATCGTGGGGCGGCTCACTCCGTAGCTCTTGGCAAGCTCGACCTCGGGCGGGATGACATCGCCCTCCTTGTACGTGCCCTCTTTAATCTTTGCGAGCAAGTCATCCTTAATAGACGAATAGAGCGTTGCCACGGTCTCTCCCAATCGAGCGAACTAGTTGTGAACAGATTATTTGTCAGTCCTTATGTATATAAGTTACCTCATGGCACCTGAAGATCTAAACATAACACCCGGTCCACGAAAAAGCCGCCGGCACGAATGCCGACGGCTCGGTCAAACAAAGCGGCCTGTCTCTTCTAAAGCTCCCTTAGCTCGTTGAAAATCTCTGCGTACGAGCGGTCCTTGCCAAACACGGCGCTCGTGCCAAGAACGGCACCGTCTACGCCCATCTTGCTCGCCTTGGCAATCACCTGCGGCGAACAAGCACCGTCAATGATGACCTTGTAGCCGTACTTCTCTTTGGCGGCAACGAAACGCTCGATCTTCTCGTCAACGTAGTCGAGATACTTCTGGCCAGAGAATCCGGGATTGACGGTCATGACGAGTACATAGTCCACAACGGGTAGCGACGTCTCAATGGTCTCGAAGTTCACGCCAGGGTCAACGACCAGACCGGGGTGCGCTCCGAGGCGCTGAATCTGCAGCAGGGTCGAGTTAATGGTGGGCTCTGCCTCCTGGTGCACGTAGACAATCTTGACGCCCGCTTTTACGAGCAGGTCAATCGTCGTGGGCTCGTGGTTTGCCATGAGATGGACGTCGCAGGGAACCGGCGAGCGGCGGCAAATTGCTTCCACGTCGCCGATACCCAGACCAAGATTGGGCACAAAGTGACCATCCATGACATCAAGATGGAAGCCGTCGCAGCCGGCGGCGGCAAGCTCGTCGACCTCCTCGCCCAGTCTGAGGAAGTCGGCGCACATCATCGAAGGGAGAAGCAGCACCGAGGGCCTCCTAGGCCGTCGTCATGAACAGGGTCACGTCACCATCGAGCGAGAGCGCCTCGCCGCGCGGCAGCAAGAAGTGGTCGCCCACCGCGATGTCCTCGCCGTTGGCCTTGCCAGCGCCACGAGCGACGGTCACGAGCTCGTAAGGGCCAGCAGGAAGCTCGGCGGGACCGGTCACCTCGAGCTTCTCGATGGTGAAAGAATCATTGGAGATGAGCATCGTACGCTTCATACCGGGCAGCTCAACCGTCTCGGGCTTGGCAGTGTTCACCATCTCGGACTTGTCATAGTGAAGCGTCGCGATGGCCTGCTCCAGGTGCAGCTCGCGCAGAGTGCCGTCATCCTGGACGCGGTCATAGTCATAGAAGCGGTACGTCACATCCGTTGCCTGCTGGACCTCGTAGACGATAGTCCCCTTGGTGCAGGCGTGGAGCAGGCCTGCGGGGATATAGACGAAGTCATCGCGCTTCACGGGCAGGTGGTCGATGAGGTCGGCCCAGCGGCCTTCCTTGATGTAGTTGCGCAGATCCGCCTCATCGGTGGCGTTGTGGCCAAAGACAATGGCGGAATCCGGATCGGCCTCGAGGAAGTACCAGGCCTCGTTCTTGCCGTAAGGATAGCCCAAGGGAATGGCATGCTCGTCATCCGGGTGAACCTGAATGGAGAGCTCGTCCTCGGGACCAAGCATCGAGACGATGACCGGGAAGACTCGATCAGTGTCGCCAAAGAGCTCGGAGTGCTCGCGCCAGAGCTCGCCAATGGTCTTGCCCTCGTATTCACCAGAGACGCAGACGTTGGTGTCCTCGCCCTGGTCAGCAAACGCCCAGGCCATGCCAACGCCATCGGGCATCCAGTCATAGTGCCAGTAATCGCGGATAGCCGTACCGCCCCACACGGTTTTCTTGGGGATGGGCTTGAAACGAAGAAGCGCCATGCTATTTCCTTCCATTGTTGTATGGATGTATCGATGCGACGACAGGGTCGCCCCTTACCAACAGGCTTAGGCAAAATCGACGCCGCGCGTTTAAAGCCATTGCCAAGCTCTTGTGCCACACACAACAGGCAGAACGGGCCGCAGGGTGCCACATGGGCTCTCTGCGGCCCGTGACAAAGAAGCCACTGAAGAGCTGCCCCTCTCAGGCAACCGAGCTCTCAGCCCTTAGAAGACGCCAAGGACACAGAAGACGGAGACGACCACGCAGAGGATGACGATGACCTTCGTGGGCGAATACTGCTTCTTATTGAGCATCCACCAGGTGAGCAGGACCGCGACGAGTGGGAGAATACCGGGGAAGCAGCCGTCGAGGGTCTCTTGCAGAGGCTTCCAGTCGCCGCCCATCGGGATGTTGAGGACAGTGGTAAGGGCGATGTTGCCAGCAGACAGAGCACCGATGACCATGATGCCAAGCACGTTGAAGGCGTCCGTGAGGCGGCGGGCCGTCTCGCCGACAATCATGTCAACCGCGCCGACGCCGAGCTTATAGCCCGTGCGGAAGCACACGTAAGAAATTAGCGGGCCAATGACGCCCCAGGTAATCATGTAGAAGACCGGGCCGATTGGGCTGCCGCCAGCGGCAAGGCTCATGCCGATGGAGAGCAGAATGGGGACGATGATGCCCTGGACGATGGAGTCGCCGATGCCCGCAAGTGGGCCCATAAGCGCGGTCTTGACGTTGTTCGGCATATCCTCGGAGACGTCACCGCCGAGGGCGATATTCTCCTCGAGCGAAGCCACGATTCCGTTGACGATGGTGCCGGTCTGGGGCTCGGTGTTGTAGAACACGGACTGGCGGACGAGAAGGCGGCGCTTAGCCTCAGGGTCATCGCCGTAGTACTTGTTGGCGAACGGGATATAGGACCAAGCGAAGCCGTGAGCCTGAAGCTTCTCGTAGCTCATGGAAGACAGGTGGGTGAAAGCCCAACGCAGCCAGAGCTGATTCAGGTCGTGATTGGTAAGGCCCTCTTTGCCGTTAGGGCCAACCTTGGGCGTAATTTCCTTTGCCATTTTGTCGTGCTCCCCTCTTAGAACAGGTCGTCGTCTTCGTAGGAACCGTCAGCGTTCTCGCCAGACGCCTCGATGGCAGGAGCGGCAGTAGTCTTGCCAGAAGCCTGATAAACGATGTAGGCAATGAGAGCGGCGAGGAAGACGATGGCAACCATCGGGAGACCAGCGAAGGCCAGGAGCACGAAGCCGGCGAAGAAGTAGATGAGCTGGATCTTATCCTTGATAACGATGTTCATCAGCATGCCGATGCCGAGGGCGGGCAGAACGCCACCGAGGACGGAGATGATGTGCGTGACGATCTCGGGAACGGAGCTGAGAAGGGTATCGACGAGGCCCTGACCAAAGTAGATGGCGAGGAACACGGGGACGGCGCGCAGGAAGAACGTGCAGATCTGCAGGTAGACGATGTGCCACAGGGTGATGCCGCGGTCATTGCACTCCTCGGCCGCCTTCTGGGCGCCGTTGTTAAAGAAGGAGTACAGGGCCATACGGGTGTTATAGAAGATCAGGCCGAAGGTCTGGCCGATGAGCACGGAGAGCGTGACGGCAACGGCGGGATCCTTCGTGGTGGCAAGAGCAAGGGCCGATGCCGCCGTAGGTGGCGTACGTAATCTCGGAGTTCGTCGCGCCGCCCGTGGAGAGGTTGGCGATGAAGACGGCCTGAACGGCAACGCCGCACAGAACGCCCGCCGTCACGTCACCAAAGACAAGGCCACACAGCAGGCCACCGACAAGCGGACGGCCAACCATGTAGAAGCTGCCCGTAATGCCGAACATCGGCGCGGATTCGATTGCGCCAAGGTAGCAGAACACGCCACACATAAGCGCAGGGAAAAGCAGTTCCATATCTCCTCCTTCAACGATGGAACCAAATTCCGGCGATCCGCCGGATCACTCGCCTTCCGGCGAGTGCTTTCCCAAATCTGAAGAGCGCAGGTTTCGCCTATTCAGAGAGAAGGCGATGGCCGTCGCCCTAGGCAGACTGGTACTTGGCCTTCATAGCGGGCCAACTGATGGGCGAGTTATCAGGGATGAGCTGGAACTCGACCTTCACACCGTTCTCCTCGAGGTAATCAAGAGCCACAACGTCGTCATCGTTTAGGCACACGGCGTTGCCCATGGGCTTGGTGTTGTCGCGGGCGCCGTTGAGGTTGCCGATGTTGAGCACGGGACCAAAGTTGCCACCGTGGCGAACGATGTCGGCAAATCCAGCGGTGGAATCGGAGATGATGTAGAAGTTCTTCTCGGAGGCATGAACCTTCTCGAGAGCCTTGACGCCCTGCTCGACGTCGTAGATGCCGAGCTTCAGGTTGGCGGCAGCGGCCTTGAGGACCTTCTTGCGTAGCTCGTCGGCAGCGACCTTATCGCTGATGACGATAATCGAGTCGACCGGCCTCTTGGCGACCCAACGGGTCATGGTCTGGCCGTGGATGACGCGGTCGTCGACGCGGGCGAGAGTAATTGCCATGGTTCCTCCCATATCTTATTGATAAGTGTCTCGGGGCTTCGCCCCGTAAATCCCACGTGGATCAGGCTGAGCTAAGATGCGGCGTGAAATGGGCTTCGATCGGCTTTGCGCCAGCCTCTTCACTAACTAGAACAGGTCGTCCTCATCGTCGTCCGAGCCGTCCGCGGGCATCTCCGCAGCGATGACGCCCGCGGAACCGGCCGTAAGCGCGGCGGAAGTAACCGCATCCAGGTCGTCAGAGCTCATTGCGAGGACCCCGGCTTCCAGCAGCATCGGGAAGTTGGCACCCGAGACGAGCCTGATGTGCTCGGGATTCGTGAGGAACAGGACGTAGGACTCGTTGTAGGGAGTGCCGCCCGGGAGGTCAGACATGATGAGTACATCACCCGAGGCAAGCAGCTCGCTCACGCAAGCGGTGAGGCGATTGCGGAAGTCGTCGATGCCAGTGTCCGTAAGGCTCACGGCTCTCACATGCGCAACGCCAGACGCAAACATCTGAAACGCATCAAGGAGTCCCGTGCAAAGGCTGCCGTGTGATGTAAGCAATATGTTCATTGGATTCCTTCCGTCATGTCCTGACATGTAGAATAATCAATAACTAATCCATCACAGCTGAATGCAGTTCTCCAACTGGTGAACGGAGCGAATTCAGGCGTGAATGGTACTTATTAGCTTCATTATTTATTATTTGTACTGACATTTAGCTAATTGCTAGTGTTTTGTCAGCTTCATTGATGTATCCTATTGGCAACAAAGAGGGTCTGTACCATATGTACGGACTAAATGCGCCGGAGACCTTCGGCGCGACTACGGCCTCGCCTCGCCTCGCCTGGCCACAGAAAGGAGCGTCACATGTCCACCTACACGCTTGATGACCTTGCCCGCCTCGTCGATCACACCAACCTGCACGCAGACGCCACCGAGGCTGACATGACCAAGCTCTGCGACGAGGCAAAGACCTATCACTTCAAGATGGTCGCCATCAACCAGGTGCAGTCGAAGTTCTGCTCCGAGCAGCTTGCCGGCACCGACATACACACTGGAGCTGCCATCGCCTTCCCCCTCGGCCAGACCTCGATCGCCGCTAAGGTGTACGAGACCAAGGACGCCATCGCGAATGGTGCCAGCGAGATTGACTACGTTGTTAACCTCACCCAGGTCAAGGCTGGCAACTGGGATTACATCAAGGACGAAATGACCCAGATCGTCGAGGTCTGCCGTGAGGCCAGCAAGGGTCGCGAGGAGGAGATTCCCTCCAAGGTCATCTTCGAGAACTGCCTGCTCAATGATGACGAGAAGATCAAGCTCGCCGAGATCGCCCGTGAGGTCGAACCCACGTTCATCAAGACGAGTACCGGTTTCTCCACCGGCGGTGCCACCGTCGAGGATGTCAAGCTCATGAAGGCCCATTGCGGTGACAAGGTTCAGGTCAAGGCTGCTGGTGGCATCCGCGACGCCGATACCTTCCTCGACATGGTTCGCGCTGGCGCCACGCGCATCGGCTGCTCCGCGGGCATTCCGATCATCGACGAGCTCAAGCGCCGCTTTGAGAAGCAGGGCATCGACTCCATCGAGCTGTAAAGCTTGCCTCAACGGCCGTCGCGCGTTTTGCGATGGCCTCTTTTTGTTTTCATAGGACGGGTGGGGCTGGCGTTATATTTCGTTTCGATAACAGAGGTGCACCACCGAGCCAATGTTTCAAAGCGATCTTGGCACAAGTCGATTGATAGCGGAGGTAACCATGAGACAACGTGTGGCAATTACCGGGGCAAACGGTTATCTTGCGAGCCTCGTCCAGCGCTACAACACAGATAAATACGAGTTCGTTCGCGTGAGCAGGTCTGACGTCGACTACACGAATCCCGCTGATGTCGCGAGATACTTCGAGACACTCGACTTTGACATGTTGTTCCACACTGCAGCAAACGCCACGACCGCTGACTGCGAGAACGACCCCGAGGGAACGCATCTTGTGAATTGTGATTCTGCCATTGAGATCGCAAAGGTGTGCGAGGATCGCGGCAAGCGCATGCTCTTCATATCCACCGAGCAGCTATTCAATGGCAAGACTACGCCGGGTCCGTTTGACGAGGAGGCCGAGCCCCTCTGCGTCACCAATTACGGCATTCAGAAGGCTGAGGTGGACGCATGGCTTACCTCCAACTCCCATGACCACGTCACGCTCCGCCTTTCTTGGATGTTTGGCATGGCGATGCCTGGCGTAAAGCCGTCCCCCGGCGTCATTGGCAACGTCTTGAAGGCACTTCGAACGAGCACACCAACGAAGTTCACCTTGAACGAGAAACGGTGCATGACCTATGCACAGCAGCTTGCGGACAATTTTGCGAAGATTTGCGAGCTCGAAAGCGGAACCTACCACTTCGCCGCCGCAAACGGTTCGAGCGCGACCGACGGACTGAGCACCTACGAGTGCGCCAAGGTCGTTGCTCGTAAGCTCGGCGCTTCCCAAGAGGACATCGATCGCCTGATTCTCCCCAACCCCGACCGCTACACCGATCGCTTCCGTGACTTCAGGCTTAGCGCCGACAAACTCGCGGGCAACGGCATCGCGCTTGGCACGTTTGAGGACAATGTCGACCGTTGTCTCGCGGATTTTGGCTGGCTATAGGCTAAGGACGAGATAGACCACGGGCAATAATCGGGCCGTCGCATCATCGATGCGGCGGCCCGATCGCATGCGTGCCAATTGAGCGAGGCCCAAGCGCACAGCAACGTGGTCGCGCGGCGTGCGACCGTGCGCCGTCGAGCGAGTCAAATCGAGTTGCAGTCTCTCTGACATAAGGCGAGGCCGCAACCCCCGTTACGGCCTCGCCCTACACAGTGCCCCCTGGAAGCTAGGGACTACCTACCAGCGTTGCGACGGTTCTGCCACTCCTCCGCGAGCTTTGCCTGGACGTCGTACGGAACCTGCTCGTACCCGTCGATTTCGAGCGCGAACTCGCCCGTTCCGCGGGAGAGCGAACGCAGGCGCGTGGCGTAATCGAGGACCTCCGCGTATGGAACGCGCGCCCGGATGACAGTGGTACCACGCTCGCCGGCCTCCATGCCCTCGACGCGACCGCGAGATGCCGAGACGTCACCCATGATGGAGCCCGCGTAGTCCTCCGGGACGGTCACCATGAGCTTGGCCATGGGCTCGAGCACGACGGGCTCCGCCTGCTCCGCAGCCTTCAGGAAGCCGAGGCGGGCGGCGGACTTGAAGGCCATCTCGTTCGAGTCAACGGAGTGATAGCTGCCGTCATAGCAAGCGACGCGAACGTCGATCATCGGGTAGCCGGCGACGACGCCCTCGCGCATGGTCTCCTGGACTCCCTTGTCGACCGCGGGGATGAGACCCTTGGGAATGCGACCGCCGACGACCTCGTCAACGAACTCGTAGCCCGCGCCCGGATTGGGCTCGAGACGCAGCCAGCAATCACCGTACTGGCCGGCGCCACCAGTCTGCTTCTTGTGGCGACCCTGGGCGCTCGCGGTGCGACGGATGGTCTCGCGATAGGGCACACGCATCGGCACGATGTGGGCCGTGACGCCTGCGCGCGCGGCCATGCGATCGAGCAGGACTGAGACCTGGGCCTCCCCGATGGCGGAGATGACGGTCTGGCCGGTGTCCTCGTTGCGGGAGACGGACATCGTCGGGTCTGCGTCGCAGCTCTTCTCGAGGAAGCTGTAGAGCTTGTCCTCCGTGCCGCGCTTGTCCGGCTCGATGGCGACCCGGTAGAGGGAGTTGGGGAAGCGGAAGGCCGCAGCTTCGACCTTACCCGTGACGGAGAGGGTGTCACCGGCCATGGCGGCAATCTTCGGCACGACGACGATGTCGCCAGCGGCGGCAGACGGAACCTCGGACATGTCGCGGCCAACCATGCGATAGATGTGAGCCAGACGCTCGGGCTTACGGGTGCGGGCGCAGATGAGCTCGAGACCCGGCTTGACCGTGCCGGCGAGCACCTTCGCCAGGGCGAGGCGGCCGTTCTGCGGGTCATTCAGGACCTTGAAGACGAAGGCGACCGGACGGTCATCGCCCTCGTCGATGTCGAGGTAGTCACCGTTCACCAGGGGCACGGAGCCGAAGTCGCTCGCACTCGGGAAGTAGGTTGCGATGTCATCCATCAAGCTCGTGATGCCTTCCTCGGCGGTGCAAGAGCCGGCGAAGACGGGCACGAAGATACGCTCGGCGATGGCCTTGGCGAGCAGGCCCTCGAGCTCCTCCTGGGTGAGCTGGCCGTCACCCTCGAGGTATTTGAGCATGAGCTCGTCATCCGCCTCGACGACAAGCTCGCACAGGTGGGCGCGAGCCTCCTCGGCGGCGTCCGCGTACTCCGCGGGGATGTCGCGCTCGACGGGCTTGCCCGCATCGTCAAGGTGACGGGCTTTCATGCGGATGACGTCGATGACGCCCTTAAAGTCCTCGCCGACGCCCCACGGCAACGTGACGGCACCAAGGCGCTGGCCGAAGCGCTCCTGCAGCGCGGCGAGCGTGGCGCCATACTGGGCCTCGGATCGATCAATGCGGTTCACGAAGACGGCACGCGCGAGGGAGAGGTCCTCGGCGGCATACCACAGGCGAGTGGTGACGGCACCCGGGTCTCCCGCGGCGTCGACGACGAAGATGGCCGTCTCGACGGCGGACATGGCAGCATAGGCGTCGCCGATGAAGTCTGGATAGCAGGGGGCGTCAATGACGTTCAGGCGCGCGCCGCCCCAGGAGATGGGCGCCATGGCAAGCTTGATCGAGAAGGAGCGCTTCTCTTCCTCAGGGTCGTAGTCGAGCGTGGGCTTGGTGCCCTTGTGGCCACCCAGGCGACTGGTGACGCCTGAAAGGTGAAGCATGGCCTCCGCGAGCATGGTCTTGCCCACGCCACCTTGGCCCACGAGGGCAACGTTCCTAATCTTCTCGCTCATGATGACTCCCTCCATTGAGGTCCACGTGGCCCAACGGAGAGGGAAAATCGCCGCACGCGACCCACCCAGACCGTTGACTGGATGGGCGTCGGGGTGCCCATACGCACGCCACGGCATTCGTTGGGTTTACCGTACCCAAACAGCTGGACAAAAAAGCCCCACCCACCAGCGTGTCTGGCGAGCGGGGCGTGAGGCGTGGCGAATGGCACAAACAATGGCATCTCAGTTACAGGAGTACTCCACAACGAGTGGGTCCTACTCCTTGTGAACCGTCGGGTAGATCAGCCTCACCTCGATGCGGCAGCCGAGGGCGTTGGCGACAGACTCGAACGTGGCGATGATGACGTTGCGGGCGGACATACCATGGCTGCCGGTGACGCCCCCGGACGCGAATG
>UQWE01000020.1 GCA_900544655.1 uncultured Coriobacteriaceae bacterium
GCTTGCGCCGGGTGCGGACGAGCGCTGGCTTGCGACGAGCTTGATTGGACATGGGCGCAACGATAAAGGCCGGCCTCGCAATGCGCGGGGCCGGCCGAATTCTTGGTGCCCGAGGCGAGGGTCGAACTCGCACGAGGTTTCCCCCAGAGGTTTTTGAGACCTCCGTGTCTGCCATTCCACCACTCGGGCTTAAGCGCGCTGTCCGCGCGACGGACAAGAGTATACAGAATGCCCGGCAGGAATGCCCGACGACGCGCTTAAAGCCGCTGTGCGTGCATATACGTTGGCCCCGCCCGGACGCCTCCATTCGGCAACGTAAATCAGCACACTTAACCTCTCCATCTGCGTATAAAGTGCCTCTGCGGCCGAGCCATGCGAATCCGTGGCGACTATTTACACACATATGGCGGTTCCAATGTGTTTAACCGCGCAAATGGTCGCCATGGATTCGTAGAGCCTTTCTCGAGGCGCGCATTGACATGCATAGGGGCCTTAAGTGTGTCGAGACCTCGCCAACGTTTCGACTTCTCGTGATGCGGCGGACTCGTCATAGAGAATGACATGTATGGGAACGCTAAGCGCGTCGGGTGTCCGCCAACGTTTAAGCTCCTCGTGACATGAAATCTTCGCCGTGCAAAATGACTTGCATAAGCGTTATAAGCGTGCTCGAAATTACGTAGCGTCTGGCGGCGCGGCAACGCTTGTCGCTGAGCCTGATTTGACGCGTAAAATAGCGTGCTTAGGTTGGCCAGCTATATGCATAAACATGCATGCGCTTGTTGTGAACTCATGGTGGGGCAGTTGACCCTTTTCGTGAGACTGCGACGCCGACCCCCGCGCTGCCCGTCAGTCGCTCGCGCCGTGCCTTCGGCCTTTGGCGCGACACCGTACCATCAACCTCTTACGCAGGGGATTCTCATGCTGACTGTGAATTTACCTGCGATTATGCAGAATCGTAGTGATACTATAGGGTTTAGCCGATTTATTCGGTTTAGCCGGCCGGGCCGTTTGAATCGGCTGAGCCGGACGCCTGTCGAGGTTAGCGAGTGCGAACCTTTCGTGGAGGTTGATATGTTTGCAATTGGGGAGCGTGTCATGCATCCCGGTCAGGGCCTGTGCACGGTTGTCGGTTTCGAGGATTCGCCGTTTCCCGTACTCGTCCTTGAGGCTGGTGACGGACGCAGCACCACGAAGCTGCTGTATCCCCAGGCCCAGGCAGACAAGCTTCATCCTCCCGTGAGTCGTGAGAACGCTCTTGCGGTCATCGAGGGCTACGACGATTTGACCTGCGACGATTTCACTGATCGCAATTCTGGTCTCGAGGAGAAGCACTTCAAGGCGCTTCTCAAGAATGGCGTGCCGGATTCCGTTCGTGTGGTCAAGACCATGCGCCAGCGCATTGCCGCTGCGGAGGCTGAGGGCAAAAAGCCCAGTACGTTCATGTCGCGCGTGCTAAGGGAGGCGCAGCGTAGGTCCCTTGAGGAGCTCGCGTGTGCGCTCGACTCCACGCCCGATGAGATCGTCTCGATGTTCGAGGCGCGTGGCCACGACATGGCGGATGAGGCTTAGGGCAATCGCTCGTCTTGCTAGTTGCGTGCTTGGCCAGCCTACGGGGCTAGCCAAGCTTGCGAATCTTAGCCAGGAAGAATCCCTCGAACAAATCGCTCGGGCACACCGTGAGGGCACCGTCCAACCCGCATGGCAGGGTGGGCACGGAGAACTCCTCTGACCCAAGTGCGCCGGCGGGCAAGCCGGCGCCAACCAGCTCGCAATCCTTGTGACGTGAGAGTGCCCAGCTAACCACGTCTTCGTTTTCGCGCGTAAGCACGGAGCAGGTTGAGTAGACGAGCTCTCCGCCGGGCTTGAGTACGCGAAGCGCCTTGTCGATAAGGGCACGCTGCGAACGTTCGACGCCACTCGCGAGGGCCGGCGTGAGGTATCGTGCCGCGTGGTCGTCCTGTACATGGACGGTGCCGGAGCCCGTGCACGGCGCGTCGAGCAGAATCTGGTCGAAGGAGAACCAATCATCGAGCTTGCTCGCGTCCGTGCGCATGACCTGGACGTTCTTTGCTCCAAGTTTGGCAAGGTTGTGTTCGAGCTTCTCGGCGCGCGGCTTAGAGACCTCGCAAGCCGTCACGCGTGCGGCACGGACTCCGTCCCCACCGGGAGCGAGCGCTGCCATCTGGCTGGTCTTGCCACCGGGGGCCGCGCACATGTCGAGGATATCTGCCCCGGCGCGCGGCGAAAGGGCGAGAGGGGGCAGCATGGAGGAAAGGCTTTGCAGGTAGATATTGCCCTGCTTATACAAATCGAGATCCCAGAGGTCGCGTTCGCGCGCTCCGTCTGATAGGACGAAGGCATCCTCGTACCAAGGCACGCGCGTGAAGGCGATGCCAGCCGCATCGAGGTCACCGGCGACCTGCTCCGCGCTGGCGAGGAGCGTGTTGGCGCGCAGGGTCACGCGGCGGTTGCATGTCCACCCCGTCTCGATGTGCGTTGCCTCCTCGCCATACTGGCAGCGAACGGCTTCGATGAGGTGGATGGGAAGGCCAAGCTCGGCATCTAGCTCCTGCGGCTCGGGAGTGGCTTTGGGCTCGCGGGGGCGTGCGTCCTGCCTGCCTGCGGACTTGCCGCGCTTGCTGCCACGTCTGCGCGAACCAGTGCCCTGATGTCCGCTCTTGCCTTGATAGCCCCTGGTCATGAATCCCTCGTTCCTCGTAATTCGCCTACGAGGTAGTATGGCAGAGGTTGCGGACAAGATTGCCGCACGAGAGAACGACGCCTTCTTGGCACGTTGTCGTGCCGTTTTGCAGTGGCGCTCGGTAAGACGTATTGTGGTGATTGCTGGGCAAATGCGCTGCGGACAAGCCTCTCGTCTCGCGAACATTCGCTATGTGGAAGCCCTCATACCTTCCGTCGTGCGAGTGCACGCTATGTGGAGGCCTTCACATTTGCTCGCATGCTCAACTTTGTGCTTGCGCGTCTTGTGAAAGCATGGCATACTACATAACCGTTGTGGCCAGATGGCCTCAATTCGAAGTGGGTCAGAGCTTATGGCCCCACCTGAACGGCGCCACGGGCAGCTGTCTGGTCAGACAAAGGAAGATACGCTCAAATCATAAGAGCGATTTACCTGAATCTTACCGGGGCTGTGCATGTCGCAGCTCCGGTTTTTCCGTGCGGTGGCGCCCACAAGGGCCAAGCCGCAACCGCGGCGAGGTGCCCCCACCAGGCACACCGCAACGAAAGGAAGGTGTGTAAGATAGCCAAATCCGATGGTCCCCGTATTAACGGGGAGATCACCGCTCGTTCCTGCCGTCTTATCGGTGTCGATGGCTCTCAGCTGGGTCTTTTCGGCGTTCGTGACGCGCAGCGCATCGCTTCCGAGCAGGGCCTCGACCTCGTCGAGATTGCCCCCAACGCGGAGCCGCCCGTCTGCAAGGTCATGGACTACGGCAAGTACAAGTACGAGCAGGCGATCAAGGCCAAGCAGGCTCGTAAGAACCAGGCCAAGGTCGAGGTCAAGGAGATGAAGTTCCGTCCCAAGATCGACACCGGCGACTACGAGACCAAGAAGGGTCATGTCATGCGCTTCCTCAAGAAGGGCGCGCGCGTGAAGGTGACCATCATGTTCCGTGGTCGTGAGATGGCTCACCCCGAGCAGGGTCTCAACGTGCTCGAGCGCCTGACGGAGGACCTCAAGCCCTACGCCACGGTCGAGAGCCAGCCCAAGATGGAAGGCCGCAACATGCACATGCTCGTCGCGCCGATCAAGGGCGCCTTCGACGAGAAGGCCGCAGTGGCAGACGAGAAGGATACGAAGGAGAACTAGCATGCCCAAGATGAAGACGCACAAGGGTACGGCCAAGCGTTTCCGCAAGACCGGCACCGGCAAGATCATGCGCGCCAAGGCTTTCAAGAGCCACATCCTCACCAAGAAGTCGCCCAAGCGCATTCGTGGCTTCCGCCAGGAGACCGAGCTCGCCCCCGCCGACGTCAAGGTCGTTTCGTCCCGCATGGGCAAGTAGCGCGCAGCGCAAGCCCTGTCTTTTTTCACTAGGAGTTGATCACACATGGCACGAGTCAAGCGCGCTGTCGCCGGTCGTAAGAAGCGTAATACCCTGAAGGAGCTCTCCAAGGGCTACTACGGTACTTCCTCCCGCACTTTCCGCGGCATGAAGGAGCAGGTCCAGCACTCCCTGCAGTACCAGTACCGCGATCGTCGTAACAAGAAGCGCGACATCCGTCGTCTCTGGATCCAGCGCATCAACGCTGCCGCCCGCATGAACGACATGAGCTACTCCACCTTCATGCACGGCCTGAAGCTCGCCGGCGTCGATCTCGACCGAAAGGTCCTCTCGCAGATCGCCTACGAGGACGAGGCTGCTTTCGCCGCCCTCGCCGAGGTCGCCAAGAAGGCCATCGCTGACGCCGAGTAAATCACTCGTCTCAAGCACATTGCTCGTCTAAGGTCCGTACGCAACGCGCGTGCGGACCTTTTTTATGCTGCACGCGTTCCGCACACGCGAGCACTTCTTTTTATGCCGTCAAGCCGAGTCGGCTATTGCGCACGCATAGAGCTGTTAAGCATGTCTTAATGTGCGTAAAACCGGGCTAATGCCAAGCGGCGACGACCATTTGCGCGCTTAAACAGTCCGCGGCGCTCCATCTATGTCAATTAATCGCCGCGGATTCTGTCGCGGCCTATATGCGTGTTTAGGGCAAGCATGCGTGTCGATTGCAGCCTCGCGTGGCGGCCGCATTTCGACCACTACGCTTCGCATGCCGCGTGGGGGCATCGCGTTGTCGGTGCGTCCAGCCGGCGGGCTCCCGTGTAGCCAGTGCTACTTGTCATCGTGGTGGAGGAGGTCCGAGATTGCCTCGTGACGCTCTTCTCGGCGTTCTTCGCGATGTTCCTCGCGACGCTCCTGCTCGACTGCGAACGCCGGGTCATCGGGAGTCACGAGCTCGTCCTCGCCGCTCTTTGGGTTGTAGTGGTGAAGCAGCACCGGATCGAAAAGATGATGGTGCGCGGCGAACGCGAACGATGCGCCAATTAGGATGCAGAAGACGACGATACGCGGTGCGGTCTCAATCTGCGTCATGATGAGGGACCCCACGGACAGCATTGCCGTCCAGAGGTACATGACCAGAACCGCCTGCTTCTGGTCATAGCCGTCCTGGATGAGGCGGTGGTGGATGTGGCCCTTGTCCGCCTGTCCCACGCTCACGTGCGCGCGCTTGCGACGGATGATCGCGGAAAGCGTGTCGACGATGGGCACGAAGGAAATGATGAGAGGGACGATGATCGTGGTGAGGCCGGCGACGCGGCGGACGTTCAGCAGCGAGATCGTACCGAGTGAGAAGCCGAGCAGCAGCGAGCCGGAGTCACCCAGGAAAATCGACGCCGGGTTGAAGTTGTAGCGGAGGAAACCAAGCGTGGCGCCGGCGACGGCGATGGAGAGCGCCGCGGCGTCGCGCCTGCCGGCGAGGTTCGCGAGCACGAAAAGCGTGCAGCACGAGATGAACGTGATGCCTGACGCGAGGCCGTCGAGACCGTCGATCAGGTTGATGATGTTCACATAGGCCACGAGGTAGATGACGGTGATGGGGTAGGCGACCCAGCCAAGAACGAGCTCGCCGGGGCCAAACGGGTTCATGATGGTGCCAACGGTGAGGCCGGCAGCCACGGCGATGCTCGCCGCGAGAACTTGGCCCGCGAGCTTCGCGAGGGGTCTCAGCTGGAAAACGTCATCAAGCGCGCCCGTCATGAAGATGACAAGGAACGCGAGGCCGAGCATCGGGTAGTTGTAGATCGAAAAGCGACCGGGCATGAAGACGATGGGCCAGTGAAGGTGCATCGTCCCTATGTACTGGAGGATGACGGCTGCGATGAGTGCGAGGAAAATCGCGATGCCGCCCATGCGCGGGATGGTGCGTTTGTTGATGCGTCGCTTGCTGGGCTTGTCGACCGCGCCGAGGCGAGTGGCTATGAGCCGGGCGAGCGGTGTGGTTACCAGCGTCACAACGAGCGCCGTTGCAAAGAGCGACGCGTAGGGAATCCACCATCTCACCAAGCGAGTAGCCTTTCAAACCTGCGGGCGGCATGCCGCGCGCGAGGGTATTCGTATCCGTTGCCCGGCAGATCGCCGGGTGCTTCGACCGACGGATGCGCCGGTCACGTTGAAGCGGGGCGGTTGCCGCCTCGCGAGTGCGCCGCAGATTGTTACGGCACAGTAACTACCTATGATACCAGCTCTGCGTTGGCGCGCGTCCCTAAGACGCAATCTCGGAGAGCAGGTTAATCTCATGTCAAGACTGGAACCGATAAATGGCTTCGGTATAGTGAAGGTGTCAGCTCCCCGCAGGGCAAACTGGGTGAACCGACAAGCGTTTCCTGGGAGCCCATATACCAGGCTCAGTACGGGCATCCTCCGTTGTTGAGGAAGGCGGAACAGCCGGTGAGGGCACCCACCTTTTGAGAGGTGGGTTCATTATCGCACCTGCGGGGAGCGACGTTGTTTTTACGCGCCGCTTATCTATGGTGGTGTCACGCGCGGCAGGAGTGCTATCACGCGCGGAGTAGACCGGCATCACGCGTGGCGCCTATGCCGCGGATGACTCGCGCCCCATTCGAGATAATCCACGTTACACGGCGGGGCCTTCTACGTCCTTGCCATACAATCTTTCATTCTTGCGAGATTCTCGTTTGACAGACGGGGCAAGCACGGTACAATAACCAACGCGCAAACGCGCTTGGGGACGTAGCTCAGCTGGGAGAGCGCTGCCGTCGCATGGCAGAGGCCGAGGGTTCGATTCCCTTCGTCTCCACCAGGAATTGTCGAGCGGGCCACGATGTGGTCCGCTCTTTTTGTATGCGCACGTCATTCGAGCGCGCCTCGCGTGGCGCTTGTCGTTCGATGCTGGCCAGATGCGGGCTGCCATCGCGCGGGCGCCCGGCATTGGATGTCGTGACGCGCCGGCTCCGCCGCCGTGCGGACGCCCGGCACATGACGAGGGGAGAGGCCATGGCTGAAATGCCGCGAGAATATGAGACGTGTCGCCTTTGTCCGCGTGCCTGCGGGGCTCACAGGGCGGAGGGAGCCCGCGGTGCGTGTGGAGCGACCTCGACCCTGCGCGTGGCTCGCTCCGCACTTCACTTCTGGGAGGAACCTCCCGTGTCGGGCGAGGCGGGCAGCGGCGCCATCTTCTTCTCCGGTTGTACCCTGCGTTGCGTCTTCTGCCAGAACGCGGAGATCAGCGCCGGCAACTTCGGCATTGACGTGAACGTCGCACGCCTCGCCCAGATGATGCTCGAGCTCGAGTCCCAGGGCGCGCTCAACATCAACCTCGTCACGCCCGGCCACTTTGCTCCGCAGGTCGTCGAGGCGGCAAAGGCCGCACGGAAGGCGGGCCTCACGGTGCCCATCCTCTGCAATACCGGCGGCTACGAGACGGTGGAGACCATTCGTCTCCTCGCCCAGGTCGTCGACGTATGGCTGACGGACTTCAAGTATGCGGACCCGGCGCTCGCCCGTGCGCTCTCTGCCGCTGGCGATTATCCGGAGGTTGCGGCGGCGGCGCTCAAGGAAATGCTCGAAATTACGCGCTCGCGCGGGGGTCGCTCGCTCGGCGAGGATGGCAGGATACTTCGCGGAATCATCGTGCGCCATCTCGTCCTGCCGGGCCACGTGAATGACTCGCTCGCGGTCCTCGACCGTGTCTGGGACATCTGTGGTAACGAGGCGGACCTCTCCGTCATGAACCAGTACACGCCCAACGCAGCGTGCCGCGAGCGCGGGGGAGACCTCGCCCGCGCGCTAGGCGACGACGAGTACGAGGTTGTGCTCGATCATGCCGATGACCTGGGCTTCGAGCGCATGTGGTGGCAGCAGGGAGGCACGGTCTCGGAGAGCTTCGTGCCCGCCTTCGACGCGACTGGAGTCGAAGGTCCGGAGCTTGCGGGTTAGCTGCCGGCATTTGCGGCCTTGTCCTTGACGGACTGAGCCGTGACCAAAAGGGATAGACTCTCTAGGATTGACGATAACTCGCAAAGGAGTTCACATGGCAGACGAACAGGCCCCCCTCACTGACGAGGAGCGCGCCGAGCTCGAGCGCCTTCGTGCCGAGAAGGCTGCGCGCGAGAATGCCGCCCAGGCCGCGGCTCAGAAGGCCGAGCTCGAGCGTCTTCGTGCCGAGCAGGCCGAGGCGGATGCGGATGCCCGCGATGCCGCAAGGCGAGAGCGCGCCCGCGAGTACATGGAGCCTGACGAGGATCTCAAGATGCCCCTCGCCCAGAAGCTCGTGCTCCTCTTCGTGGCGCTGCTCATCGCTTGGTTTGTCGTGCAGGTTGTCGGCGGCGGACTCATCACCAATTAGGGCAGCCCTCCGCGCCAGCCGTGGCACAAGGACCCAAACCGCGCCGTCAGGGCGCCAGACGAAAGGGGAGGGCGCATGTCTCTCACCGACGTAACCAAGCCCACTGATGTGTCTCTTAACACGGACCTCTATGAGCTCACGATGGCCCAGGGATTCTGGGAGAGCGGCCTCATGGACGCGGAGGCGTGCTTCACCGTCTTCTTCCGTGACGCCCCGTTTGACGGCGGCTATGCCGTAGCATGCGGTACGGGCCAGATCGCCGAGCTTGTCGAGAACTTCCGCTATACGCCCGAGGACATCGCCTACCTCGCGAGCATCCAGGCTCCCGGCGGCGGCGCGATGTTCAAGCAGGGCTTCCTCGACTGGCTCGCCGAGTTCACGCCCGACCTCGACGTCTGGGCCGTGCCGGAGGGCGAGGTCGTGTTCCCGCGCGAGCCGCTCGTGCGCGTGCAGGGCTCCATGGCGGCGTGCCAGCTCATCGAGACGGCACTTCTCAACCTCGTGAACTTCCAGACCCTTGTGGCCACCAAGACCGCGCGCGTCGTCCAGGCGGCAGAGGGCCATGCCGTGTCAGACTTTGGCCTGCGTAGAGCACAGGGCCCGGATGGCGGCCTCGCCGTCGCGCGCGCGTCGTTCGTGGGTGGTGCCAACTCGACCTCCAACTGCCTCGCCGGCAAGATCTACGGCATTCCGGTCTTCGGCACCCACGCCCACTCCTGGGTGATGGCCTTCCCGTCCGAGCTCGAGGCCTTCCGCGCCTTCGCGTGCTCCATGCCGAAGAACTGCGTCCTGCTCGTCGATACGTACGACGTTCGCCAGGGTATCGAGAACGCGATCACCGTCGCCAAGGAGATGGAGGCCGCCGGCGAGCGCCTCGCGGCAATCCGCATCGACTCGGGCGATCTCGCCAAGCTCTCCAAGTACGCGCGCGGGGCCTTCGACGCGGCTGGCCTTCCCTACGTAAAGATCTCCGTCTCAAATGACCTCGACGAGTACACGATCCAGTCCCTGTTCGCCCAGGGTGCGCCGATCGACTCGTTTGGCGTGGGCACCAAGCTCGCCACGTGCGATCCCCAGCCCTCCCTTGGTGGCGTGTACAAGCTTGCTGCCGTTCGCAAGGCGGGCGAGGCGGAGTGGCGTCCCACAATGAAGCTGTCCGAGGTCGCCTATAAGCGCACCATCCCCGGCGTCCAGCAGGTCAAGCGCTTCGTCGATGGCTCCGGCTGCCCCGTGGGCGACGTCATCTATGACGAGACGATGGCCGGGACCAACTGCGCCCTCGCCGTGAACGTGACCGACTCCGAGGTCAGCTATGACTTTGGTGCCTACGAGGGGCGCGACCTCCTCGTTCAGATGGTGGAGGACGGCCGTGGCATCGGCGAGAGGCCGACGCTCGCGGAGTCTCGCCGCGTCTGCCGCGAGGCGCTCATGCGCCTCGACCCGGCGGTGAAGCGCTTCCTGAACCCGCAGCTCTATCCTGTGGGCGTCGAGGACAACCTCGCCGCGCTGCGCGTGAGGCTCGCGCGCGAGGAGCGTATCGCCTCGTCGCCCATTCGCTAGGACGCTGCCTGGCAGGCTGCGTCGAGGACCTCGCTCCTGGTGACGTTCCCCAGGCTCGCTTTTGTTACACTCATAGCCGCTTTACGGCACGAAATGTTAATTCGCGGCCCCGCTCTGGGGCCGCGCGCACGTTGGAAGGACGCATCGTGGTCGAGACGATCGAGAAGCTGGTCAGGGCTGCACTGGCCGAGGCACAGTCTGCAGGCGAGCTGCCTGAGTTCGAGGTGGCGGACCTCGGCCTCGAGCGCCCCGCGGATTCCGCGAACGGCGATTGGACGAGCACCGTCGCCCTCCGCAGCGCCAAGGTCGCCCACATGGCGCCCCGCGCGATCGCCGAGGCCATCGCCGCCCACCTCCCCGAGGCTCCGGAGATCGATCGCGTTGAGGTCGCTGGCCCGGGCTTCGTGAACATCTACCTGTCCGTCGCCGCCGGTAACGAGATCTTCCGCACCGTGCGCGAGCAGGGCGAGGACTTTGGCCGCTCTGACCTCGGTGCCGGCCAGCGCGTCCAGGTCGAGTACGTCTCCGCTAACCCCGTTGGTCCGCTGCACATCGGCCACGGCCGTTGGGCCGCGCTCGGCGACTCCCTCGCCCGCGTTCTCGACCACGCCGGTTACGAGGTCGAGCGCGAGTACTACGTGAATGACCACGGCAACCAGATGAACACCTTTGGCAACTCGGTGTCCGCGCGCTATCTCCAGCTCGCCCAGATCATGGACGAGAAGGGCATCGACGCCCACGCCGCCCACGAGGCCCTCATCGCCGACTGGGCTGCCTTCGTCTCTGACGAGGCCGACGAGCACCCCGAGAGCCATCCCTACATGGATGCCTTCCGCGAGTCCCTCGGCGCTGACTCCTACGGCGGAGACTACATCATCGACCTCGCCGCCCACTTCATGGAGGCCGACGGCACCCGCTGGGTCGATGCTGGCGCCTCTGAGCGCATGATTTCCTTCCGCGAGCGCGGTTACAAGCTCATGCTCGAGGACATCCGCCAGACCTGCGATGACATGCGCACCAGCTTTGACGTGTGGTTCAGCGAGCGCTCCCTGTACGAGAAGGGCGCGAGCGGCACGAGCGCCGTCGACCGCGCCTTCGCCCGCCTGCGCGAGCAGGGCTATCTCTACGAGAAGGACGATGCCCTCTGGTTCCGCTCCACTGACTTTGGCGACGACAAGGACCGCGTCCTCGTGAAGGCTGACGGTGCCTACACCTACTTCGCCTCCGACGTCGCCTACCACTGGAACAAATATGAGCGCGTCGACCACGTCATTGACGTCTGGGGCGCTGACCACCACGGCTACATCGCCCGCGTGCGCGCCGCGACCGACGCCCTCGGTTATGAGGGCAAGTTCGAGGTCCTTCTCGGTCAGCTCGTGAACCTGCTGCGCAACGGTCAGCCCGTCAGGATGAGCAAGCGTAAGGGCACGATGGTCCCGCTGCGTGAGCTGCTCGACGAGGTGGGCGCTGACGCCACGCGCTTCACGCTCGTCTCCAAGAGCTCCAACCAGATGATCGACTTCGACATCGAGGCCGTGAAGCGCCAGGACAACACCAACCCGGTCTATTACGTTCAGTACGCCCACGCCCGTATCTGCTCGATCCTGCGCCGCGCCGCCGGCGTCACTGCCGAGGAGGCCGCCGAACTCGGCATGGACGAGATTGCCTCTCGCGCCTGCCCGGTCGACTGCGACCTCTCCGTCCTCACCGATCCCACCGAGGCCGCCCTCGCGCGTAAGCTCGGCGAGTTTGGCGACCTGGTCGAGAGCTGCGCTCGTGATCGCGCGCCGTTCCGCCTCACGCACTACGCGCAGGAGCTCGCTGGTAGCTTCCACTCGTTCTATACCGCCTGCCAGGTGCTGCCGAGCGAGGGCCGTCCGGTTGACGAGGCCGTCTCGAAGGCCCGCCTCGCCGCGTGCGACGCCGCTCGCCGCGTGCTCGCGCTCACGCTCTCGCTCATTGGCGTCTCCGCTCCGGAGCGCATGTAGCGGGTGACGCTCGCTAGATGGATCGCTTGGCGCCTGCTGGGAGTTGTCCCGGCGGGCGCCTTTGTTTGGGTACCGATCGCATCGCTTGGACGCGAACTAATGCCGGACACCGGTGAAGTATCGTTTTGCTCGCATGATACTGTGGCGAGTGTTATAGTCGGACTAATAGGGCCTTTAGGCCTACATTGTGCCGCGCTTTTGCGGCGCCCACTATTTCCCCAACCTCAGGCTCTACTTTCGCAGGACAATGCCGCGTTAGCAGCGTGGGGTGGGAGGCGACGAGTTCGCCCGATTCGAAGGGTCACCCACGTGACAGAAGAGAACAACGAGATTCCGCAGGCACCAAAGCGCCGCCGTCCCCGCGCGCGCAAGGCCGATGCCGTCCAGGAGGCTTCCGCATCGTCTAAGGGCGACGCTGCTGCTAAGGCCCCTGCCGCTCAGACGACTGATACCGCCCCGAGGGCTGACGCCCCCAAGGCCCGCGCCCCCAAAGCCGATCCAGCCAAGGGCGAGGCGCCATCCAAGACCCAGGCCGCGCTCAAGGCCCGCGCCGCCAGGTCTGATGACGCACCTAAGGCCGACGCCGCGCAGAAGGCGCCCGTCACTCCCAAGGCGGATGTCGCCCCCAAAGCCGACGCCGCCGGTGACGAAGGGACGTTCAAGCGTCGTCGCTCGCGCGCCCGCAAGGACCGCGACCAGGCTTTTGCCCCTGCGTCCGAGGGAGGCCAGAACGCCTCTTCGCAGGCAAGTGGCCAGAACGCCGACAGGCAGGAGCGCGGCTATCAGCGCGACCGTCGCGACGTTCGCCCGGGCCGCGGTGCTGACAAACAGAACGCACAAGGCCAGCGCCAGTTCCAGAACAACAATGGCGGCAACAACCGTCGTCGTAACCGTCACAACAACAACGGCAACTACGCGGGCAACAACAACGGCGGCCCCACGCTCTCTCGCGAGCGTGCCGCCTCCATGCTCGTGGCGGAGCTGCGTCGCGAGGCGGTTAACCTCGGCGTTGAGTACGTGGGTATCCGCAAGGCCCAGCTTGTAGAGGCGGTCTACGTTGCCGCCGCGCGTGCCGAGGGCTTCCACGACGTCGCTGGCGTGCTTGACATCACGGGCGAGGGCTATGGCTTCGTTCGCACCGGCAACTACATGGCCGGTGATGACGACGCCTTCGTTCCCCAGCAGATGATCAAGCACATGGGCCTTCGCCGCGGCGACTGGATCGAGGGAACCGTTCGCCCGAGCCGCCCCAACGACAAGTATCCCGCGCTTTACAAGATCGCCACGGTCAATGGCCTCGAGCCCGAGCTTGTCCGCTCGCGCCCGCGCTTCCGCGACCTCACGCCCGTCTACCCCAATGAGCGTCTTCGCATGGAACACGGCCGTGATTCCATAACCGGTCGCGCCATTGACCTCGTGGCTCCCATCGGCAAGGGTCAGCGCGGCCTGATCGTGAGTCCGCCCAAGGCCGGCAAGACCACGGTGCTCAAACGCATCTGCGAGTCCATCGCCGCCAACAACCCTGAGGTCTATCTCATCTGCCTGCTTGTCGACGAGCGCCCCGAAGAGGTCACCGACATGCAGCGCTCCATCAGGGGCGATGTCGTCGCCTCGACGTTCGACATGCCTGCCGAGAACCACACCATGGTCTCCGAGCTCGTAATCGAGCGCGCGAAGCGTCTGGTCGAGATGGGCCGCGACGTCGTGGTCGTCCTCGACTCCATCACGCGCCTTGCCCGCGCCTACAACCTCGCCGCTCCCGCAAGCGGCCGTATCCTGTCCGGTGGCGTCGATTCCGCGGCGCTCTATCCGCCCAAGAAGTTCCTCGGCGCGGCGCGCAACATCGAGAACGGCGGCTCCCTGACCATCCTCGCCTCCGCCCTCGTCGAGACTGGCTCCAAGATGGACGAGGTCATCTTCGAGGAGTTCAAGGGAACCGGCAACATGGAGCTCAAGCTCGACCGCGAGCTCGCCGACAAGCGCATCTTCCCGGCAATCGATCCGGTTGCCTCCGGCACGCGCAACGAGGACCTGCTCATCGACGCGGATCTCCAGCCGTTCGTCTGGGGCCTCCGCCGCATCCTTGCGAACATGAACAACATCGAGCGTGCCGAGGCCTCTCTCGTCAAGAGCCTCCGCGCCACGGCGACGAACGAGGAGTTCCTCATCCGCTCGGCCAAGAAGGCCCAGCAGTCGGAGTACGTCGACGCGCTGTAGCGGCTTGTCGTGCTGGGGCGTGGCATTCCCCGGACGTACGCCGACTGAATCGAGCGACATGCGGTCGCGTTGGCGTTGAATGCGCCAGCGCGACCGTTTTGCTGTTCGTGGCGTCTGCGGGCGCGTCCGCGGCTTACCCCTCCAAGGATTCATTGTCTGGGGCGCATTCCCCCGCGCTATAATGACTTGCTGATGTATAGTCATTCTGATGGTGCCCATGTGCTGCAAAAAGCAGCCTTCGCGCCACGAGGTGCCTATGCACCATGAGGAGTAATTGTTCGAGCGACGGTACACGCAGACCAAACACACCAAGCCGTTGCCCGATTGGCCGCCAGATGCCTGGTGGGCCCGTCGTCGCAATCCAGTGGACAATCTGCGTGCGCCGTCGCCTCTGCGAGGGAGGCGTTTGGTCATGACGAGCAGGCACGCGAGCCCTGCCATTTGTGCCGGTCTGGCCGGCGTTGCTGCGTGGGCGACCCCCACGTGTGCCAATGCGCTTACGGTTCTGGGCCAAGACGTCTCCAGGATCGATCCCGGCCTTAGCTTCGCTGCCGGATGCGTCGCCGGTGCGGTTATCGCCAGCGGTACCTCCCTCGTAGTCACGCGCATGGCGGAGACGCGCCGCCGGGCTGCCGTTGACTCTGCGGGTCGTATGCGGGGGGCTAATGGTCAGGCAGCTCCCTCCGCTTGGGATATGTCTGGTCAAGATGCCACCGGGGCTCTCTCGTCCGGCGGCGCCGGGGAGACCCCGGCGGCTGTCGCATCCGAGCACCAGCCTCGCCATGCCGTGCGCAGCACGCAGCGTGGCATGACCGGCTCTTGGGAGCAGACGGGCAACATCCGCGTCCAGCCCGCTCCGCACGCGGACGCGGCCGCGTCTAAGGGTGAAACTGCCACGCCCGTCACAAGCAACCACGTCGCCCCCGCGTCCACCGAGGCCACCGCTGGGCAGAGGCAGAAGGAGACCCACTACACCGTCCCCTCGCACTACGGCACGATGAACGATGCCGAGACGGACGCCGCTTGGGATTCCTGGCTGAAGGGCTCGGATACCGTCGACTACGCAGACGTTGCCGAGGACTACGTCCGCAAGATCACCTTCGCCGAGCGCATGGCTGCGCGTGCCAAGGGCGTTGCCAGCGTTCTCCAGGAGCGCCTCGGTGCAGCGAAGATGGAGGGTCTTCCCGTCATCGCGCGCGCCGATGGCAGCGTTGGCGACGTGGGCGAGGCGTGGTGGGACCAGGCGTTTGGTAACGAGGTGCGCCCCGCGACGGCTTCCGTCGCAGGCATGGAATCTGTGAACGAGGGACTGGCGGACAACAGCGCCGTGCTCTTCTGCGCCCAGACTC
>UQWE01000021.1 GCA_900544655.1 uncultured Coriobacteriaceae bacterium
CATAGCGGGTGGTTTAGAGCTGGCCGCTGCGCGCCCAGCAGACTAAAGCCTTGAAGCAAAGCGGTGGCCGGCTAAAGCGCGCAGCCACCGCCTCATCGGAAATCAACGTCGCACCGGCCCGCTTGCGCGGGCGATTCGCGCCGGGCCCTCGCTCCGCGCCACCCCAGGCTCGCCCCCATCGAGCGGTGCCCAGTTCAAGGCGAGCACGCAGGGCAGTGCCCTTGGCAACTCCGCCGAGCTAGAACGTAACGTTGCCAAACTCATTGAGCGTGAGGCCCTCGTTGTGGTCCACGGCATAGTCAAGGTTCCACTGGCTCGTGAAGAGCAGCAGCTTGCCCCCGCGCATGTCCTCGACGCGGCAGGTGTCGCGCGTGAGGTTGAGGGCGCGGACGGCCTTCTCGTCCATATCGCCATCAATCCAGCGAAGCATCTGATACGGAAGGGCCTGACGATAGACCTCGACGTGATACTCGCTCTTGAGGCGCTGCTCGAGGACCTCGAACTGCAGCACGCCCACAACGCCGACGATGACGCTCTCCATGCCGGCGCCAAGCTCGCGGAAGATCTGGATAGCGCCCTCCTGGGCGAGCTCCTCCATGCCCTTCACGAACTGCTTGCGCTTGAGAGTGTCGACCTGCGAAATGCGCGCGAAGTGCTCGGGCGAGAAGGTGGGGATGCCGGAGAAGCGCACGGGAGGCTTACCGGTGCACACCGTGTCGCCAATGGAGAAGATGCCCGGGTCAAACAGTCCGACGATATCGCCGGCATAGGCCTCGTCCACGATGGCACGGTCATCGGCCATCATCGACGTACCCGTGGCGAGCTTGAGCGAGCGCTCGCCCTGCACGTGGTAGGCGGTCATGCCGCGCTCGAACTTACCCGAGCAAATGCGCACGAAGGCGATACGGTCGCGGTGGTTCTTGTCCATGTTCGCCTGGATCTTGAACACGAAACCGCTGAAGTCATCACGCGTGGGAGGCACGGGCTCGCCCGTAAGGCAATCCGTATAGGCACGCGGAGCCGAGGTAAGGCGCAGGAATTCCTTAAGGAACGGCTCGACGCCAAAGTTGGTGAGGGCAGAGCCAAAGAACGCAGGCGACAGCTTGCCACAAGCGACGGCATCGAGATCAAGCTCGTCACCGGCGCCGTCGAGGAGCTCGATGTCATCCATCAGAGCACGATGGTTCTCATCGCCAATCAGCTCGTCCATGGAGGGATCGCCGAGCTCGGCCTCGATCTCTGCGACCTTCTTGGTGGCGTTGGCGCGGCCCTCGCCCTCAAAGGCGATGACGTGACGGGTCTGGCGATCGAAGACGCCGCGGAAGTTGCGGCCACTACCGATGGGCCAGTTCATGGGATACGTGTTGATGCCGAGAACGTTCTCGATCTCCTCCATGAGCTCAAAGGGATCGCGCGCGTCATGGTCGAGCTTGTTGACGAAGGTGAAAATGGGGATGTGCCGCAGCGTGCAGACCTTGAACAACTTCTTGGTCTGGGCCTCGACGCCCTTCGCGCCGTCGATGACCATGACCGCAGCGTCTGCCGCCATGAGGGTTCGATAGGTGTCCTCGGAGAAGTCCTGGTGGCCAGGGGTGTCGAGGATGTTGACGCAGTGGCCCTCATAGGTGAACTGGAGCACCGAAGAGGTGACGGAAATGCCGCGTTCCTTCTCGATGTCCATCCAGTCGGAGACCGCGTGCTTCGAACTGCTCTTGCCCTTGACCGAACCGGCGGTCTGAATGCTGCCGGTGTACAGGAGGAGCTTCTCGGTAAGGGTGGTCTTGCCGGCGTCCGGGTGCGAGATGATCGCGAACGTGCGGCGCGAGGAAATCTGGTCTTCAAGGAAAGACATGCAATTGTTCCTTCATCGTGCGGTTTTGACTCGAACATTGTAGCGAGAAGCAGGGATAACGGCGTGCCGAATGCCGCGCGGCACCCGCAACGCGCCCGTTCGCCCCAGTATCTTCACGTGAGGCGAATCGGCTCGTCAGGCAAGTGCGGTTATCACCCCATCAGGCGAACGGGACATCTTCCTCAAATGCTATTCCTCGCCAGCGTTCGCCCCGGCGGCACGACGGGCGTAATCGAGATAGCCGGACACGCTGTAGTGGTCCGCCCCATCGCTGGCGTGATTGCCCGAGCCGCCAACAACCCCCAGGTAGCCACCGTCGACCTGACCACCATCAGAGTTGACCACAAGAGCATACCAGTGGCCAAACTCATGCTTGGGCTTACGAAGCTGGCAGGCAAGCGTCAGCTTCGTGTCGCCCTCCTGGCGATAGAAGGCGCCGGCGCGACGAAGGGTCTCGAGGCGCTCTCCGTCCATCCAGAAGCACATGAACGGGGTCTCGAACGCATCCGTGAGGGTGCCCGCCCTGCTGTTGTACACATAGCAAAAGAGCGCGCGTTCACGTCCTTGAGCAAGCAGATCAACCTCGGACTCCTTGAGCTTGAACGTCACCGTGGTGATGGCTCCGTGCTGGCCCTCCACCTCGCAGACGTCCGTGACGGCGGTCTTGACCTGGAAGAAGAACGTTTCCGGCTCCACACCAGGATGCTCAAGCTGCTGCTTGAGGTTAAGGGAGACGACGTCGATGCCCATGTCCGCCGGGGGGCGCAGCGCATCGAGACCATTGCGATAGAGCGAGCTCATCAGCTGGTACTCGCCGGTATAGCCGTTATAGAGAAGGTCAAAGAAGTCTGACGACACGATAATTCCTCCGGTTATTCAAGAAACGGAATCAATACGGTGCTGGCGCGCCAGCATGACGACGGGACGATTCGGGACCCACGGTGAATGCGCATCAGCATAGCGACGGGACGATTCGGGGCCACGGTGCTTGCGCATCAGCACGGCGGCGCGACTCGGAGCCGGCGACGCGGCGGCGCAGCTGCCAACCAAACCCGCAGCTACAGGTCTTTGATAAAAAAGTGGTCCATCGCAACGTGCCCGGGACTGACCGGATCGATAGCGCGATAGCCAAGCTTCTCGTAAAGGTTGATCGCCGCCTTAAGCTTCGAATGGGTCTCGAGATACAGAGACCTGTAGCCTAGCTCACGGGCGGCCTCTTCAACCAGCCCAACGAGGCGCGTACCCAAACCATGGCCCTTTGCCTCGTCTGCCAGATAAAGCTTCTGCAACTCAGCCGTGCCCTCGAGGGGCAAGAACTCGGCCAGACCACAGCCGCCGAGCACACGCCCGTCGCCATCAACGGCAACGTAGTAACGGCGGCGCGCAGGGTCTTCGTCGTAGAAGCCGCTCAGGTGCATGATCTCGGGGTCGAGGAAGGCGGTACCCGGAATGTCGAGCCCGACCGCCGCGAGGTTGTCGCGCGCGATGGTGCCCATCGCCTCGTCGTCATCCGCGGTTATGGGTCTGATCGTCATGCCACCCACAAAGCCTCCTAGCAACCAGATTCACTTAGGAACTGATGGTAGCCAATACGTAACGATCGTTCATAGCCAATGAGTTAGGCACCGCTAGCACGGTTCCGGCGTCCACTGCCGCGCGGCTCCGGCAAGTGCCACCTTGTCACCCATTGCGCCCGGCGTTACCGTGACCCTTATATGGGAATGCCCATGGAAGGCTCTCCCCTTAGAACCCGAATTCGACCGAGGCAGCGCATGGAACCCGAGCAACAGCCACGCAGCGACGAGATCCGCGAGCTCCTTATCGAGCTTCGCACCCATCTGGTCAGCTTCCTCAAGCAAACGTTTAACATCCGCGAGGGCCGCGCGCCCTATGCCGTCATCCGCAAGCGCTTCGTGAATGGTGCCCGCCTTGATGGCACGCATCTCTGCATCCTCATCGTCGCCATGCTCATAGCTTGCATCGGTCTCGACACCGACTCGGACATAGCCATCGTCGGTGCCATGCTCATCTGCCCGCTCATGGGGTCCGTACTCGCCATGGCCTATGGCATCGCCACGCTTGACCGCCGTCTCACGATCGAGGCAGTCCTCGGCCTCGCCGTGCAGATGGCACTCTGCCTCGTAACCTCCACCATCTATTTCAGGCTCTCGCCCATCGCCTCCACAACTGCCGCCCTGGTCGACAACTCGACGCCCACCATCTGGGACCTCGCCGTAGCACTCGCAGGCGGCTTCGCCGGTGGCCTCGGCAACTCGAGAAACCAGGAGCCTGCGACCCTCATCTCGGGCGTTGCCGTGGCAACAGCTCTCATGCCGCCGCTTTGCGCCGCCGGCTACGGCATTGCCATGGTTGACATCTCGTTCTTCCTCGCGGCGCTCTATGAGTTCGGCGTCAACGTCATCTTCATCGCCCTCGCTGCCGAGGCCGTGCTCCTCGCCCTGCGCGCCCCGCTCCATCGCGACCTCAACGACGACGGCGTCATCGACCCCGAGGAAGCCTGGGTCTCAGATATCCTCTCGCGCAAGGTCCGCCGCTACGTGGTCCTGGGCACCATCATCTTCGCCATCCCCTGCGTCATATTCACGGCGGGCTCGATTGAATCGGCGAGCAAGGGCATCGAGGACGGCTACGGCGTCATGGAAACGACGCGCGAGCTCAAGGCCATTCTCCCGGGCTTCGAGAGCTACTCGGTCGGCGTAGACGTCTCATCCGACGACATGGCAAACCCGCAGGTCACGCGTGAGACCGTCGCCCATGTAGTCACGGACGGCTCCCTTGACGAACGCTCTCGCGAGACCACCGAGAGGCTCATCCGCCTCAACGTGCCCCAACTCGACCGCGTGGAATTCACCACGCAAGCGGAGTGACCCGAGCACATCGGTCTGCGGCAGCCCAACGCCCGTCGCAAACCACCCAGATGCGCGCGTCGTCGGACAACCGCCCGGATATGCGCGCCAGCAAGTAGCCACCCACCGGAAAGAGCCCTGTGATCCAATTTGAGAATCAGACTCTCGAATATTCAAGCGCTTGCTAAAATGATGCAATTCTAGCGCCGGCCTCATTGGAGCCATCATGGATAGGACCCAGACGAACACTGCCCTTACGCCCCGACAGTCGCTCGCCGTGGGCATTACCCTCTTCTCGATGTTCTTCGGCGCCGGCAACCTCATTCTGCCTTCGCCGCTGGCCCTCAAAGCGGGAACCAATTGCGTTCCCGCCATGATCGGATTCCTCATCGCGGGCATCGGGCTGCCCGTCCTTGGCATCGTAGCCGTGGCACTCGCGGGCACCGCCCGCGAGCTCGCCGATCGCGTCCACCCCATCTTCTCGAAGGTCTTCGTCGCCGCGATCTACCTCTCGATCGGCCCGTGCCTGGCCATCCCCCGCACCAGCTCGACCGCGTTCGAGATGCTTATCCCCCTGATCCCAGAGGGCGTCTCCGTCGATACCACGCGTCTCGTCTTCTCCATCGCGTTCTTTGCCGTCGCCTTCGGACTCGCCATGCATCCCGGCGCGCTCACGAAGCTGCTCGGCCGTATCACCGGCCCCGCGCTCATCGTCCTGCTCGTGATGGTCGTGGGATCCACGCTCATCGCCCCGGCCGGCACCGCCCAGGCGCCGCAGCCGCCCTATGACAACGTTGCGCCCATCCAGGGTTTCCTCGCGGGCTACCAGACGATGGACTTGCTCGCGTCCCTCACCTTCGGCATCATCATCGCCGAGAACATCCAGGCCCTCGGCGTCACCGATTCGCACGGCATCATGCGCGAGGTCTCCCGCGCCGGCGTGGTCGCGGGCGCGCTCATGGCCCTCGTCTACTGCGGCCTTGCCTTCGTGGGCGTGACCTTCGGCTCCGTCATGCCCGACGCCACCAACGGCGCCGTCATTCTCACCGCCGCCGCCACGCTGCACTTTGGCTTTGCCGGCACCGTGATCATCGCCGCCATCTACCTGCTTGCCTGCCTCAACGTGTGCATTGGCCTCATCAGCTGCTGCGGCACCTACTTCTGCGAGTATTTCACCGGATCCGCGAGCACCGGTGTCGACGAGAACGGCAAGCAGGCTAACCCGACCTATCGCATCTGGGCCGCCGGCTTCGCCATCTTCTCCTGCTTCGTCTCGAACTTTGGCCTCGATGCCATCCTGACGTTCTCCGTACCGCTGCTGAACGCCCTCTATCCCGTTTCGATCTTGCTCGTCCTCATGGGTATGGCGCACCGCGCGTGCGATCGCTTCCCGCTCGTTTGGCCATGGGCCATCGGCGTGACAACCGTCGCGAGCGTCGTCACGTCCATCCGCGACGCTTTCTTCAAGGGTGCACCGTTAGTTCTCGACTCTCTGCCGCTCGCAGACATCGGCCTCGGCTGGATCCTGCCCGCCGCATGCGCCGCCGTCATTGGCATCGTCATCTCCATGGTTAAAAACGGGGCGACCGAGAAGAACTAGCGGGCGCGGCATCGCAGCCCTGAGCGCCATTGCAAGTGGTCAAAGAAGCAAAGCCCGGATCCCTCGAGCAAGGCGCCATCGGCCCTCACTGGCGTCAACGCCGACGAGCTCGCTCCGCTGCTGTAGCATGGCAGCGTAAGGGTTTACTTCCTAGGAGGAGTCCGAGATGAAGGTTCTTCTTGTCAACGGAAGCTCGCGCAAAGACGGCAACACCGCAACAGCCCTCGCGGAGGTTGCTCGCACGCTCGAGGCGGAGGGTCTAGAGACCGAGACGCTATGGCTCGGCACCAAGCCCGTCAACGACTGCATTGCCTGCGGCAAGTGCTCCGAGCTCGACAATCGTTGCGTGTTCGATAACGACGTCGTAAACGAGCTGATCGAGAAGGCCGAGGGGTCAGACGCCTTCGTCTTTGGCACGCCCGTCTATTATGCGCATCCTTCGGGCCGCATCCTGTGCGCCCTCGACCGCGCCTTCTATGCGGGCAAGGACGCCTTCTGCCACAAGCCCGGAGCCGCCATCGCCGTCGCCCGCCGCGGCGGCACCACCGCGTCGTTCGACGTGCTCAACAAGTACTTCACCATCAACCAGATGCCGGTCGTGGCCTCCACGTACTGGAACAACGTCCATGGGTGCACGCCCGGCGAGGCCGTCCAGGACGAGGAAGGTCTGCGCACCATGCGCAACCTCGCCCACAACATGGCCTGGATCCTGCGCTGCATAGAGGCGGGCAAGGCAGCTGGCATCGAAGCTCCAGATGCCGAGCGTGGCCCCTCCACTAACTTCATCCGCTAGGCGGTTCGCGCACCGGACGAGCCAGTCGCCGGACGTGCCATCCGCTAGACAAATTCCCATCAGACAGACGAAAGAGGGGGTGCCCGGGCATCCCCTCTTTCGTTAGGCCGCTAGGCCATATCGTCATGAGTGCCAACCCTAGGCACGAGCGCCGCGACGCACGCGAAGCACCACGCCGATCGCCGTAGGCGCGAGCACCGAGACGGCCAGCGTCGCGGTATCACTCAGATGAACGGCGGGAATGCCGACCAGCAGGCCGGCGCAATACGGAACGAGCCAGATCAGCCACACGCCAACACTGAGCTTGTGGAAGCCCTCGCGGCTCTTCTCGTCGCCACGGAGAAGGACGAGGGTCGCCCAGACGGCGTGGAAGAGCATGAGGATGATGGCGAGCGCACCGGTAATCGCGTGGAGCGGGGAACCCGCGCCGTGCGAGGAGCGCGCGATGGAAGTCATGATGGTCGTGCCCGTCGTGTCACACGCAAGACCGATCCAAAACAGGATGAGATGCTTCTTCTGCAGCGAGCCGGCGCGAGCCTCTCCAAAGACGCCGATCGTGTAGAAGACGAGAGCGAGCGTGATTGCCGTGGATGCCGCCATAACCAGTGGATTCATAAGTTCTGAATGCCTCCCATAATCGATTTCGGACCGGCGAGTCTGTCTCTGCCGGCCAAAAAAGATTGTGAGACCGCCGCAAATGAACATCCACCGCGTCTTGTTCATTCCGCCGCGTCATACAGCGCTCTGCGGAGAAGGCCGAAGAGCACCGGGCACTCCTCCGCATCAGCATGGAGCGCGGCAAGCATGTTGTCGAGCGTGAAACGGCTCACGGCCATCGCATCAAGACCCTCGGGCAAATTTGTCACTATGGCGTAATCTGCCGCGAACACCTCGGCAAGCCCGTGAAGCGCATGATCGAGAATCTCGCGCTCGCGCAGGTGGGCAGCGGCTTTCTCGGAAGCGGAAAGCACCGCGGCGCCGCGCAGCCAACGCTCCCTGAAGCGCTCGACCAGTTTGGCCAGCGACGCATAGAGGTCCTCGCAGTAGTCGACGAAGCCCTTGCCGGCATTCAGCGTGCAGAACTCGTCAAAGACGGCACGCTTGAAGTAGAGCTCGATGGTTGCCGTCGTCAGCTCGTCCTTAGACGAGAAGTGGTTGTAAATCGTACCGACGCTCACGTGGCTCGCCCGAGCGAGGGAGCGGACGGAAAGCGCCGAGACACCCTGGGCGTCGGCGATGCGATACGCCTCCTCAAGAAGCTCTTCTCGAGAGGTGACGTTCGAGGTCATGTGACTCCTCCGCTCCGTCAGACAGGCCCGTTACCAGCTCGAACACGACCTGACAAGCCAATCATCTCAGCGTGTCGGCGGCTTCTCCGACTCTCCCCGCGCCAGCGTCCTGCCAGCCAATCCCATTTGCCACGAGCTCCTCCGTGCGGAAGATCTTGCTCACCGCGGCTTCGTACTCGTCAACACGCTTCAGCTTTCTCACCGCTCGCTGCACGGAGATGGGGCTGACGAAGAGTTCCTTGGCGTAGGACCACCACTCCTTCATGCGGAACACCGCGTTGCCGCCAATCCGCTCCTCATACGTATGGAAGAGCACGTCATGGAAGCGCTCGAGCTCATCGACCGTGGCTGCGGGGCCACCCTTGATCATGCGCGGGAGAGCGGGGTTGCCCACGACTCCCCTGCCGAGCATCACATGGCGCGTCTCCGGATAGGCGGCAACCAGGCTCTCAACGTCCGCGGCGCTGAAGATGTCTCCGTTGTAGGCAACGGGAAACGGCGCCTTCGCCAGCGCCTCGCCGTAGGCTTTCCTACGCGGAGTGCCATCGTAGAAGTCCGCCCGCACGCGCGGGTGGACGATGAGTTCCGCAATGGGACAGCGGCAGTACGTCTCGAGAATCTCCTCGAACTCGTTGTCGTTGGCAAAGCCGATCCTCGTCTTGACGGAGACGGGAAGCGCGGCCCTCACGCAGACATCCTGGAGAAACGCCTCGAGGGAGGCGAGATCACGCAGAAAGCCCGCGCCCCGGCCCTTGTTGGCCACGGTTCCCGATGGACATCCGACATTGAAATTGACCTCGGCATAACCCATCTCCGACAGAAGCTGCGTCGCCCAAACGAACTCGTCGGCGTTCTTGGTCAGGAGCTGGGGCACCACCTCAAGAGCCTCGTCACCCTCCTGGCAGAGTTCCTTGGCGTAACGGTTGGCGAACGGGAGGTCGAGTCTGGGAGGAACGAGGAAGGGCGTGTAGTAGCGGTCAAGATCGCCAAAGCACTCAGCGTGCGCCTTGCGAAACGCGTATCCCGTCACGCCTTCCATGGGTGCCAGCGACAAAATCACGTTGGTCCTCGTCTCCGTTGCAGCCTAGTCACGAACGCCCCATTATATGCGCCACGGAGTTGACAAAGGGACAGTCCCTTTGTCAACTCTCGGACGGGTAACGAACCTGCAAAAGGGACTGTCCCTTTTGCAGGTTTTGCAGGTTTGGTGACGCGCCAGGCAACGGCGCCGAGGCGCCGCCCGCTTTCGCTACTTTGCGGCAAGGCTCGCGCGGAGGATGTCGAGGACCTCGTCACGATTGAGAACGTGATAGCCGCCCTCCATGAAGAACGTCGCGTCGGCGATGGCATCGAGGTTGGACTCGTTGGCGCCCAGCTCGCCGATGCTCATGACGCAGCCGATCTCGCGCATCCAAGTCTCCATGGCGGCAAGACCGGCCGAGGCGAGCTCCTCCGTCGTCTTGCCGGACGCATCGACGCCCCACACGTTGACGGCAAAGCGCGCGAACTTCTCGAGGCCGTAGGGCATGATCAGGCGGTAGTACGGCAGCGCCACCGCGGCGAGCGCCATGCCATGCGTGGCATCCGTCACGGCTCCCACGGCATGGCCGATCATGTGGACCTCCCAGTCCTCGGTCTTGCCGCGAGCCACGAGGCTGTTGAGCGCCCAGGTCGCCGTCCACATGATGTTCGAGCGAGCCTCGTAATCCTCGGGATTTGCCACGGCCGCGCGGCTCGAAACGATGAGACTGCGCATGAGGCCCTCGGACAGGTAATCACTCGTGTTGTCATCCGTGCCGGAGAAGTACTGTTCGCAGATGTGGCTCATGATATCGAAGATGCCGGCAACCATCTGGTAGCGCGGCAGGCTGTAGGTGAACTCCGGGTTCAACACGGCAAAACGCGGCCAGACGCGGTCATCCGAGTAGACGTGACCAATCTTCATGCCGCACTCACGGTTGGTGATGACCGATCCGCAATTCATCTCGGATCCGGTGCCCACCATGGTGAGGACGGAGCCCACGGGCACGACGTCCATATCCGGCGAGGGCTCCTCGGAGCGAGCGTAGTAGGCGTCCCAGGGATCCTCGCCCACGGACAGGTTCTTGGAGACGGCGACCGCCTTCGAGTAATCGATGCACGAGCCGCCACCCACCGCGAGGATGAAGTCGACGTCGTTCTCGCGAGCGATGCGCGCGCCCTCGCGAAGCTTCTGGGCAGTGGGGTTGGGCATGACACCAGCATCCTCGACGACGGTCTTGCCCGCCGCCTCGAGTGCGGCGATGACCTGGTCATATATGCCGTTCTTCTTGATGGAGCCGCCGCCATATACAAGCTGGACGGTCTTGCCGTACTTCTCGAGCTCCGCGGTCAGGGAGGTCATGGCATCCTTGCCGAAGATGAGCTTGGTGGGGTTGTAGTAGGTGAAGTCTCCGAGCATGATTACGCTCCTTCTCTCTGGGGCAATCTGGATAACTCTCGTGGTTGATTATCCCGCTTCGCATGGCGGGTACGCGATGGCGTGGAAGGGACATAGGGGAACGGCTCGGGAGAGGACGGCACGGTGCACCGCTTCGGTCAACGCCCGACATGATGGCCCGCGATGCGGGAATAATCAGCCGTAGACTTTCCGTCCCAACCCAATGATTGGAGCACCATGAACATGGCCCACAAGCTCGAACTCTTCATGAAGCCCACTTGCCCCTACTGCATCAAGGTCATGAACTTCATGAGCGAGAACAACATCACCATACCGCTGCGAGACATCGTGGCCGATGAAAGTGCCGCGGAGACGCTGATCGCCATCGGCGGCAAGCGCCAAGTCCCCTGTCTCTTCATCGATGGCAAGCCGCTCTACGAGTCCGGCGACATCATCGAGTGGCTTCGCAACAACGCCCTCTAGCGAGCACAGCGCACCTGCAAAAGGGACAGTCCCTTTTGCAGGTTGCCCGGAGGTCAGGCCAGTGGGAGTTGACAAAGGGACAGTCCCTTTGTCAACTCTACGGGTGACGATATTGGCCGTGAGCTCGCGTTTTATGGCCGCGCTGGATGGCAAACTTGGGACAGCTGTGTAGGCAACGCAAGCAGGCGGCACATGACGGCTTCACCCATGCGGGCATACCGCCACGCATCTTGATCGCGTCCGTGGGACAATGCTTCGCACACAGGCCACAGCCCACGCACGCCTCCGCGTCAACGGTGAACTTACTCGTGTCCTCGCAGGTTGGAAGGCCGAAGCGGTAGTAGAGCCTCGCGGCAAAGGTGGGTACCGCGCGAAGCCCGTGGCTACCCTTGACGCGACCATCTACCATATCGGCGCACTTGTCGATCCATTCGTCCGCGCGGGCATTGACCGCGGCAACCCGAGCGCCGTCTGACAGGTCAAACATCGGCGTCCAAGTGTCCGGCATTTGAACGCCAAATTGCGCCCCAACATCAACGCCCTTCTCGTGCAGCAGATCTGCCGCAAAGCGCGTGGTCTGACCCGAGGTCGTGCCAAACGTCGTGGCGGTGAAGACGTAGGCGCTCGCAGGCACGTCGAAGCTCGCGCGCGCCAGGAAGTCAACCGCGGGCGCAGGCATGCCACAGCAATAGGTTGGGCAAATAAACCCGAGGTAACAAGCGTCGTCAACAGCAATGCAAGGGTGCTTTTCGTCCTTATATGACTCAATCGAGACGGCCCTGTCGCCAACGCGTGTGGCGATGGCCTCCGCGACATGGCGGCTATTCCCCGTCGCACTGAAATACAAAACCACACGTCCCCCCTCGCGCCATTCGGTCGATTTTGCGAGACCTTCGCGCGGCGCCACTTTGCCGCGCTCGCAATCGTCCCGGTGCTGTTCGTGCGCCACGGCGACACGCTCACCATGGGCGATGTCCGCGAGCGCCAGGCGAGCTGGGAGGCCGAGCACACCGAGGCAAGCGCCTAGGTCACCCAACGGCGGGTGGCGCCTCGTTTTCTTACCTACGCTCGCAGATAGCGTCCGGTGACGCTAACCGGATTCGCCGCTACCTCACCAGGCGTGCCGCAAGCGACGATACGGCCGCCCTGCTCGCCCCCTCCGGGACCCATGTCTATCACATAGTCCGCATTGGCAATAAAGTCCAGGTCATGCTCAATGACCACAACCGTGGCACCCTGCTCCACCAGGCGCTGGAACACGCCGAGAAGGACCTCGACGTCGCACGGGTGCAGGCCAATCGTGGGCTCGTCAAACACGAAGACGGCATCCTCCTGGCCACGGCCCATCTCGCTCGCGAGCTTAAGGCGCTGGGCCTCCCCGCCAGAGAGGGCGGGCGTCGCCTCGCCAAGCGTGAGGTAACCCAGCCCCAGGTCATGGAGGGTCTGGAGCTTCTCGTGGGCACGCTTGATATCCGCGACGTGCGGCAGGGCCTCGTCCACAGAGAGCGCCAGGAGTTCCGGCAGGCTGAGACCGGCACCAACGGCGCCCTTCTCCGCCCTGCGAATACCGGCAGCGCGGTCGCCATACCTACGGCCACGGCAATCTGGGCAAGCGATGTCCACATCCGGCAAGAACTGCACGTCAAGAGAGATCTGGCCCGTGCCGTCGCAGGTGGGACAGCGGAGGCTTCCCGTGTTATACGAGAAGTCGCCAGCCTTGAGGCCGAGCTCGCGCGCGGCGTCCGTGCGCGCGTAGACACGGCGCAGGTCATCGAGCACACCGCTGTAGGTGGCGACGGTCGAGCGCACATTGATGCCGATCGGTGTGGCGTCGATGAGGTTCGCTCGGCGGATTCCCTCGGCATCGAGCGCCGTCACGTGGGCGGGAAGCGCCTCTCCTGCCGCGGCCGCCGCAAGCGCCGGTATGAGCGTCTCGAGCACGAGCGTGGTCTTGCCAGAACCCGACACGCCCGTCACGGCAACGAGGCGGCCGCGCGGCACGTCCACCGAGAAGGGCCTCACCGTGTGGAGGCCACTCGACTCAAGGTGAATACGCCCCAGGTCAAACATGGTGTCCTCACTCGCTTGCTCCCGCGCGGAGACGCGGCTCTCGCCCACGAGGTAAGGGCCGATAAGCGACTTCGGGTCGCGGGCCACCTCGGCCACGCTTCCCTGCGCCAGCACGCGACCTCCACCAGCGCCTGCCTCGGGACCCATCTCGATGATATGGTCCGCCGCGGCGAGGATCCTCGTGTCGTGGTCGACCATCACGACGGAGTTCCCGTCAGCGATCAAGTCGCGCATAACGCCAAGAAGACCATCGACGTTCGCGGGATGCAGGCCGATCGAGGGCTCGTCCATCACATAGAGCACGCCCGTGGTGCGGTTGCGCACGGATCGCGCGAGCTGCACGCGCTGGCGCTCGCCGGTGGAGAGCGTCAAGCCCGCGCGGTCGAGCGAGAGATAGCCGAGGCCGAGCTCGAGCAGACGGCGTGCCGTACTATTGAACGAATCGCAGATAGATGCCGCCATCGGGTGCATCTCGGCGGGAAGGCTCTCCGGGACGCCCGCCACCCACTCGTCGAGCTCCGTGAGCGTCATGAGCGTGGCATCGGCTAGGTTGATGCCGCGCACAAGGGGTCCGCGCGCCGCGGCGGACAGGCGCGTTCCTCCGCACTCCGGGCAGGGAGCCTCCACGAGGTACTTCTCGACGCGCTTGAGGCCCTTCTCGTCCTTGGCCTTGGCAAGGGAGTTCTCGACTGTGCGCACGGCGTTGTAATAGGTGAAGTCAAGCTCAGCGAAGTCGTCGGTCTTCTTGGACTTATAGAGGATGTGGCGCTTCTCGGCAGGGCCGTCGAAGACCATCTCGCGCTCCGCTGGCGTGAGCTCGCAGAACGGCACGTCCGTGCGCACGCCCATGGCACCGCAGACCTGCTTCATGAGGTCCCACATAAGGGATCCCCACACCACCACGGCACCCTCGTCGATGGTCTTGGACTCGTCCGGGACGAGCGCTGCGCGGTTGACGGTGCGCACGATGCCCGTGCCGCTGCAGACGGGGCAGGCTCCGCCGCTGTTGAACGCGAGGTCCTCGGCACCCGGGCCGAAGAAGCTCTCGCCACACTCGGGACAGACGATGGGCAGCTCGGCCGCAACGTTGAGCGACGGCGGCACGTGGGCGCCGCAGTGCGGGCAGACATGGCTTCCCCCGCGCGAGAAGAGCAGGGGCCGGCTGGTGGGATCCCGCTGGTTGAGCAGTTCGCTTGACGTACCAAACGTCGAACGAACCCCAGGTACGGCAGGTCGCTGGTGGAGGGCGAGCGCCGCGGGCACATAGCGCACGTCATCGACGCTCGCCTTGCCCGCTTGTAAGATACGCCGGCGCGTGTAGGTCGAGAGCGCCTCAAGGTAGCGGCGCGAGCCCTCGGCATAGAGGACGCCGAGCGCCAGCGAGCTCTTACCGGAACCCGACACGCCCGCGATGCCCACGAGCTCGCCCAGCGGGATGTCGACGTCGACGTTCTTCAGGTTATGGACGCGGGCACCCCGCACCTCGATGTGGTCGATCTGGGTCACGCTGCCCCCTCAGACGGCATTGCTTACGCAGGCCATTGTCCCCCACTCGCGAGAGCAGGGTGCGGGAAGTTGCCCCCACACCCCGCATCATCAAATCCGGAAATCATGTTCGCCGCCCTGCTGGCGGCAGTGACAGCAGACCTAGTGGCAGCCTCAGCCACAGCTCTCGTAGCAGCGCCAG